>SKZT01000107.1 GCA_007127235.1 Desulfobacteraceae bacterium
GGGAAAAGGCTATCTAGCCGGTGGCTTTTAGCCACCGGTTGAGGTTATGATTTTTAAGTCCCGGAGGGACGATGTGACGATCCTTGTTTTCGTTTGGCAGGCGCCCATTTACCTGACGACCAACCATCCTGTTATGGACGTAACTTAGCATCGTCCCTCCGGGATTTGTTTTTGAGGGCGTGATTCTCCGGTGGTTAAAAACCACCGGCTAGATAACCTAACCCCTATCGGGGTTGTTTCTCGGGATTTGGAGAGTTGGCGGTGCTGAGCAAGCGATGATTCAATGACATTGATTTAAGAAAAAAAGCCTTTGGCAACTGATCCTTATCCACACATATATAACGATTACAACGGCAATGCTGATATCAACCCCAAAATATGCCCCTTGTCTCAAGTGTGGGTAAAGACCAGTTTTCAAAAGGGGGGACCTAAAACCCCCCTTTTCCATAGGGGGGAACGTTTGCGATCATCTTTTTACTTGCTTGTTAACCAAAAAATGGAGGTAAATATGTCGTCACAGGAATGGAATCCGGGTAAGCTTCTTGAAATCTCGGGAGGGTATTGGAAAACGTGCACACTTCATGCTGGTGTAAAACTGGATGTGTTCACTATTATTGGGCAAAATGAGTTGACAGCCGCAGAAGTTGCCGAAAAACTAAACGGTGTTATGGATGGTGTTGAACGCCTGTTAAATGCATTGGCAGGCATGAAATTGCTGTTTAAAAACGGTGAAAAGTTTAAAAACACCGATGGTTCCAAAGCCTTTCTTTCCAAAGAATCTCCGGGATATATTGGTTATATGATTATGCATCACCATCACCTGATGGAATCATGGAACCGTCTTGACGAGTCGGTAATCAGCGGAAAACCGATCCGGCAAAGAATACCGGTCAGCGATGAGCAATGGCGTGAAAGTTTTCTCATGGGGATGTACAATCTGGCCATGGACCTTGCACCCAAGCTTGTGTCTGAGATAGATCTGACAGCAAAACACCGCCTTCTGGATCTGGGCGGGGGCCCCGGAACTTATGCCATTCATTTTTGCCTGTATAATCCCCAACTTAATGCGACAGTCTATGATCTTCCCACCACAAGACCTTTTGCGGAAAAGACCATTTCCGGCTTTGGGTTGTCCGATCGAATCGATTTCCAGGAAGGTGATTATACGAAATCAGGTATTGAAGGTAAATTCGATGTGGTATGGCTTTCCCATATTTTGCACGGAGAAAGCCCGTCCACATGCAGAGACATCATACAAAAAGCGGTAAATGCTCTGGAGCCTGGGGGAATGATTATTATTCATGAGTTTATTTTAAATGATTCCATGGATGGCCCCGAGTTTCCGGCTTTGTTTTCCCTGAACATGCTTTTGGGCACCGAGGGCGGAAGATCCTATTCGGAATCCCAGCTAAATGAAATGCTTTCGGAAGCAGGGGTGAAAAATATCCGGCGTGTTTTTGTGAAAACGCCCAATGATTCGGGCATAATTACAGGGGAGATGGTTTAGGGTTTACCTTCCTGAATAAAAGCCGTGATACAATTGTCAAATCTTCGGGACGATCTACACTGACGCTTTCGTAATCGGTGATCACAACATGGATGGGTATGCCGTTTTCCAGGAGTCTCAACTGTTCGAGTTTTTCAATTTTTTCGAGATGGCCGGGCCCCAGGTGAACAAATTTTTTCAAAATATCCATTCGAAAAGCGTACAATCCGATATGGCCAAAATGTTCACCATGTTCATCATCCCGATAAAAGGGAATCGGCGATCGGGAAAAATATAGTGCCCTTCCGTTGAGAGCCGGGACAACCTTAACAATGTCAGGGTTAAGGGCTTTTTCAGCATCGATTTTTTGGGCAAGCGTGGACACCATAACTTCCGGAGATATGAAAGGTTTTAGCAGCTGGCTGAGCATTGCCGGTTCCAGTGCGGGTTCGTCCCCCTGAATATTAACCACTACGGCATTGCCGGGAATTCCCATGCCGAGCGCAGCCTCCAGAACCCTGTCGGTGCCGCTGATGTGATCCCTGCGTGTCATCATCACGGGAACATCCAAATCTGTGGCAGCCTTGAAAATTCTTTTATCATCGGTGGCCAGAACGGTTTTTACCAGTTCGGGACATTGGCAGGCCCGGGAATAAACGTGCCAGAACATGGGTTTTCCCAATATCTGCGCCAAGGGTTTTCCTTTAAATCGTTTGGATCCGTATCTGGCGGGAATAATGCCGTAACATTCGGGAAAATTCAAATTTATTTATACAACCTTTCTTTCTGAGTTTTGTTGTGCTGCATAGTTCTTAGATATGAGGTGTCAGGTGTCAGGTGTCAGGTTTCAGGTTTCAGTCGTAACTTGTATAGCAGAGTCGTGATTGCGTTTCACGCAGAGTATGGGTACGAGAAAAAATGCTGATTATAACGGATTTGGGGGTGATTTGTTTATAGAATATCAACATGGAAGCCTGTAGGGGCGGGTTCCAAACCCGCCCTCGTTCCAAATTACCGGAGTGTTGCATTGTGCCATATATATTAAGTTCCCTCAAACGTCATTCAATTCATGTAACCAGAGAATAATTTATACCCTGGTTCCCACCCAAAGCATGGCAACAAGAGAAAAATGCAAAAGCACAGCTTTTGCACTCCTTCAACGAGTCACCCCCAAATCCGTTATAACCAGAAAAAATGCAAAAGCACAGCTTTTGCACTCCTTCAACATCCCCCTAACCCCCAAATCCGTTACAATCAACACTTTTTCTTCTGCATATTCTGGTGCAGGCGGATAAATCCGCCAGGGTGTGCGAATGAATTCGCACCTACAAGTTTATTGAAATGCTTGGCTTAACGCCGGTGCAGCCGGGGAGTTACCAGGCTTGTGTATACTGGCAATGGCGCTGCCCTGGGCTGGATTATGTATCGGCCTTTCAGGCCTCCTTATAATAATCAAAACGGGATATATTGGCAGATAAGCTTGCACGCTTCTTGGGTGCCTCCCTGGCGTTTTCCGATGTAATCGAGGGCTTTTTTCCGCACGTTTTCCCGCGATTCGGGTTCCTGAAGCATTTGGATAAGAATGTTTGCCGATTGTTTCCAATCGCCTGCCATTCGGACAAGTCCTGCATCCATAATCTGCCGCCCAACCCAGTAAAAATTGTCCCAATAAGGTCCGGTGACGGGAATAATCCCGCACATGAGCGGTTCCAAAAAATTCTGTCCCCCTGCGTCGACAAGACTTCCACCCACAAAGGCGGCCTTTGCCAGTTGATAGGAAGCGGCCAGTTCACCGAACTTATCCCACAAAAGCACTGTACCAGGGGCCGGAGGATGGTTTGTTTCAGATCTTAATTTCCAGCAAAGACTGCTTGCGGCAAGTTTTTTTTCCAGGTGGCAAAGCCGGTGCATATGTCGCGGAAACAAGCCGATGACCGTTTTGGGCTGCTTTTCCAATATCGTTTTGATCATTTTAAGAATTAAAGCTTCTTCTTCTTTTCGAATCGATGCCAGCACCAAAAATGGAACCTCTGAAGGTAAAAAACGTTTTATGGATTCAAGAACCTTCCCGCGTGCATTTTCGGTATTGATACCGTCGAATTTAATGTTGGGCACCACACGTACCCTTTGCTTTCCAAAAAGAATTCCAAAGCGATGGGCATCCTCGTGGGATATGGCAAGAATGCGGTCAGGAGCAAGACTGTTCCAAAAGGAACTCCATATTTTATAATGTTTCAGACTTTTTGGGGTCATGCGTCCGTTGATTGTCAGGATTTTACTCCCGGATTCTTTGAGTGCTGAAAGCAGCCCCGGCCATAATTCGGATTCCAGGAGCACCATAATGTCTGGAGAAACCTGATTAACCGCTTTTCGCATGATGCGGGGGCTGTCAAAAGGAAAACAGGCGGCCGATATGGTTATATTTTTTTTTTCAGGGATATCCAAAATTGCAGCCCGGATGATATCCAACCCCTGGCGGGTATTGGAAGTGACCAGGATATGAACCGGCCTTGGAGGTTCAATCATTTTCAGAATGGATTGCGCCAGATAAGCTTCTCCGGCCGAGGCCGCCTGAATCCAGATATCGGCTTCAGCCAGTCTACGGTCTAATTTTCGCTGTGCAAACCCGTCGGCAAGCCGCTTGTTTTTAGACAAAAGAGGGATAGCGGCGCTCCAGGCAAGGTCATAGAAACCCAGTGCCGCCTTTTCCAGATTATTCAACATCTTCGCCGGTTTTTTCCTGAAGAACGATTTTACGCTTTTCGGGATTTTTCTGCTCCCGGTAAAATATGGCAACATGGCCGACCATGCCCACTTTCTGACAATCATGAATTCTTTCTATTTCTGATGCAAACATTTCTTTTTGCTTTTTTTCCTTAAAATCGATGAACCGGACCTTGATAAGTTCATGTGTGTCGAAAGCATTGTTCATGGCTCTTACAAGGGTGGGGGTCAAACCTTTTTGTCCGATAAAAACAACCGGTTTCATACCATGTGCCAGTCTTTTTAAATATTGTTTTTGAAAACCTCTCAACATTGATTTTACCTGCATAATAGTTTTACACCAGTCCTGAAAAAGTCTCACATTTGGACAACAATCTTCAACAATGCAAAAAATATAAAAAAATTTCCTCAACATTGAAGTATAATGAATGTACTGTTAATTGCAAGGTAATATTCTTGATTGTATCGATCTGGTTTTTTTGCTATATGCAAAAAAATAATGACATTCATTTTTTATGATGTGTTAAAATTATATGGGATTGCCATTTGTGGCTTTTCTGATTTTGCCTGAACGGCATGAAAAAAGATCTTACTGATAATGAATTTAATTTAAGGAGGCGTGTATGAACAAGCATTGGAGAATTATTCTGGTAATATTTCTGGCGATCACATTGATTGCAGGGGGAACTGTTTTTGCTGCCAAAAAGCGGCTTGCTTTTGGCGGCGGCCCTGTAGGAGGCACTTTTCAGTATTTTGCAAACGGGATTGCTATTTTGTTGTCAAGAAATATTGCCAATCTCGAAGTATCCAGTGAAGGAACGGGTGGTTCGGCGGAAAACCTTAAACGGTTGAATTCCGGGGACGTCGATTTTGGAATTGTTTATTCGGTGGATATGTGGCTGGGGGAAAAAGGGGAACTTCCCCGTGATCCCCGGGTTTACGACAAGGTACGTCCCATGGCCTATTTATATGGTGCTCCGGCCCAGCTGGTAGTCCTTAAGGGCAGTGGTATCACCGACATCAAAGAGCTGGAAGGAAAAAAAGTGGCTGTCGGAAATGCGGGTTCCGGCGCAGCACTTTCAGCACAGCGGCTCTTTGAGGCCACTGAATTATGGGATAAAATTGATCCTCAGTTTCTTGGCTATTCAGCGGCAGCTTCAGCGTTGGGAGACAGGAAAATCGATGCTTTCTGGGTATTGGTTGGCTATCCCAATGCTTCCATTATCGAGGCCAGCACAACCAATGATATTGCTCTTATCGATTTAGAGAAATCTGCCAGAGAATCGGGTTTTTTTGAAAAATTTCCTGCTTACTCATCCACCGTAATTCCCGCAGGAACATATAAAGGGCAGGATCAGGATATCCAAACGTTTCAGGATTCCACCATATGGTGTACCCGTGACGGCATAGATGATGAAGTGGTATATCAGGCGCTTAAAGTTGTTTTTTCACCGGAAGGCCTGGATCATATGGTAAAAGCCCATAGAGCTGCTTCGGAAATGTCGATGGAGACCGGTATCAAAGGGATACCCATTTCCATGGCAAAAGGAGCACAGAAGTTCTGGGAAGAACAAGGGATAGAAATTCCCGAAGAAATTAAAGCCAGATAATGCCTGAAATGCTGTTGGGGGAGCCATGTCGATTGAGGAGCTACAAAAAGCGGCAGCAGGAGAGCCTGAAGTCCGGGACGAAAAACTAAAAAAAATACTTGAAAAAGAACAAAAAGGTTTCAGAAATCTCAAGGGATTCTGGCGTTGGACCTGCAATATTTTGATGATTTCCATGGTGCTGATTTATTTTTATTCCTCAGGCATCAGTCCCCTTTCGGCACAAATGCATCGCGGCGTTTATGTATTGCTGACTTACGCCTTGGTTTTTATCATGTACCCCGGCGGTTCCGTGTGGTTCAGGCCCTTTCTGTGCATGATCATGGGGTTTGCGGTGGCGGTCACAGGTTCTGCAATTTTGCTTTATGAAGGAATTGCCGGATTTGACGCCAGGTTGGGAATGGTCAAGGATTTGCTGGCCGATGAAGGTTTTGTGGCGGCCATGGGAGCCATGGGTTCTTTGTGGGGAGTTCTGGCCGCCGGAATTTTGTTGACAGCCGGGTTATATGAGGCAAATTTATGGAGTGCCCGACGTTTTCCCAATTCACCCGGTCTTACTGATATTTTATTCTTTTTGAGTGCTTCTGCTGTGGTCCTGTATTGGATTGCCGAATTTGAGGCACTCAATTACCGTATGGGAAGTGAAACGGTTCTTGATTTTTATGTGAGTTTTCTCGGAATTATTATCTCTCTGGAAGTTGCCCGCCGGGTTCTTGGGTGGTCTTTTACACTGATCGGTATTGCCTTTATCCTTTTTTGCCTCTACGGGCCCTATATGCCCGATGCTTTTGCGCACCGGGGTTTTCGTCTTGAGCGTATCGTAAATGCTCTCTATTTAACCCAGGACGGTGTTTTCGGTGTTATGGCCGATGTTTTGGCCACTTATGTTATTTTATTTATTTTCTTTGGTGCTTTTCTTCATAAATCTGGTGCAGGGCGGTTTTTTATTGATATGCCCCTTTCGATTGCCGGCCGTTCTGCCGGTGGACCTGCCAAGGTGGCGGTCATGGCATCTTCTTTGTTCGGATCCATTTCAGGAAGTGCCATTGCCAACACGGTTGCAACCGGTGCATTTACAATTCCCATGATGAAACGGGCCGGATTTCGCCCCCATGTGGCCGGTGCAATTGAACCATCGGCATCCATAGGAGGAATGTTCATGCCGCCGGTTATGGGCGCCGGGGGGTTTTTAATGGCGGAACTCACCGGAATTCCCTATGTCAGTATCATGCTGATCAGTATTTTCCCCGCCTTTCTTTATTTTCTGGCTGTTTTGACCATGGTGCATTTTGAGGCCAAAAAATTCGGAATACATGGACTCACCGATTTGCCAAAGCCATGGGATATATTCAAGAAACAATGGTACAGAACATTGCCGCTTCTTATAATCATCGTATTAATGCTGAGAGGATTTTCGCCGGGTTTTTCAGCATTCTGGGCCACGCTGGGATGCATACTGGTCAGCTGGGGGGATAAAGAAACCCGTATGGGACCCAAGGAGATTTTTGAAGCCATTATTACCGGCGCTCGCAATACGCTTATCATTGGGGCAACGGTCGGGGTGATCGGTATTATTGTCGGATCTATTTCACTGACCGGCATTGGCCTGAAGTTTTCCGACATTATCATCACTCTTGCCGGCGGCAACCTGGTGATTGCTTTGCTTTTGATCGGTCTGGCATCCCTGGTTTTAGGCATGGGGGTACCGGTTACCGCTGCTTATCTGATTGTGGCCGTGCTGGCCGTGCCTGCCCTGGGCGAAATGGGAATAATGATCATTGCCGCTCACCAGATTGTTTACTGGTTCAGCCAGGATTCCAATATTACCCCGCCGGTATGTGTTGCGGCCTATGCGGGCGCGGCTATTGCGGGATCAGATCCATGGAAAACCGGGTGGACCGCTTTTAAATTTGCCAAAATGCTCTATGTAATGCCGTTTTTGTTTGCTTTCACCCCTGAGATTCTGATCAAAAACTGGGATATGCTTCCACCACAACCTTATCCTTTAAAGGATGTCGCTTTTTCCTTTTTCTCGGCAACAGCGGGAACTTTGGCATTTTCCGCATTGACCATGGGATATCTGGTGCGCCGAACCACAATTTTTGAATGGATATTTTTTGCCGTTGCCACTTTCCTGTGTTTTACACCCACCGTGATCACCGATACAACCGGTATTCTCATGGTGGCCATGTTGTGGTGGTGGCAAAAACGCAAAAACCGGCTGGAGCAGGCCGGGGAAAAAAGGTGAGGGTGTAACCTGTTTGTGTGAAATCCGATTTTTCTGTAGGTGCGAATTCATTCGCACTTTTAATCCGGCACGGATTTACAGAAAAGTTTTTAGCGGCCCCCAGCCACTTTTTCCCAGGGGGAACAGGCATAGACACTATAATGAGCAACGAGGTTCACATTGTGCGAATGAATTCGCACCTACAATTGAGCACAAGTCTTTTCACACAAACAGGTTACACTCAAAAGGTGAGGGGAATGTTCAACGTTCCTGGTTATAACGGATATGGGGGTGTTGAATTGATAGAGCATTACATGTTTTTCCAAATAGTGTTTTGATACGGTATTCATTTAAGCCTTACTCCTGATACAGGCTATTGGAAGCGACCTAAGGGGTTGTGTGTGCAGCAAGTCCCCCTTTGGCAAAGGGGGATTTAGGGGGATTTACAAACGCTTCAAATCCCCCCCTGACCCCCCTTTTCAAAAGGGGGGAACCTAAAAAACGCCTTTTTGCCAAAGGAATGAAATGGAACAAATAGTGCTCCCATCAACCACTCACCCCCAAATCCCTTATGACCAGAATAATTTTATACCCTGGCTTCTACGCAAAGCATGGCAACGGGAAAAAAATGCAAAAGCACAGCTTTTGCACTCCTTTAACAAGTCACCCCCAAATCCGTTATAACCAGCAAAGTTCAGAGTTTAAGGTTCATTGTTCGATTCTGGTGAGCTTTCTTTGTCTTCTTCTCTTGCATCAGCTTCTGCCATTGCCAGTACTTTATCCACGTGGGGGCCGTCCATATCGACTACCTCGAAGCGATATCCCTCCCAGGAGAAACTTTCCCCGCTGATGGGGATATGGTCCAGGTGTCCCTTGACCAATTCAGCAAGATTTTTGTACCTTCCCTTTTCTTTTTCAGGCATTTTGGGGATTTTTAAAGCTTTTTTTACTTTTCTCACAGACAAATGTCCATCCAAAAGCAGAGAACCATCATCTCTTCGGATAATACCGGGTTCTTCAAACCAGGTGGGATAAGGCAATTCTCCGATAATCGCCTGGAGAATATCATTGATGGTGATCAGCCCCTCAACGGTTTCAGAATTGTTAACAATAAGAATCATATGGGTTCTGGTGTCTTGAAAACGATCCAGGATTTGAAGGCTGTTTAAGTGGGCAGGTGCGTAAACGGCGGGTTTGACAATGTCTTTCAAAACCGGGTTGGTTTGACAGCTTGCCGCCAGAAGATCCTTGACCCATGCCACTCCGATAATATTATCCAGGCTTTTGCGGGCCACAGGAAAGCAACTGTGGGCTGTGTCTCTGACTTTTTCCATGCATTGCCTGAAAGGCTCGTTTTCTTCAAACCAGGCCGCATCTTTAATGGGTGTCATCAGACTTCCAACCGGACGGTCATCGAGCTTGAGCACTCTTTCCACCAGATTTATTTCCGAGGGATGAAAAACGCCGGTTCTGGCCCCTTGCCGAAACAACTGCTTGATTTCTTCCTCCGACATTGCCTCTTCATCATGATGTTTTTTAATTCCGAAAAGCCTGAGAATTCCATTGGAAGTCATGCTTATGATATATACCGCGGGTGCTGCAATGCGGGAGAGAAAATACATGGGGATGGCAAAAAATGAGGATATGCTTTCCGGATGAAGCATGGCCAGGCGTTTGGGTATGATTTCGCCCACCACCAGAAAAAGGAAGGTGATTACAAGCACGACGATTGAAAGACTCAGTGTGCGGGCATGGGGTGCCAGCATGGGGATGGTTTCCAAAAGCCTTTCCAGGTACTTTGCGACAATGGCCCCCCCATAGACACCGCTTAAAATACCCATGAGGGAAATTCCGATTTGCACTGTAGATAAAAAGCGGGTTGGATCCTTGCATAATAGGAGGGCGTATCGAGCCCCCCGTTTCCCACGGTCGGTCAGTTCGCGGAGACGAAATTTCCGGGCCGAAATCAGAGCAATTTCAGACATGGCAAAAATGCCGTTGATAAAAACCAGGACGATAATGACGAAAATTTCTATAAAAAGAGCGGAAAGATTCATATTAGTGCAGCAATCCTTTTGTGCAAATATCTCACATACCTGGGGTGATGAAAATTTTACCAGGA
>SKZT01000332.1 GCA_007127235.1 Desulfobacteraceae bacterium
CCCAGGTGGATAAAGGGAAACAAACCGGCAATACAGACGGCAAAAACCGTCATGGTTTCAGCAGCTCTGGCAATAGGATTTCTCCATCCGGCCCTGAAAAGATGCAAAATGGCGGATATCAACGTGCCCGAGTGGGCAATACCCACCCAGAAAACGAAATTGATCAGATAAGTTCCCCACATTACCGGATGATTCTGCCCGCCGACGCCGACACCGACAAATATTTGATACATCCAGCAGAAAGCGCCGATTAATATTCCCATTGCGAGCAAGGCCACGACTATCCAGTATTTTCGGGAGGGCGGATGTAACGAGTCAATAACCGTGTTGTCTATCTGGGAGTAAGTCAGTTGTGCCATGGATTAAATCTCCTGCACCACTTTTTTCAGGTAAATAACAGCAGGCTTGGTGTTTAAATACCCCAGGATCTGATAAGCTCGTTTGTCTTCAACCATTTGTCGAACCCGGCTGTCTTTTTCCATGAGATTGCCGAATGTAAATGCACCGGTGGGACAGGTTTGAAGACAAGCCGGCATGATTTCGCCATCCCGGATTTCCCTGTTTTCATCTTTGGCTTTACCGTGGGCAATTTTTATTCTTTGAACACAAAAAGAGCATTTTTCCATAACCCCTTTGGTTCTTACGGTGACGTCGGGATTTAGTTGCAAATTGAGAGGTTCGGGCCATTTCCAGACAAACCAGTTGAAGCGCCGGACTTTGTAAGGACAGTTTTGTGAACAAAACCGGGTTCCGATACAACGGTTATAAATCTGGTTGTTGAGGCCTTCTTTGGAATGATGAGGTGCATAAACAGGACAGACCGACTCGCAGGGGGCATTATCGCAGTGCTGGCAAAGCATGGGAAGAAAAATGACTTTTTCAGGTTGCTGCTCGTTAAGGTAACGCTGAATCATCAGCCAGGACATCTCCCGCTGCTCTAAAATACCTTTGAGGCCCACGATGCCGATATTGTTTTCGGCGTAACAGGCCACAGCACAG
Source organism: Desulfobacteraceae bacterium (assembly GCA_007127235.1). Lineage (GTDB taxonomy): Bacteria > Desulfobacterota > Desulfobacteria > Desulfobacterales > SKZT01 > SKZT01. Next base: position 1,000 of record SKZT01000332.1, read on the forward strand.
GCCCCGCAACCGATACACCGGTCCAGATCCACCACCATGGCCCAGCGGTAATCCTCATGGTCATGAGGAGGATAAAAATCCCGTTTCGGGTCATATCCTTCCGGAAGCGGAAGTGTCAGCGGAAAATCCCACATACTCAGGCCCGCTTTTTGGTTATGCTCCCAGTCATTATGGGATTTTCGGACAAGCTCGGTCAAAGAAACCGTTACTGCAATTTTGCGGTCATGCTGAAAACGGCTGCCATCGGTGTGGGCGATCTTTTCAGGTTTTCCGGTTTTGGTAACAGATACCCGCGTTTGAAAAGCTGGACCTCCGGTATGGGTATCAATGGTTTTTGGCATTAATTTCAGAGGATTTAAGCCCATATGATCTGCATAGCGCCCAAAACCCTCGTGTCCCTGGCCAATGTTCATCAACAGGATACCCGGGCGAACATTTACGGTTTCATAGATCAATGCTTCGATGGTTCCTGCAACACTTTTCAAGAGTATCCGGTCCCCCTGTGCAAGATGATGCCGCTTAAGCGTGTCCGGGTGCATCATCACGGGCGTTTGCCAGGCCACTTTTGTGAGCGGATCCGGCAATTCACAAACCCATGGGCAGTGGGCGGTTCTTCCATCATAAAAGCGGATGGAGGGTGCAGCAATGAGGATATTTTCCTGCTGCTCGGCCACGAGTTTCCCTGTTATTTCGGATGCCGTTATAATGGCATCCGCAGAGGCGGTGTTAACCGAAAAAGTATAGGACTCATGGGACTTATAGGACTTATGAAACTTGTCGGATGATTTCGTATCAAAAATACCCCCCTGCTGAATCATATGCAGACGGTCCAGGTCATTTTCGACCTGGCCGGAATCGATCATCCGTTGAAAAAGGTAGTCCCGGTAATTTTTGTGACCCGTAATTGCATTTAGAAAAACATCGCCGATTTGCGGGGATGGTACAAGTATACCCATTGCGGGCTGGAGGGTGGAAACCATGCCTGAAGTTGATGAGTATTCATCCCAGCTTTCAAGGGGAAAGCTTGTTGGAAAAATCAGGTCTGCGAGTGCCGAGGTATCATCAATGAAATTTGAGAAACTGACAACAAAGAGATTTTCGGCACTTAATATCTCCCTGACCCCGATTTCAGGGGCTAATGCATAAACCGGATTGACATTGTTGAGCAAAAGTATTGATTCCGTGCTTTCCTTTAGTCCATAAAAAAAATCATGCACCTGCTTTCGCGATGATGCAATTTCTACCCGGTGCCTTCGATTAAAATCGATCAGATTCAAATGCGGATCTAAAACAAGGTTCAAATAATTGACGGCTATATTGGCGGCATAGGATGCGGGTTCGCTTGAAGCGGCAGTCGTGCCTAAGATCAAAGGTCTTTTGGCATTTAAAAGACGGTGGATAAGTTTTTGGTAATCCTGTAGAGAAACACCTGAAAGCTCGGCCACTTTTTCAGGTGTGAACTCACGGGAGGCTTTTTCTATCCCCTTTTTCAGCATGTCAGGTAAAGTTCCGGGCCTGCTGGAAGCCATGATTTCACGAATCAAGCCAAGTGCAACCACGGACTCTTGACCGGGAATGCACGACAACCACAAATCGGCATTGGCACCGGTCATGGACTGGA
>SKZT01000278.1 GCA_007127235.1 Desulfobacteraceae bacterium
CCCGTGACCGCTTTTCTGGCAACAGGTTCCAAAATTGCCGTATTTGCGGCCCTGATCAATATTGTTCTCTATGCAGCCGATAGTGTTCTGCAGCAGTTGATACCTGTGCTCTGGATTATGGCGGCGGCAACCATGATTGCGGGCAATTTTGCCGCCCTGCGCCAGCAGCAGCTCAAAAGGCTTTTGGCTTATTCTTCGGCAGCACACATGGGTTATATGCTCATGGCTTTGCCGGGGGTTGAAAACCATGGTGTCGAAGCAGTGATATTTTATGCGGTCGTGTATGCATTAATGAATCTGGGGGCCTTTGGGGCGATAGGCCTGTTGTCTTCTGCCAAAGCGGACCGGAACGGAAAAGATTTCTCGGATTTGGATGACCTCGATGATTTTAAAGGGCTTGGATATGTCTATCCGTTTAAATCAGCCCTTCTGGGCGTTTGTCTTCTTTCGCTGGCCGGGTTTCCGCCCACAGCCGGCTTTATAGGCAAATTCATCCTTTTTAAAGCGGCATTGTCCTCAGGATATATTATTCTTTCTGTTATCGGCATACTCACTGCGATAATTTCGGTATATTATTATTTGAAAGTGGTGGCGGTGCTTTATATGACAAACCAGCCAAAAACTTTACATTCTCAGGATATGGGGTTGATGGGTGATGTCGCATGTGCCTCGATTCTGACAATGATCATCTGGATAGGCCTTATGCCGTCATCTTTGATTAATCTCATATACCGGATTGTCTCATTTCTTTATGTTTAAGAAAAAATTGACATGACAAAGCAAAACAGGGTTTCAGGTTCTATCGGAATCTTTGATTCCGGGTTGGGGGGATTGAGTGTGTGGCGGGAGATAGCCAGGCAGCTTCCAGGGGAAAACACCCTGTATGTTGCCGACCAGGCACATGTACCCTACGGCTCTCGTTCAATGGATGAGATCAGGTCCTTTTGTGAGGCCATTGCGGTATTTCTTTTGGAACAGGGGGCCAAAATCGTTGTTATCGCCTGTAATGCGGCATCGGCCGCCGCTTTGCATTATCTTCGAAAACTTTATCCGGATGTGGCTTTTGTCGGCATGGAACCTGCCGTCAAGCCGGCGGTAAAAAATACCCGCACCGGAGTGGTAGGGGTTCTTGCCACACAGACCACTTTTCAGGGAAAGCTGTTTGAAAGCCTGATTGCTGCCTATGGAAACCACGCAAGGGTGGTGACATGTGTCGGGCACGGACTGGTGGAAAATGTGGAATCCGGAGCAGTGGATACGCTGGAGACTGAAAAACTCTTAAAAGAATGCATGGATCCTCTGCTCTCCATGGGAGCGGATCAATTGGTGCTTGGTTGCACCCATTATCAATTTCTCATGCCCCTTATCCGGAAACTTGCAGGATCAGCAGTCTCCATTATTGATCCGGCCCCGGCGGTGGCTTTGCAGACCGCCCGTGTCATGAAGCAGCGACAATTGATAAACACTAATCAGGGTAAAGGTCGCCATGTTTTTTTAACAACCGGAAAACCGGAGACGTTTAAATCCAATCTGGAACGTTTGATTACCCCCTTTACCGACAAGTGGGAAACAGGGGGGGTGAATTGGCAGTCAGGATGTCTGGTTCATGTTTGACCAACATCCCCCTCTCCCAGAGGGAGCGGGGCTTGGAAGAACCTTCTCTATTGGATGGAAACTGGTGGCCCAATATAGCGCCAACATCCCCCTCTCCCTCTGGGAGAGGGGTCAGGGGTGAGGGCAAAGATGCCGCAGGCAAAAAGGGCGAGGGAAAAATATCCATCCTGCCCAATATTTTCAAAAACGCCCGTATTCATGCCCCATCCAAAAAAAGAGATATTGCTGCACAAGCAGTGCCACTTTTGCACTTTTTTGCTGTAAGCATGATACTAAAACTATGATCACTTTTTTCTGATAAAGACGGTGCCAAAATGACCCTTTTTCGAATCCTGCCTTAAAATCTACCCATAAAGTTTCCGGATAAAAAACAGAAAAATTAAATTTTATGATAATTTTTTTTAAACTGCAAAAATTGTCACATCCCCAGCTTTTCAGACAATAAAAAATCTCGAAAACCACAATATAACAAGCCCTTACAAAAAAGGAGTGCAAAAGCTGTGCTTTTGCATAACCCGCAAGGGCAAAGGTTCACACCAAAATGGGCAAACAAGATACAACCGGGTTGTTTGCAACTCTGAGGGCGGGTTTGGAACCCGCCCCTACGGGGGTGATGAACCCATTGCAGGGGGGGTGGACCATGAAGGGCGGGTTTGGAACCTGCCCCTACAGCGAATTATAGAACCAACGACAATGTAGGGGCGGGTTCCAAACCCGCCCTCCCTGATACGCTAACCCCCCAGTAATCTTATTTCCCCTTTTTCACACATTGGCACCACCCTTGCAATGACTAAAAGCGAACGACGAAAGAGTTTAAAAAAAATGACTGGTTAATACTTAAAATTACAGGTTATTACAAAAAAGCAATTGGGATAACAAAATGCAGAAACTTATGGAAACACCAATAAACGAAAAAAAGCAGGGGCATCCGACAGCCTCAAAAGAGCCATGGAAAAACAATCCCTGTTTTGCAACGACCTTAACGGTTTTGCCCCGAAAGCACC
>SKZT01000165.1 GCA_007127235.1 Desulfobacteraceae bacterium
TACATGTACTCCACATTGATTCCTGATTGAAACAGCAGATTTAAAATCTTATGAAGACCACCGGGCCGGTCTTCGACTTCTACGGCCACCACATTGGTTTTTCCGACGGTAAACCCGGCATTCTTGAGTGCTTCTTTGGCTTTTTCATTGTTGTCGACAATTAAACGCAACACACCGAAATCCGATGTATCGGCCAATGAAAGTGCCCGGATATTGACCTGCGCCTTTGCAAGAACGGCGGAAACCTCTGCGAGACGCCCGGTCCTGTTTTCCAGAAATACGGATATTTGTTCTGCCCGCATGCTTACCTCCTTAAATTTTTAAAGCTTACGATTATCAATAACCCGCACAGCTTTTCCTTCACTACGGGCGATTGCCTTGGGTTCCACCAGTTTCACAGTGGCTGAAACACCGAGATAGTCCTTGATGTTTTTAGAAATTTTTTGCGAGATATGCTGAAGTCCTTTGACTTCATCGGTAAAGGCTTTTTCCCCCAGTTCCACATTTACTGTCAGCTTGTCAAGGTTGCCTTCGCGGTCAACAATGAGCTGATAATGGGGTTCGACTTCTTCCATTTCCATCAGCACACTTTCAATCTGGGATGGAAACACATTGACACCCCTGATAATAAGCATGTCATCGGTTCTTCCGCTTACACGATTCATCCGAAGCATGCTTCTTCCACAAATACAGGGCTCGGGATTCAAAGAAGTAATGTCACGGGTTCGGTACCGAATTACCGGGAAAGCCTCTTTGGTAATCGAGGTAAATACCAATTCTCCGGCTTGACCATGAGGCATTGCTTCTCCGGTGTCCGGGTCGATGATTTCGGGAATAAAATGATCCTCGAAAACATGAAGCCCCTTTTTCGCCTCGTGACACTCAATGGCCACGCCAGGGCCAATAACTTCACTGAGCCCGTAAATATCAACGGCGATCATGTTGGTCTTTTTTTCAATTTCTTCCCGCATCTTTTCGGACCATGGTTCAGCCCCGAATATTCCGAATTTAAAACTCAAATCGCGAAAATCCAGACCGACTTCCATGGCTACATCCACCAGATGAAGGGTGTAAGAGGGCGTTGCTGTCAAAATGGTAGGCTTGAAATCTTTCATAATAACGATCTGACGTTTTGTATTGCCGCCTGAAACCGGAATGACCGAGGCGCCAAGTTTTTCCGCACCATAGTGAACACCGAGACCCCCTGTGAACAGCCCGTATCCATACGCGTTATGGATGATATCTCCCCTGGTGGCACCGCCTGCGGCCAAAGAACGTGCCATCAGTGTTGCCCAGGTGTTAATGTCTCTTGCCGTGTATCCCACCACAGTGGGTTTGCCCGTGGTACCTGATGAGGCGTGAATTCTTACCACGTTGTCCATTGGAACCGCAAACATGCCGAAAGGATAGTTGTCGCGCAAGTCCTGCTTGGTTGTAAAAGGAAGCTTCCTCAAATCTTCGGGTTTTTGAATATCAGATGGTTTGATCCCGGCTTCCAGAAATTTCTTTCTGTAAAAAGGCACTGTTGCATAGACCCGTTCAACAGTAGCCTGTAGCCGCTGAAGCTGTATGGCGGCCAGCGCTTCCCGGGGCAGTGTTTCAAATTCCATATCGTAAATCATTTATTTTTATCCTCCTTGATCATCGAGTATTAATTATCAAACATCTGAAAAGCTATAGATCCCATGAAAATAAAAAAAGGCCGAAGGTAATAAAACCCACAGCCTTTAAGTTGATACCATGGGATTTTTACAAGTTTTTTGTCTACCCATGGCTGCTGATTTTTTTATGATTAATTCAGCTTTCCTAATCTTGCCTGCACATGGGTAGACCTTCTAAAGGGAAAGCCACCAAAAAATCGAAAAAAGCAGGCGAAGACCAGCCGAAATTTCATTTTGTGTATTCCTTTAAATTTTCTAAAATATTAATTAAAATTATATCCTTATCTTTACCAAAATGTGGAAAAAGTTTATATCGGATGATCAAAAACATGTCAAGAAAAAAGTCCTCCTTTGAAAACCGGCTGTCGTTTTGCCAGAAACGCCGCGGTACCTTCTTTGGCATCTTCACTGACCATGCAGATTGCAAATGCATGGGCTTCCATAGCCATACCGGTTTCCAGACCGGCGTTTATGCCATTATTAATTACCTCCTTGGCAGCCCTGACAGATACTCTGCCTTTGTCTGCAATTTTTTGGGCTGTTTTATTCACTTCACTCATGAGAGATTCCGGTGAGCAAATTTTATTGACAATTCCATATTCATAAGCTTTGGATGCGGAAATCATCTCACCGGTGTAAATCATTTCCTTGGCCCGTGCGGTTCCGATTAATCTGGGCAGCCGTTGCGTACCTCCAAAACCCGGGATAATGCCCAGGGTTATCTCCGGAAGCCCCAGCATGGCTGTATCTGAAGCATAGGCAAAATCACACGCCAAAATGATTTCACTTCCACCACCCAAAGCATATCCATTGACCGCCGCAATTACCGGAATTGAAAGATGCTGAAGTTTTCCGATGACACGCTGCCCCTTTTCAGCGAAAAGCTTGGCACTTAAGGCATTACACTCGGATATTTCCCGGATATCGGCACCGGCCACAAA
>SKZT01000188.1 GCA_007127235.1 Desulfobacteraceae bacterium
CTAAGGAATTTAACAGGGTTTTCCTTCAGGAAACCTGAATTTGTACCGTGTCTGCTAATGGGTTATGACGACAGAACCACTGTCCCAGTTTGGAAATATATAAAAATGGAGGCCGTCCAGGAGCGTGATTAAAATAACAATACTTTTAGACTTATGCAAACAGAACAATATAGAGTTGTACCCTGAACAAAGGACTGTTTATCTGCCCATGCTAAAAAATTCGGAAGCGAGAATCCCGGCATGAGCGATCATGGTGAAAGGGGTATAACAAAAAAGGAGAATAAAAATGCAAAGATATTTGATTATCTGGGAGGGTGACTTGACCAGGCAACCTGCGGATTACAAGGAGCGTGGCCAGGCCTACAAGCAGGCTCTGGCCATGGTAAAGCAAGATATCCCGTTGTAACATTCGAACAAGCCGATGGGCTTGCCAATAGCATGGTCAAATAAACCCGCTTCTGGTTTTTGTATATTTGTTTTTCAGGTGAAACGGCTTGCAGCCGGTCAGGCGAAAGTACAACTTTCGCACTCCGTTCTCATGGATTTTCAGGTCATTTCCACAAACAAATTACACTCATATCTATTCCTCTATTTATTGATAGGGCGCTGCCCAATCAGGCTTTCAAAACTTCGTCAGCGACATCTTTCAAATCGAGTTCTTCGAGTTTTTCCCGGGTGGGAATTCCCGTTTCTTTATCCCATCCCCGGAGTGTATAATATTCGTCTTTCATTGCTTCGAACTTGTCTCTGTCAAGTACTTCCCCTTCAAATTTGCCTTTTTTCAATGGTTCTTCGAAAAATTTCTTAGGAAGACTGTCATCTTTTCTGGTCAAGCCCTGGCGAACATCGAACATACGTTCGAGGTTTCGAACCCGTTCCGAAATTTTCAACAGCCTGGGAACATCCCAGTCTTTTCCCGTAACCAGGTTGAAAACCTCCGTGGCCATATTGACATCATAATAAATAAATAGCCCATAGAGCCATTTACAAATCCCCAGATTGTCTGCCACCCGTTCCATATGTTCGGAAAGTATGGTTGAAAAAGCTTTTCCTTTGTATGAGGTGGGTATGGCAGCTTCGGCATCTCCGAATTGCTCCTGTGCGACTTGCTGAAACCAGTCCGGAGCATGATTCCAGTCGACTTCAAGAAGACTTCCCCGAAGAGGAAGCGGATCTCCCCGATGTCCGACCGCCTGCATAAGTCCTGTGCCCTTATAGGCTCTGAATTCATAAGCATGAGGAGCAAGGCCTTTGACAATATCCACTTTTTCCAAAGCATCGGGTCCGATCTTTTCGGCAAAGACTTTCGGACCTTCGGCAAGCAGGTCTCCGTAGCCCTCACGGTGGGCAATTTTACGGATTGTACCCAGGATAGCCTCTTTACTTCCTCTTTCCATGGCAATACCATCGGTTTCTTTTTCCGTGATGATCTTGTCATGGTAAAGTTCCATAAGAAGACTGATGGCAGCAGACGTCTCAGTGCAGTCCAGGCCCAGTTTGTTGACCATAAGCGTGGCTTCCAGAAATGTGTCCATATCCAGATTCCAGACAGCGCCTGTAAAACCGCTAAAAGGTTCGCATGAGGTGAGGCCTTTACCGATCCCGGGTTTGGAGAAAAAATTCATGCAGCGGTTGGGGCAACAGAAACACCCCATATTTTTAACCTGATTATTTTCAACATAATCCGCACCGCTGTAACCCTCCAAAATGTCATCCTAGCAAACATCTTCAAAATAACCCACGGGAAAAAAGCTCAGTTGATACATCATGTGAACACCGCGGGCGACACCAAACACAGACAATTCTTTGTAAGCAGGATGCTCGCGGATTTCGTTGTTTATTTTGATGGACAAGTCCAAAAATTCCTTTGGCCTGGCCACACGAATACCCCCGGAACCCCGAACCGCAATGGCCTTCAGGTTTTTAGAACCCATGACCGCCCCCATGCCGGTTCGACCCGCTGCATCGCCGGTTTCAGTCAGAATACAGGCAAAGCGAACCAGTTTCTCCCCTGCCGGACCAATACAGACAGACTTGATTTCCGGATCTCCCAATTCTTCCTGAATGGCTTTTTGTGTTTCGAATGTATCTTTTCCCCAGATATGTTCTGCGTCCCGGATTTCGACCTTGTCGTCTTTGATCCAGATGTAACATGGGCTGGAGGCCTTACCACGAATCATCACCGAATCGTATCCCGCAAATTTGAGTTCAGGACCCCAATAAGCTCCGAAATTGGATTTGGCCCGAAGCTGGCTCATGGGAGATAATGCGGTTACATCCACACGTCCGGAGCCGGCCAGGGCAGTTCCGGAAAGTGGACCGGTATTGAAAATCAGAGGATTCGAGGGGTCAAAAGCATCCGTTCCCGGTTTATAATGATCATATATCAGACGTACCCCCAGTCCCCTTCCACCCAGATAATTTTCAACATAGGATTCTGTGGACTCGGTAGTTACATCACCGCTTGTCAAATCGATTATCAGAATATTTCCTACCCATCCGTACATTATTCGTTCCTCCCTAATGCCTGTTTAACCAGAACGGGTATCCGGTCAGCGTTTTGAATCAGCTTCAGATAGGCCTCTTTGGATATTTC
>SKZT01000291.1 GCA_007127235.1 Desulfobacteraceae bacterium
GAAACAGCGGCGATCATTGAACAAGTTCTCCAAACAGTTATCGGGCATAAAGAAGAAAAAATCTGCAGGAACGAAAATGAAATTGAAACGATCCTCGAGCAATTGTCCCAAGCTTATCAAAACCGTATAGCGGAATTTGAAAAGGAGGCGCACCGGAGAATAAAAAAACGATTCAAGCATAATATTTTTTCTTATGAACTTCCCCCGCAATCAATTCTAAAGAACGATCTGTTCAATAAAAAAACATGGCAGTTTCTTGGCCTGACCCGGCGGCAACTCACACTGGCTGGGGCCGGCATCGGTGCCGGCATCGGTGCCCAGGTGGACCTGGTCCTGGGAGGGATCACTCTAGGGGTTTTTACGGCAATGGGAACAATTCTGGGCGCTGGATCGGCTGCAGCCGGCACAAAAAAAATTGCGAGTACAAAGATAAAAGGAATTCCTTTGGGGGGTGTTAAAATTGTGGTTGGGCCGGTGGAAAACGACCAGCTTCTTTATGTTTTGACTGACCGGTTCCTTGTTTATTTTTCCCACGTCATTAACTGGGCCCACAGCCGTCGAGATACCCCCAAAGAAGGGGCTTTCGGAGATATCGATATTACCCCTCAACTCACCACCAACTGGGATAAGGAAAAAAGGCGCATTATCCGCGATTTTTTTAAAACACTGCGAAAAGGCGACAGCGACTTTATAAAAAAGGCTTCTGCTAAATTCAGGAAAATGACGGTTTCAATTTTAAAAGAAATATCAGATTTCCACACAGGAGAAAAAAATACAGTGAATTAACCTCGAAAATACAAGATAGATTTTATTATTCTGATTGTAACGGATTTGGGGGTGAGGGGTGATTTGTTGAAGGAGCTTTGAAAGCATTTAATATATGTGGTACAATACAAAACTCTGGGAATCTGGAACGAGGGCGGGTTTGGAACCCGCCCCTACAGATTTACGCCACAGTGTACTATAGCAACCAATCATCCCCAAATTCGTTATAACCAGTAATTATTTAAAATATAATCAAAGGAGGAAATTATCATGAGTCGTATTGCTGTAATTATCGATGATATGTTTGAAGATTCGGAATATACTCAGCCGGCCGAGGCATTTCAAAACAAAGGGCATGACCTGGTTCATATAGGTTTGGAAAAGGACCGTACCGTAACAGGGAAAAAGGATCAGACTCCGGTGCGGATCCATAAGGCCATCAAAGATGTCTCTGTGGAAAATTTTGACGCACTGCTTATCCCCGGAGGGTTTTCCCCGGATAAACTACGGGCCCATGACGAAGCGGTGGCGTTTACAAAAAAATTCATGGAATCCGGAAAACCGATTTTTGCTATCTGCCACGGACCTCAGCTGTTGATTTCGGCCGATGTGCTCAGGGGAAGAACCGTAACCGGTTGGAAATCAATCATCCAGGATATTAAAAATGCCGGCGCTGAATTTTTGGACAAGGAGGTCGTCATTGACGGCAACCTGGTATCCAGCCGCAATCCTAGTGATCTTCCCGCTTTTATCAAGGCTTGTTTATCCATGTTGGCATGAAAATGATTGTTTGTTAGAAGAAAGGTTTTAAAATGAGCATTTATGTTCGGCTTATTATTTCTGTGGCTATAATAATTCTACATTTTGTCGGTTTTTTACTTCCCCTCACCGAAGTTTTTTTAATTTATATCCTTCTTGCAAACCCTGAATGGTTTAGAAATTATTTAAATAAACTTGCCGAGGAACAAAAAAAATAGAACAAAATGTGTATTAAACTCATTGGATTTCTTTTGTTGTCATAAAGCTAATCTCCGGCCATTGCTCTGCCACAAAATTGAGGCGCCACTGGCTTTCGGCCAGATAAGCCAGGTTTTTTTCTGCATCCAGCGCCAGGTTGGCCCTGTTTTCCTTCTCAAAGGCTGCCAGAAGTTTTTTATCATCGCAGTTCACCCAACGAGCAGTGGCATAGTCGACCCGGTCATAAACTGCTTCTACGCCGTACTCCGCGGCGAGTCGCGCCATGGTCACCTCGAACTGCAACACACCCACTGCACCCAGGATGAATTCATTTCCTAAAAGCGGACGGAACAATTGTATCGCCCCTTCTTCCACCAATTGCGTCAAGCCTTTATGCAATTGTTTGGATTTAAGAGGTGATTTCAGCTGCACACGGCGAAACAGCTCAGGAGCAAAACTCGGAATTCCGCTAAAATTAAGGGGCTCTTTGTCTGAAAAAGTGTCACCGATTCTGATGGTACCGTGATTATGGATTCCAATGATATCACCGGGCCAGGCCTCTTCCGCAACCGTCCGGTCCTGGGCCATGAAAATAATCGGATTGGCAATAATAATATCTTTTCCCACGCGGTGATGACGCACACGCATCCCCCGTTGAAAACACCCCGAACAAACGCGAAGAAAGGCGATACGATCACGATGCGCCGGATCCATGTTGGCCTGAATCTTGAAAACAAAGCCGGAAAAAGCATTTTCTTCAGGGCGTACCAGCCGGGTGTTGGTCAATCTTGGCAGAGGGCAGGGAGCAATCTCCACAAAAGTATCCAATAATTCTTTTACCCCGAAATTGTTGATGGCACTACCGAAAAAAAC
>SKZT01000230.1 GCA_007127235.1 Desulfobacteraceae bacterium
CCTATCCCATTGGCTGCATACATGGTTTCAGCCATGCTGTCGATGAACTGCTGAAGATCTTCATCAATATTTTCCACTGATTTTGTGGGTTTTAATAAAAATTCATCCGGATATGTAACGATGTCGAGCAACGACATTTTAACCTCTTTGTTTTTTTCATTTATAGAGAAAGAATATTTTGCGCGGTTTTCACATCCTTTTTAATCTGCGCAGAAAGTTCCGAAATATCGGAGAATTTTTTCTCATCTCTGATTCTGTGAATAAAATTGACACGAATCTTCTGGTTGTAAATGCTTTCATTGAAATCGAGAATGTGGACTTCTACGGTAAAAACATGGTCATTAAAAGTCGGGCTATACCCGATGTTGGCCACACCCTTGAGCTTTCGGCCATCTTCAAGTTCAACGGTAACGGCATATACCCCGGTTTTGGGACATAATTCGTCGTACAGCTTGATATTGGCTGTCGGAAATCCCAAAGTTTTTCCACCTCGATTTCGCCCGGAAATGACAGTTCCGCGTATCTGATAATTTCTGCCGAGCAACTTTTCCGCCTTTTCCATCTGACCTTCCATGACAAGTTCCCTGATAATGGTACTGCTGCTTCGGGATTCAACGGTATTAGCCCCTCTAATCCAGTCAAGAACAAACACTTCGAAACCGTATTGATCACCTAATTGTTTTAAAAGATCCAGGTTGCCTTCCCGATTTTTACCAAAAGTATAATCTTTACCAACCACGACAGCTTTCATGCCGATACGATCCATAAGAATATCTCTTATGAAAGATGTAGCTGAAACAGCAGCAAATTCTCTGGTGAATGGTACACATATCAGCACATCGAGACCGGATTTTTCAATTAATTCTAATTTTTGTTCGTATAAAGTAATCAAGGGTGGATGGTTGTTTTTGGTTAATACTCTCAATGGATGGGGCTCGAAGGTCATGGCTACGCTTGTGCCGTCCATTTTATCAGCTATTTTGATTACCTCATGGAACAACGCTTGGTGCCCGATATGAACACCGTCGAAATTGCCGATAGTCACTACCGCATTTTTAAAAGGACTTGCTATGGTTTCCAAATTTTCAAATATTTGCATATGGCCCTGCTCGGATTAATTTGTCTTGACAACGTTTCTAAAACCATATAAATAAAACATTTCGATTGAGAAATCAATCGTAAATTGTTTGCTTGATTTTTGCCGAAGTGGCGGAACTGGTAGACGCGCTAGGTTCAGGGTCTAGTGAGGGTTTCCTCATGGGAGTTCAAGTCTCCCCTTCGGCACCATCTATAAAATCAGTGAGTTATAAAAAAAGCCCCTTCGTTTCGGAGGGGCTTTATTTGTGTTGGTCAACGCTTTGGTCAACATTTTGAAATTTGGTCAACAGTTTTTTTCTCAATCTATTTAGGGCATTCCTGCAAAATCCCCATGTTAGCCTCCTTTTAGCTCATTCTTTTGCAAAGTACCAGCATCCGTTTACATGAAAAAAATACCTTGGCCTATGGCACGTCAATAAAAGTAAGTACTTTGATTAAAATTTTGGGGCAAAATATTCATCTTTTGTTTAAAGGTTAATGCACGTAAACAAGTTAATCGTGGAAGAAATGTTTCAGCAAGCAGTTTTGCTGGGAACCAGTTGCTATTAATGGATTAGATTATCATTAGTTAAAAAGCATATGGTAAAAAAATTTCTTTAATGTTCTCTAAGCAAGAAAAAAATGATATAGGCAGTAAAATTGGATTCTGGATTTATTAGGTACTTAATGAAAAACATACAATTAGAAATCCTTTTTAAATTAAGACTTTGCGTGGCCCGATTCGGTGAGATGGATGGCGCCAGGTGGTGGAACACCCAGGCCGTTTTAGGGCGATACGGGACTCTTGCTTTGAGCCGGGGGCTTCCAAAAACACACTATTTTGCACAAGCCAGAATCGCCTTTACCGTTGCCGCACAAAGATGCAAAGAAATTTATCCCCGTCCAAGTGTTTATACCCTTTGGGATTTACCGCCTGAAATCGAAGATCGGTTTAACCAAAAATGGCATGACTGGATCAATGAAGCTGATTTGTGGGGCCCTGTTTTTAAAACGATTGAAGACCTATCAGGGTTGGAGCTTCCGGATTTAATCCTGAAACTGGATCTGGCAGGATTGGTGCAAAGTGGAGGGCGATCTGGGCGTGGCCTTTTTTGTGGCTATCTTTTCAGCTATCCGGAAAAACCCGGTAACAGCCGCAAACCTGATTTTAGGTGACATGAGTATTCAGGGCAATATCAAACCGGGCCGCTCGCTGGTCGAACCCCTGCAGGTGGCCAAAGATAACGGTGCCAAACGCGCCCTGATTCCCATCGAAAACAAGAGGAGCTTTCTGGATGTGGATGCCGATATCATAGAGCATGTCGATCCTGTTTTTTTACGGCGAACCCAGAGCAGCGGCAATAAAGGCACTTGCGCTAACATAATTTCTGATGGATTTTTTTTCAAACTCTGACAGGTCTAATATTGCACGCCTGATAGAACGATAATCGTCTACAGGCACTTCAACAAAAGAGGGATCACCACCACCACCACCACCACCA
>SKZT01000254.1 GCA_007127235.1 Desulfobacteraceae bacterium
TTAGGGACATGGAAAATAATAATGCCCCCAAAATTTATCAAAGATAACATGGAATTTCTACTGCCCATTTCTCAATACCAGCAATTCGATTAATCATTTTTTCCAACTGGCTCATTGCTTTTTGGGCCAGCCTAACTCCTTTTTCGTATACGCCTTTAACTAATTATTTGACAATGGGATTCTTTCCATTCCATTTCATCGTTTTTGCAAACCCAATTGTTTTTTCAATACTGTCTAAAATTTCGCCGTTCCAATGATTTTCCAAAACACCCCATACTCTTTCAATTGGATTGTATTTGCTGTGATAGGGAGGATAATATGCAAGTTCAACACTAACTTGTTTGGATAAGGCGAAACCAACCAGTCTGTTAATAAATTGTCTACGATGGCTGTTGTTTTCCGGTCCATTGTCTCCGTTTATTACAATGGTATGAGGGTTGAAACGCTGCTGTAATTCGGGCCAAATATCTTCAAGGCAATCTATCATAAAATCTGCAGTCACATTGCTCAGAGTAAAAAAGAAATAATTTTCATCCGGCTCTGGCAAATGAATTCCAAAGGTTTTTAAATGATATTCCGGCTCAAAATCATGATCGCATGATTTGTTGTTGGTTCTGCATCGGCCGTTTCTTGAAAAGGGACCAATGTCAATAGTGGCCTTTGTATCTATTGAAAGGCGGAGCACCCCTTGCATTTCATCGGCTACTTTATTGACATGATGAAGGTTTTTAAAAATTGCATCTGTTTCAGGTATTTTCTTTTTGGGCTTACACTTTGCAACTTTTCTCAATTTGAAATTCAAATCGTCTAATTTGGTTGAAATTGTCCTGCGTGTTGGCAATTGTTCGTCCAAATAGCCTTTTTGCTCAATAAGTCGAGTCCTCACCTCTGCTGCTGTTATTGGAGAATAAAGGTTTGTACTGATAAATGTCGGATCGGTTTGGCAAAAAGGTTTGACAATTTCTGTAATATCCGCCAGAAAATTTGGTAAATGATGCTCTGTAGGTTGCCTTCCACGAGATTGAAAATTATCGATACAAACAATACCAGTTCTCATTTTCTTGAAACCTTTGCGTATCAGCTTTCGGTTCCAGCCAAGTTCCCGTTCGGCTTGGCGTTGTCCTCCTTTTCCCAACAAATCAACCGTTCTTGCCATAAAAAGCCTTTTTTCGGCACCATTCAGGGCATTCCTGGTTTGGTTTAAAAATTTCTTAATTTGTGGGGTTAGTTCTAAAATGCCATCTGCATTGATCAGATTCTTTAATTGTGTCATGAAAACCTCCTTGGTAATGATTTAATGATTTTCATGACCATTATAATTTGTCTTATGATAAAAAGCCAGTAATTTATGAGTATTTTTTTAAATTTTTTTTTGGGGGCATTATTTTTTGCCATGTACCTTATCTCCTGCAATGTGTTTAAGGATTATGGCACTTTTATGTATTACAACCCACTACGCTGACCTCTGGCAGGAATGCTTTCAAAAAGAGTTTAGTAAAGACACCGGGACCAAACCCGACCCCCGTCTTCCCAACTTATTTTTCACAAACCTCACCCCTCACTGGCAGTGCAACTGTGCATTGCGCACCGATTATGCGCGTCGTCAGGCTCTGGTGGAAATCGACGTTCTGGCAGCCATGGCTTTGGGTCTCACCATAGACGAGTTAAAGACCATTTACCAGGTCCAGTTTCCCGTGCTACGGCAAAATGAAAACGATACCTATTTTGATCAAAATGGTCGTATAGTATTCACCTGCTCCAAGGGTCTTACCGGTGTGGGATTTTCCAGAACGGAATGGAACGATATCAAAGGTATGAAATCCGTGAGGCATTTAAGCTCATCCGGCAGATGATTCCAAAAGCTGATCAAAAAAATGATTTGTTTATTGTCGGAGACGCTCATCAAAGAATTTACCGTCATAAAGTTGTAATGTCCCCTTTGAAAAAGTTGAAACGATATCATCAGATCCGACGGTCAAGGTGGAATCCGAAATCAATGAACGGGCCTTGCTCTATGTGGCTGCCACCCGCGCCAAAAAGGAAGTTCTTGTTACCTGCTTCGGAAAACCAAGCCGCTTTTTAAATGCAGCTTTGGAAAGTGACAATAAAATCATCAGCAACGCTGTTATCCTTTAGAATCTTTCGATCCTTCTTTCGGTCTGGCTTTAACTCGACAAGAGAACTTATGGATTATGAAGCAAACGACTTGCCTTCATTTGTGCAAGCCGATGCAGGCCTTTCAGCATGACGAACTTCAGGAAGGGGATCTTTCATAGCTACTTCCGCCCATCTTTTCACCGTGGGATCAGTTTCATGTACAGACGCCGACATTGCAAGGGCCAAGTGGGCGCAACCCCACCTAAGCAATGGGATATCTACCTCATCTTTCTCATCATGGTCACGGTTATAATCCAATTCTTCGATCAGGTAGCGCAGGCCGTGCAATGTGGATTGAGCAATAGCGTCGCCCTGCTTGGCAGACCCACTGGAAAAGATCCAGCGTGCTACCTGTAGTGCCTGGTGGAGGATGCCCTTCCGCCGTGTGGCAATGATTACACCTACCTCAAAAA
>SKZT01000164.1 GCA_007127235.1 Desulfobacteraceae bacterium
AGGATAACGCTTATGACATTATCGGATTCGACTTGCATAGAACTGGAGTTTTTTAGCGGCGGATACCGGATAAAGGGCAACCTTCATCTGCCGTCAGTAAAAAACCCGCCAGTGGTTATTGGTTCCCACGGATTGTTTTCCACACAAGAATCACCCAAACAGATAGCGCTTGCCAAGGCCTGCAATTTACTCGGCATGGCTTTTTTCCGGTTTGATCATAGGGGATGCGGACAAAGCGAGGGGGAAATATCGGAACAAGTCTCTTTCAGGGGCCGATGCAATGATCTTTTAAAGGCTTGTGAGACGATCCGGAAAAGATCGGACACGGCAAATGAAATCGCCCTTTTCGGAAGCAGCTTTGGAGGTTCCGTTGTATGTGCCGTTTCATCCAGGACACAACCAGAATCACTGGTCACTTTTGCTGCCCCGAGCAGCAGCCGGTGTATATTTTCCGCCATAGACAAATCCGGGTTAGCCACAGAATATCCGCAAACTATTTTTGAAAATCTGACGTTTGATAACGAACAGATTTTGTGCGATATCCAAAACATTCTCATCGTTCATGGGGATCGTGATGATGTAGTTCCTGTTTCAGAGGCTCAAAAAATATATAAAAAAGTCAGCCATCCGAAAAAACTGATCATCCAAAAAAGCGGCGATCATCGAATGAGCGATAAAGCCCATCAGGACTATTTTGTTAAAGAAGCATCAAATTGGCTGGCTAAAGGGTTTACAAAAGAGAAGGTTTGCAAGTGGGAAAAAGTGGTCTTTTAAAATGGAAGAAACTTATTCAGGATGGTGCACAAGCTCTGGGTATTCATGTGAATACACGACAGGCAGAACTTTTTGAAATTCACAGAGAGGAACTTCTTTTATGGAATCGCAAAACCAACCTGACAGCCATCACCGATCCTTTTGAAATTGCCGTGAAACATTTCCTGGATTCAATTGCAGCCGCTCCTTTGATACCACCTGGTTCAAAACTCCTGGACATCGGCTCCGGAGCGGGTTTTCCCGGAATTCCCCTGAAAACGATGCTTCCTTCAAATTCTGTTATGTTAATTGAAGCATCAAGAAAAAAGGCTGCTTTTTTACAGCACCTGATCCGGCGTCTGAAACTTACCGATATTTCGGCACTCCATTGCCGGGCAGAAGATCTTGTTAAGAATCCGGATTATGCCCATTACTTTGATGTCATTACCTGCCGTGCTCTGGGAGATCTGAAGACATTTGTGCAAATAGCTTATCCCCTTCTTGCACACAATGGATTTTTACTGGCATATAAGGCCAATTTGACGGCATCGGAAATACAACAAATTCGAAACCCCGATTCTCCTATCACTGATCTGGCTGTTTCAACCGAAACGTATCGTCTCCCCTTAATTAACCACATCAGAACACTGGTAATTGTTCGCCTCTCCCAGCCCCTCCCAGAGGGAGAGGAGTTTTCGGGCAGGCACTAATTATTAAAATTCTTTTTTGATACCAACAGTTTTTCAACGTCTTTGACATTCAATGGTTTGGCAAATAAATACCCCTGCCCCATCTGGCAGCTCATTTTTTTGAGCCAATCCAGCTGATCTTGTGTTTCTATGCCCTCAGCCACCACATCCAGAGCAATGTTATGGGCCAAAGTAATAATGGCTTTTACCAGATCTTGATTTTCCTTACTGGATTCTCCCTGCTCAATAAAAGATCGGTCAATTTTTAGCCTGTTTACCGGAAAATTTTTCAGGTAACTCAACGAAGAATATCCGGTACCGAAATCATCCAGGGATATTTCCACCCCCAATCCACGCAAACGGTCAAGCATGCCTCTGGCAATGTCAAAATTTTGCATTACCATGGATTCGGTGATTTCCAGTTCCAGCTTATCAGGATTGATATGGGTTTCATTGAGTATATGCACCAGTGAACTAACAAAATTTTCACTAACCAATTGACGGGCGGATATATTCACTGCGACTCTGAACCCCTCGAATCCAGCTATTTCCCAGGCTCTTATCTGGTGGCAGACACTGCGCAGTACCCATTCTCCGATCTGAACAATTAACCCGGTGTCTTCGGCCAGCCAGATAAAATCGTCAGGATACAAAAGACCTTTTTTGGGATGCTGCCAGCGAAGCAGGGCTTCAAGGGACGTTATCAGGCCGGTCGAAAGAGAGACGATCGGTTGATAATAGATGATGAATTCATTTGCTTCAACAGATCTGCGCAGATCATTTTCAAGTTGAAGCTGCGCTACTGCGTGGTGGTGCATATCCGGATCAAATCTTTGATGCTGACCCCGTCCCATAGCTTTAGCATGGTACATAGCCGTATCGGCATCCCGGAGAAGCTCTTCAGGTCGTTCATAGTTTAAAGCTCCCATAAGAAGGCCGATACTTACGCTGGTATGAATGCTCTGCTGTTGCTCAATTTCAATGGGTTTTTCAAAAATGGACTGTATTCGGTTGACCACTTTTTCTGCCTCCTGGACGTCCTGAATGCTTTCCAGCAAGACTACGAATTCATCCCCGCCCAGCCTGGCCACAGTGTCACCCGGACGGATACAC
>SKZT01000253.1 GCA_007127235.1 Desulfobacteraceae bacterium
ATTTACCGGTTTGATCCATGATCGAGGCGGCATCCCGAAGAAGCTCCAAAGTTTCCCTGGCGGCAGCCTCATCAATTTTGTGAATAGCGTAACCCGCATGAACTATGACCCAATCCCCCACACGGGGATCTTCCAACAAAAAAAGGCTGGCTTGTCGCCTAACACCGTCCACATCAATGGTGGCCATTTTATTTTCAATCTTCACAATCCTGGATGGGATAGCAAGGCACATGTGGTTAACTCCTTAAATTGTAGGTGCGAATTCATTCGCACAATGTGAACTTTGTGAATTAATATAACATCGAAACTGTGATGATTCAAGAAATTAGAATTGAAGTGAGGCTCCCTAAATTGTTGACACCAGAAAAAAATTGCGGTATCAAAAAACAAAATTGATATAAGCGAATTTTTTTATTTGAGTTATGTCAGGCATAAGGCCACCCAGGCTCAGCGGGGTGGCTTTTTCTTTTTGGGAGATTTAAGCATGATGCCGAATTTACTGGTCATCGACAATTACGATTCTTTTACCTTTAACCTGGTACAAATGTTCAGGCAGTATCCTCTGACAGTCCGGGTATGCAGAAGTGACCATATTACAATCGAGCAGGCAGTTGAATATTTACCCGACTATATCGTGATCAGTCCCGGACCTAAGGACCCCGCACATGCGGGAATATCGGTTAGGCTCATCAGAGCCTTTCATGAAAAAGTTCCGATACTGGGGGTTTGTCTCGGACTGCAATGCATCAATGAAGTTTTCGGCGGAAAAACCGTGAGAGCCATGCTTCCCATGCACGGAAAAACCAGCTGGGTATATCACGAAGGGGAGGGGATTTTCAAATCCATGCCGGTTCCTTTTTTAGCCGCCCGGTACCATTCCTTGAGGGTCCAGTTTGAAAATACACCATTAAAAATTACGGCTACAAGTGATGACGGGGTTGTCATGGGGATGTCCCATCCCGAATATCCCTTGCACGGGGTGCAGTTTCATCCGGAAAGTTTTTTAACTCAGGAGGGTTTTGTACTGGTGGAAAACTTTCTAAAAACAGGTCCCATGAAAAACCCGGAAAAAATGATGGAAAATCAAGAAGAACAAGCATGCAAAGTATCTTAGAAAAAATTTTGTCTATGGCGGGATGCTTCCATGGCGTTCATTGCAGGGAGCTGGTTTTAAGAGAACCTTTTATTGACCTGGCAGGCCGCTTTTCTCACTTGCCGGGAACCGTGGTGCTCATGAGCGGAGGGGAGCTGGACTGTGCCCGGTATCATATTCTTGGCGTTTATCCCTGGTTGGTTTTCAGTGGCCGTGGCCGGGTTTTGAATGTGACCATCGATGAAAATAACCTTTCCTTCAACGCCGATCCTTTTGATTGCCTCAAGGGTATTCTCAAAGCTTTTCATATGGAAAAAAACCATCAGGCCGATCCCATTCAATCAGGGCTATTGGGATATTTCTCCTATGATCTGAAAGATAATATTGAAAAACTTCCCCGGACATCTGTCGATACCCTGAATCTTCCTCATATACTTTTATACGCTCACTCCGTGCTGGTTGTTTATGACCGGTTTCAAAAAACCTGCAGGCTTTTAATCCCTGAAAGAAAATTTACCGGCAATAAATCCGGCAAGGCCAAAAGGGTTGAAAAACATTTGGAGGTCTTTGATCGGGTTTTAAAAAAAAGCCCGCCGGATTTGGGCTCTTTTTCAGTTAATCCTGAAGGGCTCCGCTCAAATATTTTAAAGCCGGATTATATGAGAGCTGTGGAAAAAATCATTGAATATATCAGAGCAGGGGATGTTTACCAGGTGAACATGTCCCAGCGCTTCGAAATGCAATTTTCCGGAAATTCATTCACCTTGTTCAATCACCTTTTTAAGAAAAACCCGGCGCCGTTTTTTGCTTACATAAATGCCGGGGATCATCACATAGTTTCCACGTCTCCGGAACGCTTTCTTTTGAGGCAGGCAAATGAGGTGGAGACTCGTCCTATCAAAGGGACACGGCCCCGTGGAAAGACTTCCGAGGAAGATTTGAAATTTCGCACAGAGCTTTTAAAAAGCCGGAAAGATGATGCGGAGCTGTCCATGATTGTGGATTTGCTCAGAAACGATATGGGAAAAGTTTGCAGGGCCGGTTCGATTCATGTCAAAGAGCATAAGCGATTGGAGGCCTACCAGAATGTCTATCATCTTATTTCCATAGTCCGGGGAATTCTCGAAGATAACCGTGATTCTGTTGATCTTATCCGTGCTGCATTTCCCGGTGGTTCCATTACGGGTTGTCCGAAAATCCGGTCCATGGAAATCATTGATGAACTTGAGCCATGCAGACGCCATATTTATACCGGTTCCATCGGATATATCAGTTTTCATGACACCATGGACCTTTCCATCGCTATTCGTACGGCTGTCAGTTGCCGCAACAGAATCTATTTTTCGGTAGGCGGAGGCATTGTATATGATTCGAAGCCCGAAGATGAATTTGAAGAAACACTTCATAAGGGCCGCACCCTGACAGAAGTCTTTTCGGGCGGACAAAAACAGCAGAAAGCA
>SKZT01000079.1 GCA_007127235.1 Desulfobacteraceae bacterium
TAACCTCGATGCTGATACCAACCCCAAAATAGGCCCGCTGTGTCATGTGTGGGTAAAGACCAGCTTTGAAAAAGGGGGGGACAGGGTGGATTTGAGAGGTTTGTTAAAAACCCCTTTACAATGGGGGACTTGCTGCATAGGGCATTTTGTCATAGGTCAAGCCAGGAACAACCCCTTTATTGCATTCCGGATAAATTTTCAGTTCCAGTGGGCGAGTTCGGAAGCGGGGTATAAGAGTGGCGGTTATTCCGATGTAGGTTCCAAAGGGGAGTTTTTGAGTCAGTTGTAGATTGGCCATTTTTTTCCCGATTTTGCCTGTAGCCAATGGAAGTAGCGGAATGTTCTGCCATTGAAAGGGGATATCCCCAAGTATATCGAATATTATTTTTTTTAAATCCCACAGACTGTAAAAACGGGCGTGATTATAAACTGTTTCGGTAAAAAGTCCTTTGTTTCGGATTTTAATCCTGCTTACGGCATACCGGTTGATGATACCGACAAAAATCCTGTCTTTGGCCACGCGGCAGGTTTCTTCCAATGCCCTTCGGGGATCGTCGACAAACTCAAGACATGTTATCAAACTTGCATAATTGAATGAATTATCATCAAAAGGAAGGGCTTCTGCTTTTCCGCGATGAAGCTCGGCCCGGTTTCCGAGTATTTTCTCGGCGATATCCAACATATAAGGCGATGGATCAATGCCTGTGGCTTGAAGTCCTTGCTCGCGACAAAAAGCCAGTGCGTAACCGATACCGCAACCGATATCAAGGATGGATTCGCCGGGATTCGTTTCCAGCATTCTTAGCATCAGCTGATATTGCATTTCTGCCATATGACGGTTTTGTGAGTGTGAAAACCATCTTTCGCAGAACGTAGCATCATTAAAATCAAAAACATATCCCATAAAAGCCAATTTATATAAAATTATTGATTATTTCAAGTCCAAAACCTATAGTGATGGTGTAAAGAATGGTTCCCGCCAAAATCGCTTGGATTAATAAAAAAAGGTCGCACTGAATGGGTAAAGAAAAGATTCTTGTGGTTGATGATGAAGAAGATATCCTGGAGCTGTTAAAGGTTAATTTAGTCCGTGAAGGATATAGGGTGCTCACAGCAGATAAAGGGGAAAGATCGCTTGAAATCGCCACACTGGAAATACCCGATTTG
Source organism: Desulfobacteraceae bacterium (assembly GCA_007127235.1). Lineage (GTDB taxonomy): Bacteria > Desulfobacterota > Desulfobacteria > Desulfobacterales > SKZT01 > SKZT01. The sequence goes on from SKZT01000079.1 coordinate 1,168, forward strand.
ATTATCCTGGATTTGATGCTTCCGGGCATCGATGGTTTAGAGGTGACAAGGTATTTAAAATCTAAAGATAAGACAAAACTAATACCGATTATCATGCTATCCGCAAAAGGGGATGAGACTGATATTGTATCAGGACTTGAGCTGGGGGCAGATGATTATGTGACCAAACCATTCAGCCCAAAGGTGCTCATTGCCCGTATGCGGGCTGTTTTGCGAAGAAAATCGGATGAAACCACCAATGCAAATGCAACAGTTCGACTTCATGGGGTGGTGATTGACACTCAGCGTCGCGAGGTATGGATTGACGGAAAATTTGTGGATTTAACCTTTACGGAATTTCAGGTTCTTTATTTCCTGGCAAAGCGTCCCGGCTGGGTTTTTACTAGATCTCAAATTGTCGATGCTGCAAAGGGGGATAATTATGCCGTGACTGATCGCAGTGTGGATGTTCAAATTGTGGGATTGAGAAAAAAAATGGGCGAAGCTGGAAAATATATCCAAACCGTCCGGGGGGTTGGTTATCGTTTTAAGGAAAGGTCCTGAACTTTAAAAAAATGAAAAGATATCCTGTAAGGCTTTTGTGGCAGCTCTATCCTTCTTACCTGTTTATTATCCTCTTGGCCATACTCACCGTAAGTTGGTATTTCTCAATAACCCTCAAAGATTTTTTTCTTCAGCAAAAAATAAATGAATTGGAGGCCCGGGCGGTTTTGTTCAGAGAAATATTCGATACGTTTATTTCTGTGGAAAATATACAGGAAATTGATGCGTTTTGTCGAAATATTGGAGCCAATTCCTATTCAGATATTCGTATTACCGTGGTGCTTTCTTCTGGTATTGTGGCAGGAGATACGCAAAGAGATTCTCATAAAATGGAAAATCACGGGGATCGTCCTGAAATATTGATCGCCATGAGGGGAAATACCGGTCATTCTGTGCGACATAGCGCGACTTTGTACGAGCGGATGTTATATGTGGCTGTCCCTGTAGAAAAAGAGGAAGAAATTTTTGCGGTGGTTCGAGCGGCCATATCCCTGACGGTGATAGATAAAATATTTGAATCAATACACTACAGAATTGTATGGGTCGGGGTTTTGGTCGCTTTTCTGGCTGCCGGTATCAGCTTCTGGGTTTCCCGACGGCTCAGTTTACCACTGGAGAGAATGAAGCAAGGTGCGGAGCTTTTTGCAAAGGGTGAACTAAATCACCGCCTGGAAATTCCAGGGGCGGAAGAAATGGCAAGCCTGGCGATTGCCATGAACCAAATGGCCAACCATCTTGATGAAAGAATAAAAAGCGTTATCAGCCACCGTAACGAGTTGGAAGCTGTACTCACCAGCATGAAAGAGGGGGTTATTGCATTTGATCTTGAAGAGCGTATCCTGAGTATCAATCAGGCGGCAGCGGCCATGTTCAATAAAGATCCATGGGAGATGGAAAACAGAAGTATACAGGAAACCATCAGGAACCCGCAACTTCAAAAATTCACGAAAAATGCGCTTAAGAATGGTGACGGTTTAGAGTGCGATATTGTGCTTTACCAGGATACGGAACGGGTTTTAAATGTTCACAGTACCCCTTTATTGGATTCAAAAGAGGAAAGAATAGGAATCCTTGTGGTTTTAAACGATGTAACACGGCTCAGGCACCTGGAAAATATGAGAAGAGATTTTGTGGCAAACGTGTCCCACGAAATCAAAACCCCATTGACAGCCATTCAGGGCTTTGTGGAGACACTGCTTATGGAATCGGAAGATATACCGGAAAATCTTCGCCGGTTCCTGTTTATTATTGATAGACATGTACAACGCCTGGTGGCCATTATCGAAGACCTTCTCAAACTGTCCCGGATCGAGCGTGATGGGGTGAGAAAAGAAATAGTCATGGCAAACACCCCTGTTGCGGATGTGCTGCGAACTGCTATCCAAATATTGGAGAGCAGGGCCGGTGAGAAAAACATTCGAATCGATTTCCAATGTGAAGATTCTTTGTCCGTGGAAATGGAGTCTCCTCTTATTGAACAAGCAGTTGTTAACTTGCTTGATAATGCAATCAAATACAGTGAGCAAAACAGCAGTATTGAAGTCCGGGGAATAGAAAAAGGGTCAGAGGTTCATGTTAGTATTTCCGATCAAGGTATCGGTATTGAAAAAGAGCATCTTCCAAGGCTCTTTGAACGCTTTTACCGGGTGGACAAGGCGAGAAGCCGAAAACTGGGGGGCACCGGTCTGGGTTTGGCCATTGTGAAGCATATTGTTCAGGCTCATAACGGAATAGTGGAGGTGATCAGCTCTCCGGGTAAAGGGAGCACCTTTACTCTGAAACTTCCCAAAAAATCGTCCTTACTCATGAATCGTCAGGCTCTGGAAACTGCTCGCTTTTAATTTTCATAACCTCGTCTTTTAAATAATCGAAGACTTCGGAGTTTTCCATGCTTGCCTTTTCATTGCCCACGGCAATTTGATGAATAATTTCTATACCGCCTTTGTCGTAGCTTCCGGTTTTTTTATCGATCAGTTTAAGTTCATTGTGGTAAGGATTAAAAAGGACAATGGGTCCATAAAATGTTTCACCCTTATGATCTTTGGCAACTTTTCCCAGCATTTGAAAATCGTCCATTTTGAAAGCTTTCGGAGGCGGGGAAAGTTTCAGAATCTCTGCAAAAATTTCCAGAATTTCCAATATCCCTTTGGTGTCTCGCATCTCCAATGCCACTTTTCCATCATTTTTGATTTGGTCGATATCAGACTCGGTATAATCAAGATCAAGCTGTTGAATGCATTCATTTTGAATAATTCTCACGGATTCTTCTTTTTTGCTTTTAACCACCTTGCTGTCGCTTAAGATCTTGATGATATTTTTGATATTTACCATCTCTTTTAGTGTGGGACTCTTTCTGAGAACCACATCAGATATGTCCGTGTGATATATGGGCAGGTCATTGTCCAAAACGAGTATCTGTTTTTTGTCTTCCGGACCGTTTTTTTTGATATAAAGCTCCAGATCTCTCTCTTTATGAGCCTCATAAGGACCCATTTCAAGAAAGTCGCGCACGGCCTGTTTGTCTACTTTTTCATAACTGTCCGGAGGGCCGATACTTGCAATTACCTCATTGGCCAGTTTGTCAATCCGGATTTTTTTTAACAGGTTTTCTTTAAATGACATTTGTCTTCTCCTTTGCATTGAACTTAGCTTTTCGGGAAAACTGCATAACTGCCGGTAAAATCGCTCAGGGTGAGTAAACATATAATATACCGGTTGTCGGCTTGACCGCAAGAATTTTTTATTGTATGTATCATGGTTTATGCATAAATTTAAAAGTTTTGAAGTCAGATTTCCCGGAACAATGCCAAACCTGTTGGTTGCTTTTTTATTGTATGGTAGCCATATTGTTGACCAACATGGTTGGGCTGAAAATAATAGTGTATAATATAACCAGGAGGAATTATGAGTGGACATGCGAAAATTATCATCGAGGGAAAAGAATATGAATTTCCGGTTATTACAGGCTCGGAGGGCGAAAAAGCTATCGATATTACTTTCTTGCGGCAAAAGACGGGTTACATTACCATGGATCCTGGCTTTGCCAATACGGGAAGCTGTATCAGTTATATCACCTTTATGGATGGTGAAGAAGGTATTCTTCGTTACAGGGGAATTCCGGTAGAGCAGCTTGCAGAACACTCCACATTTAAGGAAACGGCATTTCTTCTTATCAACGGGGAGCTTCCACAAAGAAAAGATCTGAATCGGTTTTCCGTGCTTTTAAATGATCATTCCCTTGTCCATGAGGACATGCAGATTTTTTATCAGAACTTTCCAAGGGCATCGCATCCCATGGGTATTCTTTCTTCCATGGTCAATGCTTTGAGAAGTTTTTATCCGGCTCTGGTAACTACTGAAGAAGAAATCAACATCATGGTGACAAGATTATTGTCCAAGATCCGGACCATGGCGGCCATGGCCTATAAAATATCCCGGGGCCATAAAGTGGTTTATCCCAGGCCGGACCTTTCCTATTGTGCCAACTTTTTGAACATGATGTTCGATACTCCTGTGAGACCCTATGAACTCGATGAAGATATGATTCATGCCTTGAGCGTGTTTTGGATTTTACACGCCGACCACGAGCAGAACTGTTCTACATCGGCTGTTCGCGTTGTGGGAAGCGGTCAGGTTAATTTATATGCCGCCATATCAGCGGGAATTGCCGCTCTTTGGGGCCCTCTTCATGGAGGTGCAAACCAGAAAGTGATTGAAATGCTGGAGCAAATTCATTCAGAAGGGGTGAGTGTCAAAAGTATCATGGAACAAGCCAAGGATAAAAGTAATCCTTTTCGGCTGATGGGATTCGGGCACCGGGTATATAAAACCTATGATCCACGGGCAAAAATTATGAAAGGTATGTGTCACAAGATCATGGATAAGTTTCAAATTGAGGACCCACTGCTTGATATTGCCATGCAGTTGGAAGATATCGCCTTAAAAGATGATTATTTCATCGAAAAAAATCTTTATCCGAATATTGATTTTTACAGCGGAATCGTACTCAGGGCTATCGGAATTCCAACCAACATGTTTACTGTAATGTTTGCCATTGGCCGCTTGCCCGGATGGATCTCCCAGTGGAAAGAAAGTGTCGATGACCCTAATTGGCGCATTGCCCGGCCGAGACAAATTTATATGGGACCCATAAAAAGAGATTATGTTCCCATCGAACAAAGATAGTCGTTTATTCAAAAATGAACAGGGAGTTTTTTTATGTTTGGCATTGGTATGCCCGAGTTTTTGTTGATTATGGCCATTGCATTAATTATTATTGGTCCGAAAAAATTACCGGACTTGGCCAAAGCACTGGGCAAGGCTTTGGGAGAATTTAAAAAAGCCACAGAGGAATTGAAAGATACCATGGATATTGACAAGCCTTTATCAGATGTCAAAAGATCCTTTGACGACTTAAATAAAGATTTTAACCAAAGGGCCCCCCAAAGTTCTCCGGACACTCAAAAACAGATAAAAGAAGGTGCTGCCAAAGTTGAACTCCCTCCCGAACCATACCTGGATAAAATAGTGCCGGATTCTGAAAATTTAAAAAAAAGATCAGATAATCCGGAAACAAAAGAAATAAACGAAAAACAAAAATCGTTTGCTCAGCAAGAAGAAAAGACCGATTTGCCAAACAAGGTTTAGAACAAAATGAAAGAGGCCGATAAAGCCCCCTTTACTGAACATCTGGAAGAACTCCGAAGCAGATTGATTGTTTGTTTTGTGGCTGTGGGGATCGGCTTTGTTGTGTCATATTTTTTTAAAGAAAAACTTTTCGAGTTGTTAATGAAACCCCTCACCGATGTAATGGGTGAGGGGGAGCAACTCATATTCACAAATCTTCCCGAAGCATTCTTTGTATATCTTAAAACGGCATTTTTAGCGGGAGTGATGCTGGCAGCCCCTGTGATTCTTTATGAGTTCTGGAAATTTGTGGCTCCGGGACTTTACAAAAAGGAACGAAAATTGCTTTTACCCGTGGTTTTGTTATGTTCCTTTTTTTTCATTGGTGGTGCCCTTTTCGGCTATTTTATTGTTTTTCCATACGGCTTTAAATTTTTCCTTGGTTTTGCAACCGAGTATATACGCCCCCTTCCTTCCATGAAGGAATATTTTTCGCTTGCATCCAAGTTATTGATTGCATTCGGTGTGGTATTTGAACTGCCATTGATCGTAACGTTGTTGTCAAGGCTTGGATTTGTTTCGGTGGGTTTTTTGAAAAAAAACCGCAAATATGCGCTTCTTTTATTTTTTGCCGGGTCTGCCATGCTGACCCCTCCCGATATAATTACCCAAATTATGATGGCTTTTCCACTTATGCTTCTTTATGAAATCAGCATTATCGGCGCCAGGATATTTGCTCGGAAAAATCCATATGAACAAGAACAAAGCGAAGAATCCTCGGCTCAGAACAGAGACTAAGGGGCGTGGCATGAAAAAACAAATAAAAATCGGAGTCCTCATTTCCGGAGGAGGAAGCAACCTCCAGGCAATCATTGATGCATGCGAAAAAAACGAAATTGAGGGTCAAATTAGTTTCGTCGGTTCTGATAAACCGGATGCAAAAGGACTCCAAAGAGCCGAAAAACATCACATACCCACCTTTATAGTCGATTTTGCCGCCGTTCTAAACGATAAAAACACAGGGTTACCTTCCGACTTTATTTTAGAAGACATACTTGAAAAGCAGAATTTTTTTTCTCTTCAAACTGACCAGGATAAAGTTCGCCGCTTTTTTGAAAAACGTGTCGCTGCTGAAAGTCTTTTGCTTGAGAAAATATCAGCATATCCTCTTGATCTTCTCATTTTGGCTGGTTTCATGCGTATACTCACCCCTTATTTTATTGACAGGATTAACAGCGATTCCAATAAGCCACGAATTATGAACATTCATCCGGCATTGTTACCGGCATTTCCCGGTGTGGACGGTTATGGAGACACCTACCGGTACGGATGTAAAATCGGGGGATGTACGGTTCATTTTGTCGATTATGGAGAAGATACCGGTGCTATCATAGGTCAAAAGGCCTTTGAAATTTCTCCGGAAGACACTTTGGATGATGTTCGTAGAAAAGGGCTGGCTCTTGAGTGGCAACTTTATCCGAGATGCATTAGACTTTTTGCGGAAAACCGTCTTGAAATCAAAAGAAATAAATACACCACCAAAAACGGTGTTCAAAAATCCAGAACTGTGGTCCGCATTTTATAAGCAAGACTAAAGCTTATCAAAAGCTGATATTTTCGCGACATCCGATGCCGGCTGGATCCATCGATTGGTGCTACCCTCGTAATGCCATTTATCGGGAAACCCCCTTAAACAAAAAAAAGACGGGTTTTTAGCCCAATGGATCATTTTTTCGTAAGCTTCTTGAAGATTACGAAATTTTGCGGCATTGCCACCCAGGTCAGGATGGTGCTTTTTTGCCTGGCAGCGATAGGCGGTTTTTATTTTGCTTTTCAGTCCATTCATGCCGAGATCGGCGATCTCCAGCCGTAACATCTTCATATCTTTTTTTCTGACTGCCGGCAGCATGACTTGCTTTGGTATGACCCTGCTTAATTCTGAACCGACTCTCCTGGCCCTGCCAAGTACCTGCAAAGAGGCAATATACCTTTTATGGGTTCGATTCTTTTCTGACCACCATAAGCTTCCCAGTGCTTGAAACATGTCACAAAAATCAGCAACAGGTTTGTTCCCGGGCGTTCTGGCCAGCATAAAGCTGAAAATTTGATTGGCACCGTAAGGTAAGATATCCAATACGATAATTAAATCGGTGAAATAGAAAGTGGCATAACGGGTGTTTAAAGCCACCAAAAGACCGGTACGCCGGTTTAAGTATTGTTTCAGCTGTTGACGGCACCCCGGCGTGCAATAACGCTGGCGTCCGGACCTTAAATGCACCCCGCACGACAGGCACTTATGCTTGTTTTTTTCACCGCCCCTTTTATATTGAAGATAAAAAAAGTTCATGGCTTCGTTTTTATCAGAAACTTGTGGTAAGTTGAAGTGAAAAACGAAGAAACTTGTCGCTCAGGCACCGCCTAAAAGTTTTGTTGCTCCACAGTAAATATAAAGACCGTTATTTTTTGCACGTGATGCCAATGTCATGTTCAGGGCCGAAGCCAACGATACCGCAAGGGCCGTTGGTCGGGATATGGCTAAAATGATGGCAATTTTTGCTCTCGCGGCTTTTTGTACGAGTTCATAGCTGATTCTGGAAGATAAAACCAGAAATGCTACCTTTTCAAGGGTCTTTTCTAAAAATAATTTTCCCACCACCTTGTCAAGAGCGTTATGCCGCCCGACATCCTCGGCAATTGACAGCAGATTATATTCCGGGTCGAACAAAGCCGCTGCATGCGCGGCTCGCGTTTTGGCCCTTAATGGCTGATGATGACTCAGTTTGTCCAAGCAAGTCAGGGCCATTGCCACGTTAATTCGGGTGTTGTTTTCAACAGGCAAAAGCATCTGCCGGAGTTCCTCCACCAGTTGTTTTCCGCATATTCCGCAGCTTGTCTGACTGATATATTGTCTTCGATCAAGTTGATTGCCAATTAATTTTTGTCTTGCTGGTGTTAAAGTCACCGTTACGACATTGGTGTCATTCCCATCGCAAAATCCCAGGGATACAATATCTTCCGGTTGATCCACCAATCCTTCGGCCAGGCAAAAACCGGCCGTATGCGCCAGCTCTTCTCCAGGTGTTCTCATCACCACCGAATAGGCTTTTCCCTGAACACGTATTGAAAGCGGTTCTTCGAAAATGAGTTCCTGGTTTTCAACGTTGCTTTCTCCATTGCGCCATAGAATAATTGAGTGATTTAAATGATTTTCCAAAAAAAACCTCCTGATTTTTCAATTGATGTCAAAATATTGCCACGATTTTGGGTTTTGTTATCCGTAGCACCTCAACATATCAAATGTAAGTGCTGTTGCATATCAGTAAGTGTTGTTGCAGGTTTCTATTTCTTTCATATAAAAATATATCGTCCCTAACGGGACTTGATATTTATAGCAACACCATTTCCTATGATTTCAAGAGTCCCATAGGGACGAAATATAAAAAATACCCTGATTATAACGGATTTGGGGGTGATTTGTTTATAGAATATCAACATGGAAGCCTGTAGGGGCGGGTTCCAAACCCGCCCTCGTTCCAAATTACCCGAGTGTTGCATTGTGCCATATATA
>SKZT01000266.1 GCA_007127235.1 Desulfobacteraceae bacterium
GCCTATGAGCACATGGTTCCCGAGATGGTGGGCAACAAACGGCGGGTGCTGGTATCGGATCTTTCCGGAAAAAGCAATGTGGAGTACAAAGCCAAAGAACTGGGTATCGAACTGGGATTAAACGGCCATGATGGCCGTGAAATCGTTGAAAAGATCAAAAAGCTCGAGCTGGAAGGATATCAGTTTGATGTGGCTGACGGGTCCCTGCGCATTCTTATGGAAAAATTCACAAACCAGTTCAAGCCAATTTTCGAATTGGAATCATTCCGGATCAACATTGAAAAGAATAAGGACTGTCCCTGCAATGCTCAGGCCACCATCAAGATTTCGGTAGACGGCAGGCAGGAAATTACGGCAGCTGAAGGCGAGGGTCCGGTGAGCGCTTTGGACAATGCCCTTCGAAAAGCTCTGGGTCAGTTTTTCCCGGATCTGGATGCCATGCGCCTGGTGGACTTCAAAGTGCGTGTCATGGATGGCCGCGATGGTACTGCAGCAAAAGTTCGCGTTTTTATTGCTTCCCGTGATCAGGAAGAAATCTGGAACACCATCGGAGTTTCAAAAGACATAATTGAAGCCAGTTGGCAAGCATTGACAGACAGCTTTCAATACAAGCTGGCCAAACGGTAGCAGCCAGGAGTGCAAAAGTTTTACTTTTGCAGAAACTCTCTTTTGAAACCAGATGGACCGTATGGACATGGTGGACAAATTGAAACAATATTCAACAACAAGGTATCAATTTATGAAAAAAGGGGTCAAAAATGCCGCGGGAAATGCCCATCAAATCCCGCGGCCAATGCTTTATCCGGTTTTGCTCAGATGAACCGGCGGTCGACGCGCCGGAATTGAGTGCAGAATTTTAGGTGACTGGCAATAATAAAAAATTAAGGAGCAAAATCATGACCGAAAGATTATACATATTTGATACAACGTTAAGAGACGGAGAACAATCTCCCGGGGCCAGCATGAACACCGGAGAAAAGCTTCGTTTGGCTTACCAACTTGAAAAATTGGGGGTGGATGTTATCGAAGCCGGCTTTCCGGCGGCATCCGTGGGGGATTTCGAAGCGGTCTCAAGGATTGCGGAAAAGATGAAAACCACTCAGGTGGCTGCTTTGGCACGAACTTCAAAAGCAGATATTGACAGGGCCTGGGAAGCCATCAGCCATGGGGTAAAGCCAAGAATTCATACCTTTATTGCCACATCCGACATTCACATGGAATACAAACTGGGCATGAACCGTGAACAGGTGATTGAAAAAACCATTGAAGGTGTTCGCTATGCACGCTCCTTTACGGACAACGTGGAATTTTCAGCTGAGGATGCCTCCCGAAGTGATCGTGACTTCCTGTGCAAGGTATTCGAAGCCGCAATTGAAGCCGGAGCCACCACGGTCAATGTCCCTGATACCGTAGGCTATGCAATTCCCGAAGAATTCGGGGAGCTGATCAAATACATCATAGCCCGCACACCCAATATCGGAAAAGCGGTGGTAAGCGTTCACTGTCACAACGATTTAGGCCTGGCCACCGCCAACACGGTTGCGGCCATATGCGCCGGAGCCCGCCAGGCCGAAGTCACCATCAACGGTATTGGCGAACGTGCCGGAAACACTTCTCTCGAAGAAGTGGTTATGAGCATTCACACCAGGCCTAATTTTATACCGGTCAACACCAACATAAAAACCGAAAATATACATCCCACCAGCCGTTTGGTCAGCATGATCACGGGCATCATTGTTCAGCCCAACAAGGCCATTGTCGGGGCCAACGCTTTTGCTCACGAAGCCGGAATTCATCAGGACGGCATGCTTAAAAATCCCATGACCTACGAAATCATGAAACCGGAAACCATCGGCTTGAGCCAGAGCAAACTGATACTGGGAAAACATTCCGGAAGACACGCGCTTCGCTCGCACCTGAAAGACATGGGGTATGACCTGTCCGATGAAGAACTCAACCAGGTGTTTAAGAGATTCAAGGAAATTGCTGACAAGAAAAAGCACGTCATGGATGAAGACCTGGAAGTTATTGTCACTGAAGGTATTTTGCGAACCGCCGAGACCTTCAAACTCGATTACCTCAACGTGGTTTCAGGCACCACCGTTTATCCCATGGCCAGTGTAAGACTGGAAATTAACGGCCGCATTGTCCAGGGGGCAGGCTACGGAAACGGCCCTATCGATTCAGCATACAACACCATCGCCAAACTTACCGGTGCCCGATCCGAACTGTTAAGATTCACCGTCAGCGCCCTGACGGGAGGTACAGATGCACAAGGCGAGGTAACAGTCCGTTTGAGAGAAAATGGTTTAATCGCTCTTGGAAGAGGCTCCGACCCGGATATTATAACGGCCAGCGCAAAAGCTTATATCAACGGGTTAAACCGTCTGGAATATTTGAAAACAAATCCGGTGAATGCATCAGACGGATTATAATTTTTCCTGCTTATAACGGATTTGGGGGTGACTCGTTGAAGGAGTGCAAAAGCTGTGCTTTTGCATTTTTTTCTCGTTGCCATGCTTTGGGTGTGA
>SKZT01000021.1 GCA_007127235.1 Desulfobacteraceae bacterium
GAAGCCGTCATCACCGGTATTCAGGAACAACCGTTTCCGGTAATTACGGCCAAAGGTTATTTGAAAGTCGATGGCCTTCTTATTTATACCATGGAGGATTTCGGCATTCAGTTGTCGGGAGGTTTATAAACTTGTTTTCAGTAAAATATTCAAAGGTTTTTATTCATACATTCGGCTACGAGCTGGCCCCGAACGTGGTGGCATCCGAAGATCTGGAATCAAAGCTTGACCCTTTATACAGATCCCTTCATATTCAGCCCGGCCAGCTGGAAGCCATCACCGGTATTTATGAACGCAGATTCTGGGACCCCGGCTTTAAAATGTCCCAGGGAGCGGCTCTGGCCGGAAAAAAAACTCTGGAAAGCTCGGGTATCGATCCTGGTCAAATCGGTATGCTGGTTTACGCCGGTGTTTGCCGCGATAACCTGGAACCGGCCACCGCCTGTGCAGTCGCCCATCAGCTGGGTATAGCCCCTCATGCCCAGATCTATGACATTTCCAACGCATGCCTTGGGGTACTAAACGGCATGATTCACGTGGCCAATGCCATCGAACTTGGTCAGATCCGGGCCGGGCTGATCGTTTCGTGTGAATCGGCAAGGCAGATTGTGGAATTGACCATCGGACGGCTTTTGGAAAACCCGAACATGGAAGATTTCAAAAAAGCCCTTGCCACCCTCACGGGCGGTTCCGGTGCTGTCGCAGTTTTGATGACCGACCAGGAGCTTTCTCAAGAAGGCCACCGTCTTGCGGGAGGGGTTGTGCGAAATGCCGCCGAGCACCATGAATTGTGCCGATGGGGGCCTGATACGGGAATTCCCGCCAGTGCTCCCGTGGTCATGGAGACCGACTCGGTGGGCGTGCTCAAAAACGGCGTCGCACTGGGTATCAATACCTTCCGGGCTTTCAAACAGGCATTTAAACTCTCTGGCAATCAACCAGACAAGGTAATCTGCCACCAGGTAGGTTCGGCACATCAAAAAACAATTCTGGAGTCCCTGGGAATTGCTTCAGAAAAAGACTTTACAACATATCGTTTTCTAGGCAATATCGGCACCGTATCTTTACCGCTTACAGCAGCAATTGCTCATGAACGGGGTTTTCTCGAAAAAAGCGACTTCGTGGGTTTTTTCGGCATCGGAAGCGGTCTTAACTGTCTCATGCTAGGAGTAGACTGGTAATCAATCATGTCATCGCAACATCCGTTTTTTAAAACCGATACATTCAAAAAGCTTTATCCCTTCTCATCTCATTTCATGCAGATCCGGGGCCTTGATTATCATTACGTGGATGAAGGCTCCGGCGATCCGGTGGTCATGGTTCATGGAAATCCCACCTGGTCCTTTTATTTTCGTGCCCTGGTCAAAGGACTTTCCCCGAAATATCGATGTCTGGTGCCCGATCATATCGGATGCGGCCTGTCGGAAAAACCTGATGAAAACCGGTATGATTTCAGATTGAAAAGCCGGGTGGAAGACCTGGAAATGTTTCTTGATCGCCTGAATCTAAAAGAAAACCTGACCCTTATTTTACACGACTGGGGGGGCATGATCGGTATGGCCTATGCGGTGAACCACCCTGAACGGATCAAACGCCTGGTGATTTTAAATACAGCCGCCTTTTTTCCTCCGGGGAAAAAAAAGCTTCCCATCCGCCTCCGGATCGCCCGTAACATAAGAGCGATCGCAAGACCTGCCATATTACATCTGAACCTGTTTGCATTGGCCGCTTTGTACATGGCCAGCGCTCAAGGCCTTGAAAGCACCGTTAAGCAAGCTTTGATCGCCCCTTACAGCACACCCCGAAACCGGCTGGCTATTTTAAAATTTGTACAGGATATCCCTCTTACCTCTTCCGATATGAGTTATTCTGTGGTAGAGCATACGCAACAACATCTGTTTCGGTTAAAAGACAAACCGATGATGATCTGCTGGGGGATGAAAGATTTCGTTTTTGATAAAGATTTTCTGCTGGAATGGCAAAAAAGATTTCCGGATGCAAAGGTCCATCGTTTTGCCAAAGCAGGTCACTATATCCTTGAGGATCAACCTGAAAATGTTTTAGAATGCATCAACAATTTTTTTTAGATAAAAAATTATGAATGATACAGAACCAAAACCCAACGAAAAAGAAACGGATCAAAACTTGCTCAACATATCCAACCTTCTGAGCCGGCAGGCAAAGATTCAGCCATACAAGCGGGCCGTGGTTTATCCTGTCGGCAGAGATGCCCATGGTCGACGCACCTATGCTCACATGACCTTTCTGCAATTGGAAAAACAGGCGGAGATGCTGGCGCGCGGTCTGGAGAAAGCAGGTATTACACAGGGTGTCAAAACTGTTTTAATGGTCAGCCCCGGACCTGATTTTTTTGCCGTTACCTTTGCACTTTTTAAAACCGGAGCGGTTCCTGTGATTGTTGATCCGGGAATGGGGGTCAAAGGAATGCTCCAATGCCTACAGGAAAGCCAGCCCCAGGCGTTTATTGGAATTCCCAAAGCCCATTTTTTAAGGATGATCTTTTCCA
>SKZT01000100.1 GCA_007127235.1 Desulfobacteraceae bacterium
AGGAATTAAAAATGCCTATTTACGAGTATCACTGTGCAAGTTGCGGAAAAGATTTCGAATGTTTGGTTTTCGGATCCGAAAAACCCGACTGCCCCGAATGTCATAGTATTGATGTGTGCAAACAGCTATCGGTTTGTGGATTTATTTCAAAAGGCAAAGGCGGAGAAACAGTCAGCAGAACAGCGGGAGCTTCAGCCTGTGGAAGTTGTTCGGCCACCAGTTGTACAACTTGCAGTCACTGATGGCACCCGTCATGGAGTCTGAAACCGGAAAAATCATTAGCCAAAAGATCGTTATAGGAACCCGCGGAAGTCAGCTGGCACTGTGGCAGGCAAACCATATCAAGGCCGCTTTGGAATCTTTGTCCCCCAATATTTCAGTAAAAATTGCTGTTATAAAAACCAAAGGGGATATTATTTTGGACGTTCCCCTTGCCAAAGTGGGTGGAAAGGGTTTGTTCGTCAAAGAAATTGAAGAAGCCCTTCTGGATGGTCGGATAGATATTGCCGTGCACAGTATGAAAGACATGCCCTCTGAAATTCCTGCGGGCCTTTGTATCGGTGCGGTACCTGAGCGTGAAATCCCGGCGGATGTATTGATCAGCAGAAACGGAGATACGTTTTCCCGTCTTAAAACCGGGGCAAAAATAGGGACCAGTTCTCTTAGACGCGCCGCTCAGATTCTGCATGCCAGGCCGGACATCAACATTGTTCCTTTGAGGGGTAACCTGGATACACGGTTAAAGAAGCTGACCCGTGAAAATCTGGATGCTATTGTTTTGGCTGCTGCAGGAGTCAGAAGGCTTGGGCTTGAAGATCAGATAACCGAGTATCTGGATGATTCAATGATGCTTCCTGCCGTAGGGCAGGGAGCTTTGTGTATTGAAATGCGAGATCATGATTCTGTGATCGGTCCGTTAGTCACTGCCCTGGACCATGCCAATACCCACAGCATTGTACTGGCCGAACGTACCTTCCTCAAGCGTTTGGAAGGCGGTTGCCAAACCCCCATTGCTGCACATGGGAAAATTAATTCCGGAAATTTAAGGCTCACCGGCTTGGTAGCCACAACGGATGGCTCAACGTTAATTCGGGAAACCCTTTCGGGTCCCGAGGATCAACCTGAAAAAATCGGGCTGGAACTTGCCAATTTGCTTCTTCTTAAAGGAGCGCAACCGATCTTGGATAAACTCAGAGCAGGAATCATATAAATGAGTGGAAAAGTGTATCTGGTAGGAGCAGGCCCGGGTGATCCCGGCCTGATCACTGTCAAGGGCAAAGCGTGTATTGAAAATGCCGATGTTGTTATCTATGATTATCTGGCCTCGCCTGCATTATTGAGGCACAGCAACCCCAAAGCTGAAATGATCTATGTGGGCAAAAAGGGAGGTGAACATACCTTGTCCCAGGAGGGCATCAATGATTTGATTGTTCAAAAAGCCAAAACGGGTGCAACGGTTACGCGATTGAAAGGAGGAGACCCTTTTATTTTCGGAAGAGGCGGTGAAGAAGCCGAAGTTTTGATTGAGGCAGGGATCGATTTTGAAATCGTTCCGGGGGTTACATCGGCCATTGCAGCACCGGCCTACGCGGGCATACCTCTTACACACCGCAGGTTTACTTCCACTGTAGCATTTATAACGGGTCATGAAGATCCCGGTAAAGAAAATTCCAATATTGAATGGGCCTCTTTGGCTCGCGGCATCGGAACCCTTGTTTTTCTCATGGGAGTTAAAAATCTTGCGGATATCGTTGATCAGCTCATCAGAAAAGGAAAACCTCCGGAGACACCCGTAGCTTTGGTAAGATGGGGAACCACATCACGACAAAAAACAGTGTCCGGAACTCTTGCAAACATTTCGGAACGGGTTCGTGAGGCCAAATTAAAAGCCCCAGCCATAATTATTGTCGGGGAGGTGGTTCGATTGCGCGAGCAGATGAAATGGTTTGAAAACAGGCCGTTGCTGGGCAAAAAAATTGTGGTTACCCGGGCACGGGAGCAAGCCAGTAATCTTGTGGAAAACCTTATGGAAATGGGGGCCGATGTACTTGAATGCCCGACCATCAAAGTGGTACCTGCCGATGATCTTTCATCGCTCGATTCCGCCATATCCCGCCTGAAAGCTTATGACTGGATTGTTTTCACCAGTGTCAACGGTGTCAAGCATTTCTTTAAACGCCTCTTTGAAAGCGGTTTGGATACCAGAGCGTTGGGGCACCTGAACACAGCAGCCATCGGACCAGCTACATCGGCCATGCTTTTCAGCTTCGGCCTGAAAACGGACATTATTCCCAAAAGTTATCGTGCTGAATCGGTAATAGATGCTTTCTCAGAACAAAATATAGAGGATAAAAAAATTTTGCTGCCCAGAGCTCAGGAAGCACGTCCCATTCTGCCTGTGGAACTTGAAAAAATGGGAGCCACCATTGATGAAATTATTGTCTACCGGACTATCCAGGACCACCAAAATGTCGATCTCCTTTTAGAAGACCTTCAGCATGGTCTTATCGATATGGTAACATTTACGAGTTCCTCAACGGTGAAAAATTTCAGGGCCCTGATTCCCGATGATATGTTTTTATCTTTGATCAAGGGGGTTACAATTGCCTGCATCGGCCCGATCACTTCAGATACTGCAACAGAACTGGGTTTTAATGTTCATGTGGTCGCCGATGAATTCACAATCCCGGGACTTTGTGAAGCCATTGTCCAATATTATCAACAAGATAGCTGACATGGTTTTTCAGGAGTGCAAAAGCTGTGCTTTTGCAATTTGTGCGAAAGCACAGCTTTCGCACTCCGATTTATTCCTGACGCCGAATCTGTTAAAATCCTCCCCTATCCAAGATACACGGAGAGAATGTCTTTTCGGGCGTTGACATGCTGGATAGTCACCTGGATCATGTCTTCCGGTTTGAGATTGATGCCGCTGGATAAGGGCAACATACATTCGAGCATATATTCGTTGAGCAAAATCTGATAACCATAGCGCCGTTTTGACAGCACAATGGCTTCTTCTTTTTTACCTACATGACTTTCCAGGTATTTTAACAACCAGTACCGGTTTCTTCTGAATTGAAGCCGGGAGACACAACCCATGGGATGTTCCAGATGCCCGATAATCCGGGAGACCTCTTCCTGGGTATATGGATCTTCAAGCCCCATGGCCGCTCTGAGCTGACGCTGGGTAAGCAGGTCGAAATATTTTCGTATGGGCGAAGTAGCCGTAAGATAAGCATCCAGGCCCAATCCTGAATGACTTTCCGGCTTCGTACTCAACACAAAACGACTTAAAAGCTTGCGCTGCATCCAGTTTTGAAAAACGCTTCCCTCATTATTTTTGTAGAGGCGCTCCTTGGGTTCCGGCTGGGATCTGAAAATAGCCGGAAGCCCATGCTGGGCCAAAAACCTGGCTTTCAGCCAATTGGTCATGATCATTATCTCTGAAACCAGCATTCTTCCAGGACTTTCACGGTTGGTCCTGGTGACCACCGGCTCACCCTCTTCATTAAGCCAGACATTTACTTCGGGAAGTGTAATCTGCAAGGCCCCCTGATCAAGACGGTATTGCTGAAAATTTTTTGCAATTTGATAAAGGGTGGCAATTTCTTCATCGGTTTCCGCAATCAGGTTGGATTCAAAATATGTCAGCTGACGCCTTACCCGAATCATACTGGGAATTATTTCAAAACCAAGTATCTGCGCCTGCGGTGTCAGCATCACCATAAGGCTGATAACCGGACGAAGCATCCCCTCTTTCAGACTGCAAAGATCTTCAGCCAATGGCGCGGGAATCATGGGAATTTTTAAATCCGGCATGTAAATGGAACTTCCCCGGCAAAGCGCTTCCTGATCGATAACACTATCTTTTTGAATGTAATGGCCCACATCGGCAATATGAACGCCCAGTCTGAAGTTACGCCCTGCTCTTTCGATGCTTAAAGCATCATCATAATCCAACGTGGATTGCCCATCAATGGTAATCAACTTCAGATCCGTCAGATCGTGGCGGTAATTTATCGAAAATGAACGTGAACCCCGTATCAACTCCGCAACACTGTGCATCACCTCATGATCAAAGGCAACAGGCACTTTGAGGCGATGAAGATCCACGTTTTCGGTGGGTTCCCAGACGCCCTGCCGAACCAGAACTTCGAAGAGTTTGTTCATGTCATCGATTTCAGCTCTGGTCATTATCTCTTTGCCCAGTGCGGCATAAGGACTTTCTTTTTCGAAAAGAAAGTAGGATTTGAGGATCTCAATATACTCATCTTTTTGTTTATCGGATATTCTTATTTCACAGGCATCCTGCAGGTTATCCCTCAATACGGATTTAAGCCAGTCTCCGCCTGCGTTAATAAGACGGTTTCGCCGTTCTTCTTCCTTTGTCTGTGCGATGCTGCGCTCAACCTGCTCCTGAGTGTTGGGAAAAAAAGCATCCGCCTTGAACTTAAAATAGTAGCGATCCTCGAAAAAAGCACGTATCACAGCGGATTCATGATCACCATCAGCATATTCGGGAAAGCAGAATTCCGTCATGGTGGGAAGATCGATCCATTCCTGCTCTGAATTGAGCACTTCCCACAATTCCAGGATATTAATTTGTTTAAGAAGTTCACTTCTTCGATCCGCGGTCTCTTTAAGCCTTTCCACAACCTTGACTCTTCCAGCGGACATGTCCATGTTCTTGTTGCTACTGTGCAAAAGGCGTCTTTCAGATATGTTGATCTCCCGGTTGTTTTCATTTAAAAGGCGCAACCTCTGTTTCTTGACTTCGAGCACCACTGCACATATAATTTTCTGTCGATCGATATATTCGACTATCTTTCCTGTTTCCATAGTTTTTTAATGATATCAATCGTTAAATTTAAAGTCAATTCATTCGAAGCTGGGGACAACAAAAATGCTTTTTCATCATTTTATTAATCCAAATTTGGAAGAGGTTTCATGAAATCTACCCACTTGCTAAGGCCATATCTTATTGAAAATCGTGTATTTATTTTTTTAGGGCTGCTCTCTTTGATTGCGGTGGATATTCTACAACTGATAATCCCCAGGATCATCAAGTGGGTAGTAGATGATCTGACAATGTTTGATATTGATGTAGCCCGTCTGATGACCTTTGCGCTTTATATCGCCGGTATTGCTCTTCTGATTGGAATCTTTCGTTATTTCTGGCGCCTTTTTCTTTTAGGTGTATCCCGCCGGGTTGAAGAGGGCCTGAGAAATCAGCTTTTTCATCACGTACAAAAACTTTCTCCATCCTATTTCGACCAGGTCAGAACCGGAGATCTGATGGCCCATGCCACCAACGATATCATGCATATCCGTATGGCTATCGGAATGGGTATTGTGGCAATTACCGACGCGGTTCTTCTCGGGGCGGCCGCCATTGCTTTCATGGCTTATATCAATGTCACACTGACTTTGTTTGTATTGATTCCAATGCCCCTGATCGTTTTCGGAACAAGATTTTTCAGCAAAAGAATGCACCGTCGTTATGGTGCAGTACAGGGTTCATTTTCCGATTTAACGGAGGCAGTCAGGGAACGATTTGCCGGCATCCGCATCATTAAGGCCTTTACAAGAGAGGAAGAATCTCAAAAACATCTGAATGAGAAATCCAGAGATTATATTGAAAAAAACCTCCGTCT
Source organism: Desulfobacteraceae bacterium (assembly GCA_007127235.1). GTDB lineage: Bacteria > Desulfobacterota > Desulfobacteria > Desulfobacterales > SKZT01 > SKZT01. The sequence goes on from SKZT01000100.1 coordinate 5,655, forward strand.
GATCCGCATCATCGGTACATTCTTTCCTTTAATGATGCTTTTTTCAAATCTGAGTATGGCAACGGTGCTTTTTCTTGGTGGGCGACAAACCATTTTCGGAACCATTTCTCCCGGGGATTTTGTCGCTTTCATAGCCTATGTGGGTATCATTACCTGGCCCATGATGGCCTTGGGATGGGTAACCAATCTGATTCAGAGGGGAAAAGCATCGCTTGACAGGATCAATCAAATTTTAGAAACCGATCCTGAAATTTACGACAAGAAAACCGCCATATTTTTGCCGAAGATAGTTGGAAACATTGCATTTCAAAACGTTTCTTTTGATTATGAATTTTGTGAAAAAGAAGACAGGGCTCATAACCGGGAAACCTCCCATGTCCTTTCAGAAATCAGCTTTCAGGTGCAGCAGGGGCAAACGCTTGGCATTGTAGGTCCCCCGGGGGCCGGAAAATCGACCATACTCTCATTGATCCCAAGACTTTATGACGTATGTTCCGGGAAAATTCTGATCGATGACACCGATATTCGCGACATTCAACTGGCCCAACTTCGAGGGGCAATTTCTTTTGTGCCCCAGGAACCTTTTTTATTTGCCGATACCATTCGTGAGAATATTTTGCTTGAAAATGAAAGCGTGCATCAACAGCGGCTGCTCACGGCAGTAAATGCTGCTTGTCTTGATGAAACCATTCAGGATCTTTCCGACGGATTCGACACAATTGTTGGAGAAAAGGGGGTGGTTCTATCAGGAGGGCAAAAGCAGCGCATAGCCCTGGCCCGGGCTTTTTTGCAGGACAGCCCTATCTTGCTGCTGGATGACCCGATCAGCCAGGTGGACATGGAGACAGGGGCAAACATCGTGAAATATATCCGTGAAATGACGCATAAAAAGACGACAATAATTGTATCCCATCGTCTTTCCGCAGTGAGTTTTGCAGATAATATCATTGTGCTGGAAAACGGAAAAATCATTGCATCGGGTACTCATGACCAGTTGATGGAAACAAGTACGTACTACGCTCAAACCTACAAGCTGCAAGAAATCGAAGAGGCATTCCATGCGGTATGATTTCGGATACTTTGAGGAAGATAAGCTGGGAAAACCTTACGATATTCAGCTTCTCAAAAGGCTCTACCCCTTTTCCACCCCCTACCGGCACCTTCTTTTCACCTCCATATTGCTGGTGGTTTTTATCACCCTTATGGATCTGGCTATTCCCTATATAACAAAAATTGCCATCGACCGGCACATTGTCCCGGCTTTCAACCAAACCCGCATCGAATCAGACCTTTCACAACCGGCTGGAAAAGATGACATTGACTCTGAAAGACGGACTTACCAGGCAGACATCACCGATCCGGCTGTTGCAAAAATCGTTGAAAAATATGACCGGTTTTTTACCATTCACGAAAATAAGGCGTTCATTGCTTTTGAAAACCTGGAAAAACTTGAAAAAGAGGACCTTAGGATACTTCGACAAAACGATTTATCGGGGGTAACTTTCATTGCTTTAGTATTTCTAACCATAGTATTGATTAACTTCGGACTGAATTTTTTCCAGGTAGTCATCATGGAATATACCGGGCAGATGATCATGCACGATTTGAGAATGACGCTTTATACACATATTCAGAAACGATCGCTGTCATTTTTTACAAAAAATCCTGTGGGAAGACTCGTCACCCGGGTCACCAACGATGTTCAAAACATGAGTGATCTTTTTACATCAGTCATCACATTTGTTTTCAAGGATTTATTTTTACTTTTCGGAATTGCGCTTGTCCTCTTAACAATTGACTGGAAACTGGCACTCATATCATTTTCGGTACTCCCTTTCGTAATGATCGGTTCATTTTACTTTTCAAAAAGTGCCAGGGAGGCGTTTCGTGTTCTGAGAATCAAAGTAGCGGAGATCAACACCCGCTTTTCGGAAACCATCGGCGGTATCCGGGTCATACAACTCTTTCGACAGGAAAGAAACAACTTTAAAGGTTTTGCAAAAGTTAATCATGAAAATTACCAGGCGGGTATGCGTCAGATTCATGTCCTGGGTCTTTTTTTGCCTTTTGTGGAATTTACCGGGGTTCTGGCCGTGGCACTGGTGATTTATTACGGCGGTCAAGGGGTCATGGATGGTGCGGTCAGCCTGGGTTCACTAGTGGCATTCATCTCTTACATGAAAATGTTTTTCAGACCCATCAGAGACATTGCCGATAAATATAACCTGCTTCAAAATGCCATGGCCTCGGCAGAAAGAATTTTTCTGGTTCTGGATAACGATCAGCAGGATGCTTCGGTCCATAATGGAACTATCTCAAAACAGGAACCAGCATCCAGGGATATGACTTCCAATGCCCTTGCAAAGATTAAAACCATTGAATTTCAGGATGTCACTTTTGGGTATATTCCCGGAGAAACCGTACTTCATAAGCTGTCTTTGAGTATTGGAAGCGGTACCATGCTCGCTGTGGTCGGGCCAACTGGTTCGGGAAAGACTACCCTGATCAATCTGATCCCCCGTTTTTACGAGCCTGTTTCCGGAAATATCCTTATCAATCAAACAGATATCCGCAAATTGCCTCTCCGGCTTTTAAGAAGCAAAATGGCTCTTGTCACCCAGGACCCCTTCTTGTTTTCCCAAAGCGTCAGGGAGAACATCTTTGGAAACAACAACGGCTTGTCCGAGAACGAGCAGGATAAAATTCTCGAGGCTTCCAATTGTAAACAAATCATAGACCGACTCCCCAACGGAATTGAAACGGTCCTGTCTGAAGGAGGTTTATCCATTTCCAGCGGTGAACGGCAACTGATTTCCATCGCCAGAGCCTTTGCCCGTGATCCGGAACTGATCATATTTGATGAGGCCACATCTTATATCGATTCTAATACGGAAGCTCAAATTCAGGATGCCATGGCCAATCTCATGCAAAACCGCACATCCATTATTGTTGCCCATCGGCTGAGTACTGCACGCAATGCCGACCAAATCGTCGTTTTAAATCAGGGAAGAATTATAGAATCGGGCACTCATAATGAATTGATGAACAAGCAGGGATTTTATTACCGTCTCAATCAACTATAGAAACAAAGGATCTGTTGGAATGAAGGCGTATGAATTTATTAAAATTCGTTCTGAAAATTAAATATTACTCTTGATAAATTTATAAACCCGTGATAGGGATTTTTCTTTAGTAATAGGTAATCAAATTTCATCAACAAAAATACATTAAAAGGTCGCTTTTGGGTTTTGTTGACACCGGGATATTATGTCAAAGATATGTAATAGCAGAGATCCCGCCAAATAAATGCCGGGTCTCGATTTTTTTGCTAACTTTTAATAAAGTATAGGAGGAACGAATCAATGCCTTACGATGCGGTAAACATGCCGGACTGGCAGATTTCTGAGGAAGCGGAAAAAAACATGCCCTCTCCTGATGAATGGCAGGAAAAGCTTGGTCTCACAAAAGATGAGATCCTGCCTATGGGCAGACTGGCCAAATTGGATTTTTTGAAAATCATTGACCGTCTTAAGGACAAACCTGATGGAAAATACATCGAGGTTACCGCTATTACCCCGACTCCGCTGGGAGAAGGAAAAAGCACCACTTCCTGCGGTTTGATGGAAGGTCTCGGAAAACGCGGAGTCAACGTAGGCGGCGCTTTAAGACAACCCTCCGGTGGACCGACCATGAACGTAAAAGGGACGGCAGCTGGCGGCGGCAACTCTTTGCTGATTCCCATGACCGAATTCTCACTGGGTTTAACCGGTGATATCAATGACATCATGAATGCTCATAACCTGGCCATGGTTGCATTGACCTCCCGTATGCAGCATGAGCGTAACTACAATGATGAGCAGCTTGCACGGCTTACCGGTATGAGACGCCTGGATGTTGATCCCACCCGGGTAGAAATGGGCTGGATTATCGATTTCTGCGCACAGGCGCTCAGAAATATGGTCATCGGGCTTGGCGGCAGGCTTGACGGTTTCACCATGCAGTCCAAATTCGGTATTGCTGTTGGCTCCGAGTGTATGGCCATTTTGTCGGTTATCCGCAATTTGGAAGACCTGAAAGAAAGACTCAACAACATCACCGTGGCATTCGACAAGAGCGGCAAACCGGTTACCACCGGAGATCTGGAAGTTGGAAACGCCATGACCGCGTTTATGCGCAACACCATCAACCCCACCATGATGTG
>SKZT01000166.1 GCA_007127235.1 Desulfobacteraceae bacterium
GTTGCGTGCCAGGTGGGCAAGTTGGGTTTCATTGACCAGATTGGCTCTAATGCGTGAAAGATCTCCTTCATGGAGGTCGGGATATTTTTCCATGAGACAATCTGCGACTACAAGATTGATAACAGCATCTCCCAGAAATTCAAGGCGCTCATTGTCCCGCAAATGCATTTCGGGATTCTCATTGACCCATGAACTGTGCCGAAGTGATTCTTCCAAAAGACTTCTGTCTTTGAAAAAATACCCGATTTTTTCCTCGAGTTCCGAAAAATTTTTAACGGACAAGATTTTCTAACCTTTGGTCTAAAAAATTGATAATATTTTCATATATCTCAAATGGGACTGCAAAATTCCCGGGCCCCGATCCCAATTGTATTTCCGGTTTAATATCCCCATGAAAATCGGTACCTCCCGTGATAACCAAATTGTATTGATGAGCAATATGGGTATAGAATCGGACCATTTCCGGGGGATGTTCGGGATAATAAACCTCGATGCCTTGTAAACCCATGGATTTGAGAGTGCTGATAAGCTTTTCAAATACAGCGTCTTTACCAAGGTTAAGCAGGTAAGGGTGCGCAAGAACGGACATACCTCCTGCATCGGTAATAATCTGCAACGCTTGCCGGCATGGAATCCGGAACTTTTCTACATAAGCGGCCTTTCCTTTTCCCAGGTATTTGTCAAAAGCCTCGTTAATGGAAGTGACCAAACCTGTTTCAACCAGGTATCTGGCGATATGGGGACGGCCCAGTTGACAATCACCGCAGAACTCTTTGACCCGATTCAAAGAAATTTCGATTCCAAGGGCATTCAATTTGCTGATTATTTTTGGATTTCGGTTTTTACGGGCGTTTTGAAGGGTGATCAGTTTTTGATTCAATGTGTTGTCCTCAACATTGATTCCATAGCCGAGTATGTGAAAACTTCCAATGGTCGGAAAAGATGAGGGAGGTAAAGCACTGATTTCTACACCGGTCAAAAAATTCACAGTCGTCCGGAGCTTTTGCTGTAAAAGCTCCTTGTTGCCATCCACAGCATCATGATCGGTAATGGATATGGCACCAAGACCCATTTTTTCAGCAAGTGTAAGGATTTCCGAAGATGTGAGCGAACCATCCGATGCTGTTGAATGAATATGGAGATCGATTTTTAAATCATTATGATTACAGCCCAAGGGCCTTCTCCAAAGCCTCCTCTTTGGTTTTGCAATCGATACACTGGGTTGTAACCGGTCTGGCTTTAAGCCGCTGTATATTGACGTCCTCTCCACACGTTTCGCAAATACCGAAGGTGCCGTTTTCTATTCTTTGCAAAGCTTTTTTTATCTTTTTAATCAATTTGCTTTCCCTGTCCCTAATCCGAAGCATAAAATTCCGGTCAGCTTCCAGGGAGGCGCGGTCGGTGGGATCCGGGAAATGATCGCGGCTGCCTGCCATTCCGACTACGGTGTCGTCAGCATGGTGTAAAAGTTCATCTAAACGTTCATTCAACAGTTTTTTGAAAAATTCCAGATTTTCTTTATCCATAACGTACCCTTTTGTATCATATAGAAACATGAAATATAAAAGGAGATAAATAACAATTTTGAATTTGATTTGTAAAGGCAAAAATAAAATTTTTCAGCCTTGTTTTTGAAAAAACGACTCGAGTGTTTTTAAATTGTTGACATTAAAGAATTGAGCGGGGGTGTTTTTGGGCAATATTTTTTTTGCCAGGCCTGTAAGAACTTTACCGGGGCCCACTTCTACATAATTGACAGCCCCCATTTCCTCCATTTTGGAGACACTGTCGTACCATCTGACGGGATTGCAAATCTGCATGACCATGATGTTACGGATTTGGTCCGGGTCAGAAGGCGAAAAATCCGCCGTATAATTATGAATGACCGGAAAGACTGGTTTGTTAAAAGGTATGTTCTGTAAAAACCGGCTGAATTCTTTTTCAGCGCCTTTTATCAGTTCGCTGTGCCAGGCGCCGCTCACCTTGAGAGGGATAGCTTTGGCACCTTTTGCGGCGGCCATTTCAGAAGCTTTTTTTACCGGCCCGGGTGCTCCGGTGATCACAATTTGATTTTGAGTGTTGTGGTTGGCAATGGATACGGGTCCTTCCCCGGCTTTTTGTTGAACAATTTCTTGAACCGCATCTATGGAAAGTCCGATAATTGCTGACATGGCTCCCTGGTGGCGATTGGATTCCCGATGCATCAAACGGCCCCGGGTATCCACTACACGGACAGCATCCTCTTTGGATATGATTCCGGAAGAGCACAGAGCTCCATATTCTCCCAGGCTGTGGCCGGCACCTATTTCGGGAAAGACATTCTCCTTTTCCATAATCGATAAAAATGCGAGGCTGACTGTCATAATTGCCGGTTGAAGATTAATGGTTTGTGTCAATGCTTCCATGGGTCCTTCAAAACAAAGTTTCCGGATATGGTTTTGGGTTATTTCTTCTGCCATATCAAACAGTTCTCGAACAAAACCGAATTCATCATGTATGTCTTTGCCCATACCAACTGCTTGAGAGCCTTGTCCTGGAAATAAAAATACTGTTTTATTCATGAAATTCTCCTTGAAAAAAATGTGGCTATTCTTCATCAAGCCTGAAGAGTTTCCGGGTAAAATCGATTGGGGCTGAACTGGGCCCATGATACCCGTTTTGTTTCAAAAACAGGGTTGGATCATGGAGGATTTTATTGATAATGGCATCTGTCATTCGGTAAATGGCTTGATAATCGTCTTCTGATAAATGCTGGAGCGATTTGGAAGTTTTTTTGATCTCTTTTTGGACGATATTTTCCATCTTTTTTCTCATACCCACAATGGTGGGTACAACATCCAGGTTTTTATGCCAGTGCTTAAAGCCGATAACTGCTTCTTCAATGATTCTTTCCGCTTTCAACGCTTCACGTTTCCGGTCTTCGATGTTTTCTTCGATAACCCCTTTCAGGTCATCAATATCATAGACATATGCATTATTTAAACGATTGATTTCCGGGTCGATATCTCTGGGTACTGCGATATCGATAAAAAAAAGCGGCTTGTTTTTTCGCTTTCGGAGCAGTTTTTTGACCTGCTCCTGAAAAACGACAAAACCCGGTGCTCCTGTAGAGCTGATGATAATATCCGCAAATTCCAGAGTGCTGTAGATTTCTTCAAACCTTATGGCCTTGCCATTAAAATTTCTGGCGAGTTTTACAGCGCGGTCGAAAGTACGGTTGGCCACCAAAATTTCGCCTGTCCTGTTTCGAATCAAGTGTTCCACGGCCAATTCCGCCATCTCCCCGGCGCCGATGAGAAGGACCTTTTTGTTTTCAATAGAGCCGAAAATCTTTTTTGCCAGTTCAATGGCGGCGTAACTGATAGATACGGCATGGTCTCCGATTCCGGTTTCGTGACGCACCCGCTTTGCAACGAAAAAGGATTTGTGTAAAAGGCGGTTCAGGATAACCCCGGCTGTTTTTTGTGCCAGTGCTTTTCGGTATGCTTCTTTAATCTGTCCCAGAATCTGTGGTTCTCCCACAACAAGAGAGTCAAGACTTGAGGCCACCCTGAAAATATGCCTAACGGCATCGATATCCTGATATATGTACAACGAGCCCTCAAATCGTTTCAGGACCATCTGCTTGTAGTCAGATAAATATTGTTTAGCATCTTGAATGGCTTCATTGACAAGGGGGGTTGTCATAAGCATCTCAACCCGATTGCAGGTTGAAAATAAAATGCTTTCTTTTATTACCCGGCTGTTTTTAAAAAATGACAGGGCCTTTAACGTATCGTCTTCATCAAACGCAAGGCACTCTCTTATTTCAACCGGAGCTGATTTATGATTTATTCCTATTAAAACAATGTCAAGCATTAGCTATTTGTGTCCGAAAAATAAATATTTTAGGAATCGCGCCAACGGGTAAATACTTCATGATGGCCCTCAAAAAGAAAGTTTACCCCCAAAAAAGTAAAAAGAATCACGCCAAATCCAATAATGGCCATTACGGCCGAACGCCGGCCCCGCCATCCGCTGATGAGCCTTCCGTGGATCAATGCCGCATAAAGCAGCCATGTTATGATCGACCAGATTTCCTTGGGATCGGCACTCCAGAAGCTTCCCCAAACATTTTTCGCATAAACAAATCCGGTAATTAGTCCCACCGTCATGAGCGTAAACCCACCTAAAATACAAACATAGCCGATGCTGTCCAACAAATTCAGGGAGGGCAGCCGTCGAAAAAAGAAACCGGGGCGCTTGCGCTTGATCGCTCGTTCCTGAAGCAGATAAAGAATGCCGATTCCGCAGGCCAGAGCAAAAAATGCTTCGCCTAAAAAGATAAAGACAATGTGAAAAGACAACCAGAGGCTTTTCAAAATTTCAGGGTTTTGAAGGGCCACCTTCGGAAGCGGGTAGGAGACTATCATTATCAATGTAGCCAGTGGTGCAGCATAAATGCCCAGGATTTTTAAATTAAATTTATAGTGCAGAAGCAAAAACACACAGACAACCGCCCACCCGGCCACCGAGAGCGTTTCGGGAAGATTTTCCACCGGCATGTGGCCTGAAGAGATAAACCCAAAAACCAGAGTCGATGTATGAATAACGAAGCCTGCTGTTAAAAGATACAGCCCTGCTTTTTCAAATTTTTGTTTTTGGACGAACAAAAAAAACAGGTATGCAGCAGTGCTCATCAAATAAAAAAAAATGGTAAAAAGGTTTATCAGATTCATTTATTGTACCAAAGGTCAGATGGGATTTTGATTACCCGGGAAAAGATCCTCGATTCGATAACCAATTCCGAGTGCACGGGAGAGTTCTGCATTAATTCCATCCAAATCTTTTGACCGGATATATTGTAAGAGATTCGATCGGAGCAGTTTTTCAAAAATAGGCTTATGGACCTCCGGCTCATGTTCTGCAGCCAGCAGCTTTTTTCTGACAGCTCCCATGAGTTTGAGAAGCACGGCATGTTCATGCCCGAATTGTTTATCCAGTTCTTTTCTCAATTTTTTGGCAAAAGCAGGACTTTGACCGGATGTGGATATGGCGATAATCAAATCTTCTTTTTGAACAATGGCCGGAAGAATAAAATTGCAGACTTCCGGCCGATCCGCTATATTGCAAAGCTTGTTTTGCTTTTGGGCATCGGTGGATATCCGAACATTTAAAGATTCATCGTCTGTGGCCCCGATTATCAGAAAAGCATCGTTTATGTCCGAGGATTCATATGCTCGCTTATGCCAGATAATTTCTTTTTTTTGTGCCATTTTTTCGAGCTTTTCAGTAGCAAACGGGCTGACCACTGTCACGATTGCTCCGCAATCCAGAAGTGTTTTGACTTTTCGGGTCCCCACAGCCCCGCCTCCCACCACCAGGCAGCGCTTTTTTTTTATATCAAGGTTAACCGGATAATATCGCATGAAACAATCCTTTTTATTTATTATACTTTCAGGTATCCAGCGGAAGTACAAAGGTCAATAAATCCTCGGCCAGAACAAGGCGACCATTATAAGTGTTTCGACATTGTTTTTCAATGTCAAAAAGGTCACATTCCGGATAGAAGTGGGTAAGGACCAGAAAAGATATGCCCGCTTTTGTGGCGATTTTCCCGGCCATGGAAGGGGTAAGATGCCCCGGGACCCTGTAGCTGTCAGGAACCGCAGACTCGCAAATTAAAAGGTCCGTATCGGAAGCAATCGTGATTAGATTCTCACTGAAATCCGTATCTCCTGAATAGACCAGGGAAGCGTTTTGCAAACTTTTAATCTTGATGGCAACGCTTTCTGGACGATGGTTTACCGGGATGGATTCGAGATAGAACTGGGGAAAATCCATGATGCAGTGCCCGGTATTGTCCAATTCTAAAATATCAACTATGCCGGGCGAAAGCTCGATCCACTCTCCGAAAACATTTTTCAGGCCGTTAAAAAAATCAACGAATCCTTTTCCGCCGATAAGCGTTAGTGGCTTTTGCCTGCGGCTTTTATCCGGATATTTGTTGGCAAATATGAAAGGGACCAGCTCTGAGGTATGATCCGGATGAAAATGGCTGAATATCACGTGGGTAATATCAAAAATCTCGTTTCCGGTTTCCAGCAGACGTCGCATGGTTCCGGGCCCTGCATCCAGTATGATTTTTTGATTGCCTGTTTCCACCAGGACCGAACATGAACTGCGTCTAAGTGAAGGCACACATGTGCCGGATCCAAGAATTGTGATTTTTATTTCAGGGCTGCCCATTGCTTTTTTTTTGTTTTTTGGTGGTCTTTTTTTTTGCTGTTTTTTCGATCTGATTAATAACCCATTTTCGTGCCGCTTTATCGTCATCCTTATGGAAAAAATCAGACAGGTCTTCCATATTCAATTCGGCCCGCGCCATACTTCGATGACCCCCGGCGGAACCCAGGGTTGAAAAAGCATCCTTGACGAGTTTTCCCGCGTTTTTCCGAATACCGTCATTTCTTAAAATAACGATAAACTTATCATTATAAATGCCTGAAACAATGCTCCATTTGATGGGATTGACCCGCATAAAAAAGTCGGCAAGCAGCACGCAAATATCGGGGTTGATGACCATTCCCAGGTGAACGTAGGCTCTTCCTCTGCGAAGATGGAGCGTATCGATGGCGTTTCGGAAATATTTGAGATAATCGAACCTTAAATCAGCATACTCTATTTTCCGGGCCAAATGCATGTTCGCATTTTTGAAAAGAAATTGAAATGCACGCACATCTTCGATCAAGGTTTGCCGTGTAAAGTTTTTTGTATCCGTTTTTATCGCATAAAGAAGACCGGTGGCCAGCTTTACCGAAGGTTTTATCCGAGCCGCCCGCAGATATTCAGTCAATATACTGGCGGTTGCTCCGTAGGTGGGACGGATATCTCTGAAGTCGGCTTTGATACCGCTATCCGGATGATGATCAATAACCACGTTGAAAGTAAACTTCGAGAAAAGCTCATGGTGGTCCGGCTGGGAATCCGTGATAACAAATTTGGAAAACCGTTCCTTCTCAATATTGTCCACATTGATCATGGATATGCCCAACAGTCGAATCATGGCACTGTTGTCAGGACGGCTGATTAAATTGACATTGGATATAGTTACACCTGAAACTTTTCGCCATAAAAGTCGTTTAATAGCCATAGCGCTGGCAATAGCATCCGGATCCGCATTGATTGCAACCAATACGCGATCGTCGCCGGAAAAATTCTTATAAAATCGTCTTAGTTTTTCAGCTCCTGAACGGCCCATATCAGATTCACCTTTTGAGTAGTGATGCCGATTTTATGATGAATTAACAGCTTTTACAATACATTTTAAGGGAGGACAGGAAATAATTCCTGATTGTAACGGATTTGGGGGTGAGAGGTGGTTTGTTGAAGGAGTGCAAAAGCTGTGCTTTTGCATTTTTTTCTCGTACCCACGCTCTGCGTGAGACGCAACCATGTTTCTAATTTATAATCGTCTTCCCTTTAAGATATTAAGATGTTAAAATATCGAACCAGTAACTTCTCAAAAATTTCGGCATGAACTCAGCGATTCCGTTTTCATATAACTGGCATTGCCAATTGCGCCGCAATGATAAAAAAAGGAAACAAGGCAAACCGTGAACGACGAAGATCATTTAAAAAACCAAATAAGAGAGCTTTTGTTATCCCAGCGTCTGGGTGTTCTTTCAACGCATTACAAAGGGCATCCCTATTCAAGCCTGGTGGCGTTTTCATCGTCTGAAAACTTGAGTGAACTCTATTTTGCTACACCCGGGAGCACACGAAAATATAGAAATTTAAGCCAGGACAACCGGGTTTCGATGCTGATCGACAACCGGTCCAATGAAATCTCTGACTTTCATAATGCCATTGCCGTTACGGTATTGGGTACGGCTCGAAAGATAGAAGGCTCTGAAAAAAAACAGGTGGCTGGCATTTATCTTATCAAGCATCCTTACCTGCAGGACTTTGTCAACTCCGCATCTTGTGTATTGGTGATGATCCAGGTGAACAGATATATTTTGGTAAGGCGATTTCAACTGGTTTACGAACTTCATGTGAGAAAATGAATCGAATGCTGCTATCCATAGAAGAAATCAACGAATCCCATAGCAACGTTGCAGGGGGAAAAGGGTTATCTTTGGCCAGGCTTTATCTGGCCGGTTTTAATGTTCCTGAAATGATATGCGTAACCACTCGGTGTTATGATAAATTTCTGGATTTATCCGGCCTTCGGGAGCGCATTTTGCTTGAACTCAACCGTAAAGATTTTTCAGATATGAGGTGGGAGGAAATATGGGATGCTTCTCTTCGTATCCGAAACATGTTTAACCATGCGCATTTTCCTCCGGAATTACATTTAAAATTGGGTCCTGTTCTGGATGAGCGCTTTTCCGGACTTCCGGTGGCAGTTCGATCATCCGCGCCCGGGGAAGATTCTCTCAGGACTTCATTTGCCGGTCTTCACGATTCTTTTGTGAATATTTCGGGAACAGATGCTATTCTGGATCATATCAAACGGGTATGGGCCTCTTTATGGTCGGATTCGGCGTTATTATACCGGCAAGAGCTGGGCCTTACCATTGACAAGAGCGCCATGGCCGTTGTGGTGCAAAAGATTGTGGTTGGAGAAAGTTCCGGTGTGGTATTCAGTAAGAGTCCCACAGATTCTGCATCCGGTGTGGTGGAGGCCGTTTACGGCTTAAATCAGGGACTTGTAGACGGGGCTGTGCCGCCGGACCGATGGATACTGGATCGCAACACACGAAAGATTCGATCGCACCACCACGCTAAACGGCAATTTTATATGGTACCCGGCAATTCGGGGGTTTATGAGGATGAACTTCCGGACAGCCTGAAAAACGAAGCTCCCTTAAGCGATGAAGCTGCTCAAGCCATATTCGACCTGGCCTTAAAATCAGAGCTTTTTTTTGGTACCCCCCAGGATATGGAGTGGACCCGGAAAGCGGGTTTGTTTTATGTGCTTCAATCAAGACCTGTTTCTACTTTGAAATCCCCGGAGCAGCAAGATGAACGCCAATGGTATCTGAGTCTGCACAGAAGTTTTGAAAATCTCAAAGGCCTTAGAAATAAAATCGAGAATACCTTGATTCCTGAAATGATCCAAACCGCTGCCCAGTTATCCTCGGTTGATTTATCTCTTCTGTCAGATCAGGATTTGATTGACGAAATCGAAAAAAGAGCGGCATTAAACCAGAAATGGGTGGATGTCTACTGGGCAGAATTTATTCCTTATGCACATGGTATAAGGCTTTTTGGTCAAGTCTATAATGACACGGTCAAGCCTCAAAACCCTTATGAGTTCGTAGACTTGCTTGCACAGACCGGGATGGCAAGCACGGAGCGGAATGAGCGGATGGAAAACCTGGCCTCCATGGCAAGAAATAATCCTGTTTTGTTTGAAAAACTTGAAAACCTTGATCCTCTGTCTGCCAACACAGAGGATGAAAAAAAATTCATAAGTGCCATGGACCGCTTTGTGGCGTCCTATGGAGACTTGTCCTGCCCGGTTACAGGAAGCCGGGAATGTGCACAGGGGGGTGATGCACTCATTCGCCTGATAGTGGAAATGGCTTCCCATCCGCCTGTGATTACCGGGCATAAGAATATCAGAGATCTCGAAAAGCAATTTTTGGCATCTTTTGATGAACAAAACAAAAATCGAGCCGGAGAACTCCTGGAATTGGCCCGCTCCAGTTACAAGCTTCGGGATGATGACAACATCTACCTGGGGCGTATTGAAGCGCAGCTAATGATGGCGGTCAATGAGGCAAAACGGCGGCTGGAATGGTCCGATAAACATCCGGGTAATAAAAAGGGAGTGAGAAGGCTGAAAGATGCGGTCGATATGCATGGTCAAACTCAAGCCCCGGTCAGCTCAGCAAAAGGGCCTTTGCCGGTAAAAAATGTTCAGGCGCGCCAGCTTCTTGGCCAACCTGCTTCAAACGGTGTATCCCGGGGATATGCCCGTGTCATTGTTGAACATTCGCAGCTTTCGGAGTTCAGGTACGGAGAGATTCTGGTATGCGATGCGGTTGACCCAAACATGACCTTTGTGGTTCCCCTTGCCGCCGGGATTGTGGAAAGACGGGGCGGAATGCTGATTCACGGGGCCATTATTGCCCGGGAATACGGCCTTGCATGTGTCACGGGTGTTCCCGATGCCACAAAGTTGATACGTACAGGCGATTTTTTAACGGTTGATGGTTTCCTCGGAATCGTGACCATTGGCCAGGAATGAGGAAAGTATCCTGATTATAAAGTATTTGGGGGTGATTTGTTGAAGGAGTGCAAAAGCTGTGCTTTTGCATTTTTTTTTCTTGTTCACATATATAAAGTCCCCCTTTGGCAAAGGGGGATTTAGGGGGATTTAACAAACGTCTCAAATCCCCCCTGTCCCCCCTTTTCAAAAGGGGGAACGTTTGCAATCATCTATTCTCTTAACCAATCACCCCCAAATCCGTTATAACCAGCAGATTTGTTATATACAGATTTTGCTTCATTCAAATAAGTTTAAGATCTCAGTTCCTGATTGTCTTATGGGAGAAAAAACGGAAAAGTTTATTTAATTAAAAAAAATAAGCATTATTCAGTGAACTGCAAAAACTGTGGTGCTTGATGAATGGCTTTGGATGCTTTATTATTAAGAACATGTTTTGAAAAGGTTAAACGTTTGTGGAGGGAGAAGATACATGTCTTTGAAAGATACCATTGCCGACGATGCGTTGGCCGAGAAAATCGTCCGGTACTATGGATATACGGAAGAAGTTTCTTTAAAAAATGTGGCAAAAACTGTGGCCAAGTTAACCATCAATGAATATTTCGACAGTATATGTGCCGGTAGGCTAAAGAATGTAAGTGATGATGAAATGAGGCAGTGGGTGGTTGAAGAACTCAATCAGCGCTTTGATGAAAAAGTGGTGGCGGCTATCGAACAATCGTATCCGCATTTGAGTGAAGAGGAGGTGGATGCGAAGCTGGCGGCAATTGAGTCTCTTTATCAAAAAGAGCATGAAGCTCAAGTGGAAGCTGTTACCAAAGCCGCTCTCAAGGAATTTCGAAACCGGGTGGCCAATTTACAAAAAGAAGTCAAAGCGTTAAAGAAAAAATATACGACTTGAGACAATCCTGAAGATTTGCTAAAATCGGCGGCAAAGCTGAAATTTCCGCTGCTTTTTAAAGACAGGAACAGTTAATTTCCGGAAGCGTGTTAAACAAAATTAACCAAAACGCCAGGAATTGTACGGTATGGATGGTGGATTAACGAGTTGTTACCAAAGAACCTTGTCAAAATCGGTATCCTGTAACGGAGTTGGGGTTCATTCGGGCAAAAAAGTTCATTTGAAAATTCATCCGGCTCATGAAAATTACGGGATCAAATTTAAACGGACCGATATTCCTGAGAGTCCCTCTATTCCAGCCATATTCAGCAGGGTGGTGGATACGAGTCTGGCAACGGTGATTGGTCAGGACGGCTGCATTGTTTCTACCATAGAGCACTTGATGGCTTCTTTTTCAGGGCTTTCTATCGACAATGCGCTGGTAGAGCTGAATTCCTACGAACTACCCATCATGGACGGAAGTGCGGGTCCATTTACACGCTTGATAAAGAGTGCCGGATTTAGGGTGCAAAAGGCTCCCCGCTTTTTTTTTATGGCCAAAGCCCCCTTAAAACTTGAGAAAAACGGAAAATCCGTTGCCATTTATCCGTCGCAGGAACGACGGATCACTTATACCATTGCTTTCGATCACCCTTTGGTAAAAACACAGTCGTATTCCATTTTGTTAACCGGTGACAGATTTGAGCATGAAATTGCTCAGGCCAGAACCTTTGGTTTTTATCATGAAATCGAGTATTTGAAAAAATTCGGACTTGCCCGGGGCGGCTCCTTGGACAGTGCGGTGGTATTGGATCATGAGAAAATTTTAAATCCGGGAGGCTTGCGTTATCCGGATGAATTTGTCCGTCATAAAATTTTGGATTGCATTGGTGATTTTTCACTTCTCGGAATGCCCATAATGGGGCATATCGAGGTATATAAATCAGGGCACGCCTTCAATCATGAGTTTTTGAAAAATTTTCTTACGCAAAAAGATACCTGGCATACCTGTGCTTTATCTTAACCCATGCGGGATCTTGGTAAAATCTCCTCAAAATCCCTTGTCATTTAAATGTTCATTGTTTATGAATTGGTTTACCTAATCGGTTATCGACAATCTTAACCAGAGATTTTATGAAAAAAATTGCAAGCAGGATCAGGGGATGACCATCGTTTTTAAACGCAAAAGCATCATCATGTTTTTTTGCTGGATGCTTTTATATGTGACTCCGGTATTTTCCCAACAAGCACGAATAAACAATTTTGTAGTTACCAATACCCGGGATGACCTTTTAATATTTTTGAGTGTGGAGGGTGCTTCCAGTGAAGACATGAAGGCTGCCATATTGAGCGGTGTTCCCACCACGTTCGTGTTCAGGATTACCCTTGAAAAAATAAAAAATCTTTGGTTCAATCAAAAAATTGTTGAAAAAAAAGTGACTCATACCATCAATTATAATCCTTTGAAAAAAGAATTTACTGTCGAGCGCTCTTGGGAAAAAGATCCGATTGTTACCGAATCTTTTACCGAAGCCATGGAATTTATGTGTGATGTCGACAGTTTAAAGGTTGCACCTTTGAGTATGCTGGAAAATGGTGTACAGTATCAAATAAAAGCCAAAGCCGAGTTGGACAAATTAACCCTTCCTTTTCATCTGCATTACGTTTTTTTCTTTTTATCTTTGTGGGATTTTGAAACCGACTGGTATATTGTGAAATTTTATTATTAGGTTATTATAAACCTTTTTTATTCCTTGATGACAAGCAAAAAAACACCACAAAAAAGAATTTCTCATTTTTCGGTGCTGGAACGTAAACGTCGCAAGCGCGAAGTTATTATTGCCGTTGTTATTCTGATAATGGTAGCTGTTTTGGCTTATGTGGAAAACCGGGTTTTTGGTTTTGGTCCTGATTTTCCGATCTCCAATGCAATCCTGATGTTTGTGCTGATAAACATCAATCTTTTGCTGCTTCTTTTATTGATTTTTCTGGTTTTTCGAAATCTGGTAAAGCTTTTATATGACCGAAAACGAAAAGTAATCGGTACCAAACTCCGAACCCGCCTGGTTGCCTCCTTCATTGCGTTGACATTGCTCCCCACTGCAGTCCTTTTTATCTTTTCTATCCACTTCATAACCAAAAGTATTGATTTCTGGTTCAATGCCCCTGTGGAACAAGCATTGGAAAATTCGATAAAAGTCGGAAGGCTTGTATATAGCCATCTTGAAGAAAACAATCGCTTTTTTATGGAAAGAATCACGTATCAGCTAAAGAGTAAAAATTTTCTCTCACCGGAGAAAAACGAAGATCTTTTGAGTTATATCCAGGTTGTTCAGCGGGCCTTTAATCTTCATGCCGTTGAAATTTATACAGTCAATGCCGAGCGGATTGCCGTTTGTGTGAGCAAGGATTTTGAGGACATAATTCCACAAAATGTTTCTGTGGATAATCTTCACAAAGTAACTTCTTTTGGAGGTATTCGAAGTATCTCCGAAAAATTTAATGGGGGTGAAGTTTTTAAAACCATTGGAACAGTCCCCTTCAACGCACAAAGAACCCAGGTTGAGGCTTTTGTGGTGCTGAGTGTACTTATCCCTCCCGAGCTTTTTCAGGATATGCAATCCATTTCCGATGGTTTTCAGGAGTATCAGCAGATCAAGTTGTTCAAAGAGCCCATACAGCTTACTTATTACATAGCATTGTCTATTGTTGCCCTGCTGGTGGTATTTTGTGCCATCTGGTTCGGCTTGCATCTGGCAAAAACCATAAGTGTTCCTATCATGGAGCTTTCAGCAGCCACCGTTAAAGTTGCCGAAGGCGATCTCGATGTCAAGATCGATGTGGCGGCTGATGATGAGATCGGAAGCCTTGTAAATGCATTCAACCGTATGACGGAAGACCTGAGAAACGGAAGAGAAAAATTGGAACTTTCGGCAAGCATGCTTCGGGAAAGAAATATCGAGATCGAAAAGCGGCGAAAGTACATGGAAATTGTGCTGCAAAATGTTTCAACAGGGGTTATTACCATTGATGCGGACGGCAAGATTTCATCCATAAATAAATCAGCCGAGAAAATGCTTCATTTAAAACAGGATAAACTCATAAACAAGAGTTTTAAAAGGCTGCTCAAAGGCCAGGACCTTCAGGTCATGAAAACAATACTTGAAGATCTGCGATTTTCAGGTAAAAACATCGTGGAAGTTTCTTTAAAGGCGGCTGTCAATGGCAGGCACCGCAGCTTTTTGGTAAATATCAATGCATTAAGTGATGATACAGACCGGCAAATAGGGTATGTCATTGTTCTCGATGACCTTACGGAGCTTGAAAAGGCCCAGCGAATGGCTGCCTGGCGTGAGGTTGCAAGGCGAATCGCACACGAAGTTAAAAATCCTTTGACCCCTATCACCCTTTCGGCTCAGCGGCTGCGCCGGAAATATATTGATTATCTTGAAAATCAGGTGTTTAATGAGTGCACACAAACCATTATTGAACAGGTGGATGTCATTCGAAATCTGGTCAACGAATTTTCCATGTTTGCGAAATTCCCTACCGCCAATCTCAAGCCGAGTGAATTGGTTCCGGTTATTGAAGAATCACTGGCCCTTTACAGAGAAAATTATGGGCAAGTGGAGTTCAGCATGGAAATCAAAGATAAGATTCCGGTCCTGAACCTGGATGTGCAGCAAATTAAGCAGGCCATGATCAACCTGTTGGATAACGCTATTGCAGCTATCAGGGGATGCGGTTATATCAGTGTAACGCTTGCTCATGACCCTATTTTGAAACGGGTGCGAATGGAGGTGGCTGATGATGGAACGGGTATTTCCGATTTGAACAAAACCCGTATGTTCGAGCCTGATTTTTCAACAAAAAAAGCGGGCATGGGTCTTGGGTTGACAATTGTCAGCTCGATTATAGCTGATCATGATGGTGTTATCAGCGTTCAGGACAACACCCCCCGCGGGGCCAAGTTTGTCATTGAACTGCCGGTTTAGATTTTTCTAACAATTATACGGAGTAAAGCATATGTTTCCATCTATACTGATTGTCGATGATGAGCCTTCCATACTTCAATCATTGTTGGGAATTCTTTCTGATGAAGGATTTGAAGTAACAACGGCTTTAAACGGTTATGAGGCTCTGAAAATTATCGATGCCGAATCCCCGGACCTTGTGCTTTTGGATATCTGGATGCCCGGCATAGACGGTATTGAGACCCTGAAACAAATCAAAAAGGAGAACCCATTTATACAGGTCATCATCATTACAGGTCATGGAACCATCGAAACTGCTGTTCAGGCCACCAAGCTGGGAGCATATGATTTGATTGAAAAACCCCTTTCCATAGACAAGGTCATTCTTGGAATCAACAACGCCCTGAATTTCAGACGACTTGAAGAAGAAAACAAATATCTTCGTAAAAAAACCATTGAAAAACATTCCATCACAGGCAACAGCGTTCCTATACAAGAGTTGAAAAAACAGATCAGCCTTGTGGCACCATCGGATACATGGGTATTGATTACGGGCGAAAACGGTTCCGGTAAAGAGTTGGTTGCCAGAAATATTCACCAGTTCAGCAATCGTGTGGATTATCCGTTAATTGATGTCAGTTGTGGCGCTCTGGCCGATGAACTCATAGAAATTGAGCTTTTCGGGCATGAAAAGGGGGCTTTTCCAGGGGCAAAAATCAAAAAGCGGGGAAAACTCGAGTTGGCTGAAAAAGGGACTCTTTTTCTGGATGAGATCGGAGACATGAATTTAAAAACCCAGGCCAAGATTTTAAGGGTCCTGCAGGAAAAACAATTCCAGCGCCTTGGCTCGGACAGGGTTATCGATGCGGATGTCAGGGTGATTGCGGCAACAAATAAAAACCTCGAGGCTGAAATCGAAAAAGGCAATTTTCGGGAAGAACTTTTTCATCGGCTCAATGTGGTGCCCATAAAGGTGCCGTCGTTAAGAGAGCGCATCGAAGATCTGCCCATGCTTGCAGAAGCCTTTTTAGATGAATATGCCCAAAAAAGCCGCGGCCACCGAAAAACCATATCCCAGGCTGCACTGGATTTGCTCTCTGTCTATCCATGGTACGGCAATGTGAGGGAATTAAAAAATCTGATTGAGCGTTTAACGATCATGGTTAACAAAGATACCATTGATTCAGAAGATCTTCCTGAAGCATATCACCCGAATAAAGCCTCCGCAAAAACGCTTTCCAGAACCGACCTGTTTGAGATTAAAAACTTAAAAGAAGCTAAAACGGCTTTTGAAATCGAGTTCATTGATTACAAATTAAAGCAAAATAATCATGATATTGAAAAAACAGCCAGGGATATCGGGGTTGCTGCCGACTATTTCAAAAAACGATTGAGAAATGGGCAAAGGTTTCCGGGATAGTTTTTGTGAGAATTATTGGAGGAAAGTTAAAAAGCCGACGACTTTTTTCGGTAAAAGGATTTCGTGTTCGTCCCACCACAGACAAGCATCGGGAATCCATTTTTAACGTTATTGCTCCACACATTGAGGATGCCATGGTTCTGGATCTTTTTGCCGGCACCGGGGCGATGGGTATTGAAGCGTTAAGCCGGGGGGCCAGGTTTGCCGTATTTGTAGATGTTTATCCGGCTGCCCTGGCGACGATAAAAAAGAATATTCAAACCTGCTGCCTGGAGTCCGTAACAAAGGTATTCAAATGTAACGTTGCAAAAAACCTGAACTGTTTGAAACCATATTCTTTTGATCTGGTTCTTATGGATCCCCCCTACGGTTCGGAATTACTAAAACCCGCTTTTTTGAATCTTCAACGATGTGGCTGCCTTAAAAATGGAGCATTGATTGTTGCCGAGCATGCTTTAAATGAACCTTTTTCTGATAATTTCCCTTGTTTTAAACGCTTCGATCAGCGGCGATACGGAAAAACCCTTGTTTCTTTTTTTAATTTTGTGTTAATGGAACCGGGTTGAAAAAAATGTTTCAATCAAGGACGGAAATATAATTTATGAAAAGCGTTGCAATTTACCCTGGATCTTTTGACCCTGTAACAAATGGACATCTGGACATTATCGAAAGGGGACTGAGGCTTTTTGATAAGGTGATTGTGGCTATATTGATCAATCCGGCAAAAAAGTCCCAGGAGCTTTTCTCTGTTGAAGAGCGCATTGAAATGCTGAAAAACAGCATGAAAAATATCGAAAACACAGAAGTGGATTATTTCAACGGGCTCTTGGTCGATTATGCTGCAAAAAGAAAAGCCAATGCCATTTTGAGGGGCTTGCGGGCGGTCTCGGATTTTGAGTATGAATTTCAATTGGCCTTAATGAACCGACGGCTCAATCGTGAAATCCAGACAGTTTTTTTAATGACCGGATTTCGATGGATTTTTACCAGTTCTTCGATTATCAAGGAAGCCGCCAGGTTTGGTGGAGATGTAACCAGCATGGTTCCCGAAGGGGTCAATTTAAAATTAAAAGAAAAGTTTAAAAATCGTCAGGTAGGCTTTTAAATATAGGAAAATCGATGGATCTCTGGCAGCTAAACATTTTTTGTAAGGTAGTTGAACTCAAAAGCTTTTCTTTGGCCGGAAAAAAGGTTCATCTTTCCCAGCCCACCATCAGCAGCCATATCAAGGACTTGGAGGAGCATTTTGGGTGTCGATTGATCGACCGTCTCGCAAGAGAGGCAGTCCCGACCAAGGCCGGTAAAATTCTATATCGTTATGCTATCCGGCTATTGGGTTTGAAGGCTGAAGCTGAAACGGCTTTGGCGGAGTTTCAAGGAAAGGTCAAAGGCCGGCTTGCTGTTGGTGGAAGTACTATCCCGGGAGTTTATATTATTCCTAAAATTATTGGCCCTTTCATTCAACAACATCCGGAAGTCACCATATCTTTGGTCAATGGAGATTCCGGGGCTATCATCAATTATATTGCTGAAGGGGCTCTGGAATTGGGTATTGTGGGTGTGGTAGCCAATGACAAAAGAATTGTGCAGGAAAAACTGATTCAGGATGAACTTTGTCTGGTGGTGCCTTCCGGCCATAAATGGGCGGACAAAAAAAGTGTCAAACCGCACATGCTGTTGGAAGAACCCTTTATCTGCCGAGAAGCCGGGTCAGGGACACTGAAGTCTATACAGGAAAGTCTCAGTAGTATCGGTTATGGTTTGGGAGATTTAAATATCGTTTCGGAAATGGGAAGTACGGAAGCTGTTATCCAGGGAATTAAAAGCAGGGTAGGTCTTTCAATATTATCTCCTGTGGCTGTCACTGAAGAACTTCGGGCCGGAACACTCATAGCTTTATCTGTAGAAGATTTGGACCTGAAACGTGATTTTTTCCTCTCTGTTCACAAATATCGCAGCCGGTCGCCGCTGAGCCGAATTTTTATAGAATTTATCAAAGAAGAATGCAATGGGGCTCTACTTGGATTACCCGAAAAAATTGAGTGAAACGACCTTATCAGCTTATGAGCGTGTTATTTTCTGAAAATGCCAGAATTGTTCTGGAAAGGCGATATTTAAAAAAGGATTCCCATGGAAATCCCTGTGAAACGCCGGAGCAGATGTTTGAAAGGGTGGCTGAAGCCGTCGCTTTTGCGGATACTATTTTTGATTCTCAGGCCGATGTTGTAAAAACCCGTGAAAAATTTTTCAAAATGATGACATCCCTGTGGTTTCTTCCGAATTCTCCGACACTTATGAATGCCGGAAGACAACTCGGTCAGCTTGCTGCTTGCTTTGTGCTTCCCATCGAAGATTCTATGGAGGCGATTTTCGACAGCCTTAAAAATACGGCCATTATTCAAAAAAGCGGCGGAGGTACAGGTTTTTCTTTTTCCCGTATACGCCCCGCCCATGATATTGTGCAGTCCACGAGCGGTGTTTCCAGCGGCCCTGTTTCCTTTATGGCGGTATATGATGCTGCCACAGAGACAGTCAAGCAGGGTGCGACGCGTCAAGGGGCAAACATGGCTGTACTTCGCGTGGATCATCCGGATATTGAAGCTTTTATCAACGCCAAAAATGATGTGAACCGTTTAAACAATTTTAATCTTTCCGTTGCGTTGACCCAATCGTTTTTGGAGGCCCTGGAAAAAGGAAAAAACTACAATCTGGTTAATCCCAGGACCGGCAAACCCACCGGAGAAATTTCAGCAGATAAAATATTTGATATGATCGTTTCTTCAGCATGGCAGACCGGGGAACCGGGGGTCATTTTCATAGATCGAATAAATGAAAGCAACCCTGCTGCTCATCTTGGAAAGATCGAAGCCACCAACCCATGCGGTGAACAACCCCTTCTTGCCTATGAATCCTGCACTTTAGGTTCCATTAATCTTTCAAGGATGGTTACCGGCCAAACCATTGACTTTCCACGTTTAAAAGCAGTTGTGCACGATGCGGTACACTTTCTCGATAATGTTGTGGAAATTAACAAATATCCGCTGAAAATCATTGAGGAGATGAGTAAAAAAACCCGTAAAATCGGCCTTGGGATTATGGGTTTTGCCGACATGCTGATCCGGATGAACATTGCCTATGATTCGAAAGAGGCTGTAGACCAGGCTCAAAAGGTGATGTCTTTTATTCAGAAAGAATCCAGAGCCGCATCCGCCACCCTCGCCAAAACCCGGGGTAATTTTTTGGCCTACATAAACAGTATCTTCGATTCTCCTTCAACGCCATATATGAGAAATGCGACCACCACGACCATTGCACCTACGGGTAGCATCAGTATCATTGCGGGGACATCCGGCGGAATTGAACCCTTGTTTGCAGTTGCTCATGTCCGGCGAATTTTGAACGGTCAAACTCTTTTTGAAATGCATCCGATTTTTCTTGAAATGGCCCATAAACAGAATTTTTACAGCGATACACTAAAGGGTGAAATTGCTGCAAAAGGCTCCATAAAGAATTTTACCGCGATCCCTGAGGAAGTTAGAAGGCTTTTTAAAACCACCCATGATATTAAGCCCGAATGGCACATTAAAATACAGGCGGCTTTTCAGAAATTTACCGATAACGCGGTTTCAAAGACCATTAATTTTTCTTCTTCGGCCACTGTCGAAGATGTGAGAAAAGCATTTTTGCTGGCTGATAAAAGCGGTTGTAAGGGATTGACCATATACCGTGATGGAAGTCGGATGGATCAGGTTTTGTGCGTGGGAAATGAAAAATCAAAAACCGAAAAAATTATTCCCCGCCCGAGGCCTAAGCGCACTTCCGGTTTTACTGAACGGATTAAAACCGGATGCGGCAATCTTTACGTAACAATCAATTCCGATGACAGCGGTATTTGCGAGGTGTTTGGAAAGATGGGAAAAACCGGCGGATGTGCATCTTCCCAAATTGAATCCGTTGGGAGACTGATTTCATTGGCGCTTCGTTCAGGTGTTACCGTAGATTCCGTCATTAAGCAGCTTATTGGAATCCGCTGTCCGTCTCCGGCCTGGGAGAACGGTAAAATGGTTCACTCATGCCATGATGCCATTGCACAGGTGTTGAAAAATGTAGTGGGTTCAAATTTTATAGAAAAGCAGTCTGCAATGGGAGTATGCCCAAAATGCAGCGGGCCGCTGGCCCATGAGGAAGGGTGCCTTATCTGCCATTCATGCGGCTATTCCAGATGCGGCTAGTCACGCCATCCGTACTCCCCCACCAATTTGACAAAACGGCAGCCCCCAAGAGAGGTTTGGCGAATTCCTCTTTCATCACGGTATATTTTAATCAGCTCCTGGCTATGGCGGTCTCCCACAGGTATGACCATTCTTCCGCCCATGGCCAGCTGGTTGATCAAAGGATAAGGAATTTCGGGTGCTCCTGCGGTTACTAAAATGGCATCAAAAGGACTCTTATCTTGCCACCCCAAGGTTCCGTCGGAAAGTTTTGAGACAATGTTGTGATATCCCAGTTCCACAAAAATTTTACGTGCGCGCATCAAAAGTTTATGAATTCTTTCAATGGTGAACACCTTATATGCGATTTCAGCTAGTATTACGGCCTGATATCCCGAGCCGGTCCCTATTTCAAGCACCCTGTCGTTTTCCTTAAGTACAAGTGCCTGGGTCATTTCAGCAACGATGAAAGGTTGTGAAATAGTCTGCTGTTCTCCTATGGGGAGAGGAAAATCACTGTAAGCCTGGTCCATCAGCGCCTCACTGACAAACACATGCCGGGGCACCTTACGAAAGGCTTCGAGAACCCTGGGATCTTTTATCCCCCGCTTCTCAATATGCTCTTTGACCATGTGTTCCCGAAGGCGCTTGTATTTTAAATCCTCCTGAAACATTTGTTCCTCTATATTTTATAAATAATTCGTTTTTGCGTGATAATGATGTCAACATGTTTATCGTGAGATTCCATTGGAATTTGGGGAAGGATTTGCTCCTCAAATGCAAGGGCCACTTTTCTGGTGGTAGCGGGAAGTTTCGGAATGAGCCGGTCATAATAACCCTCACCGGTGCCGATTCTGCCTCCTTTTTCATCCAAAGCCACCGCCGGAATAAGAGCGATATCAAGGCAGTCCATTGGAACCGCTTTGCATTTTTCGGGGTTGGGTTCCGGAACTTGCCTGGGGCCGAGGATCGTATCTTCGAAAGGGTTGTCAACTTTGTAGAGCTTCACTTTGCGCCTAGAGGATTCAAAGGCTGGAAGTACCACAATTTTGTTATAGTCCCGGCATCTTCGGAAAATGCCTTCCGTACGAACCTCGTATTTTGTTGCTATGTAGAGAAGGACGATCTTTGCTTCAAGAAAATTCGCAAATTCAAAAACCCGGTTTTCTATCCCTCTGGTCTTTTCAGCCCTTTGTTCTCCGGAGAGAGCTTCAAGGGTGTTTGCTACCCCTTGACGAATTTCCTGTTTTTTAATGAAAATCTCGTCCATAATTATTTCCCCCCTAATAAGGTTCCTGTAATTTTGCTTTTCAATATCCCATTGTCAACGGTCATTAATTATTGACGCGGCCTTATGATCATGTTAAAAGCCATTAGCCTTGGCAAGATCCTTAATTATTTCAATTAACGCCCTTAAAAATAAAAACGGCTAGCTTTTGTTTATACCCTAATGCAAAAAAGTAAGGTTAATTGGGTATTATAGGTATTATTATGCTGGAAATCAAGTTTGTTAGGCAAAATTTATCATTAATTGAAGAGGCTCTGAAAAATAGAAACACCACTGCGGATTTGGACGTTTTTCAACAATGCGATGCGGAGCGCCGTGAAATTCTCGCACAAGTCGAGGCGTTAAGGTATCGTCGCAATCAGGTCAGCCAGCAGATTGCCGAGATGAAAAAAGCGGGGAAGAATACCGATGATCTTGTCAAAGAGATGCGTGAAGTGGGAGAGAGCATCAAAGGTCTAGAAAAAAATCTGGCAAAACTTGATGAGACATTAAGCAGCTTTTTAATAAGGATTCCAAATATTCCTCATTCTTCCACACCTGTAGGTAAAGATGAAAAAGACAACCAGGTTGTTCGGGTTGTCGGGGAACCTCCCCGTTTTGATTTCGAAATTAAAGCGCACTGGGATATCGGAGGAAGCCTTAAGATACTTGATTTTGAGCGAGCTGCACGAATAGCCGGTGCGAGGTTTCCACTTTATTTTGGTGCCGGGGCCAGACTTGAACGGGCGTTGATTAACTTCATGCTTGATTTGCATACCATACGCCATGGATATACAGAAGTGCTTCCGCCATTCATTGTTAATCGTGGAACCATCACCAACACCGGCCAATTGCCGAAGTTTGAGGAAGACTTGTTTAAATTGGAAGGATGGGACTTTTTTTTGATTCCTACCGCCGAGGTACCGGTGACCAATATTCACCAGAATGAAATTTTGGATGAGGATGTTCTTCCTGTCTATTATGTGGCGTTTACGCCTTGTTTCCGGTCCGAGGCCGGTTCTCATGGTAAAGATACCCGGGGACTGATACGGCAGCATCAATTCAACAAAGTTGAACTGGTGAAATTTTCCAGGCCTGAAACTTCTTATGAGGAGTTGGAAACCCTGACCATGAACGCTGAAACTGTGCTCAGGGAACTTGAACTGCCCTACCGGGTGATTTCGCTTTGCACGGGGGATCTTGGGTTTTCCGCCGCTAAAACATATGACCTTGAAGTATGGATGCCCGCACAGGGAGTATACCGGGAAATTTCTTCCTGCAGTAATTTCGAAGATTTTCAGGCCCGGCGCGGCAACATCCGTTTCAGGCGCAAGGGGAAAAAGGGCACAGAACTGGTGCATACCTTAAATGGTTCGGGGCTTGCTGTCGGTCGGACAGTGGCGGCAATCCTGGAAAATTACCAACTGGCTGACGGCTCTGTCAAGATCCCTGAAGTGCTGAAAGCCTATATGGGTGGTATTGAAAAAATACAAGATGAAAATAGATGATTTTCCCGAAAATGTAAGAGACCACATTTTACCTAAGGTCGAAGGACAATTATTATACCGGTGTTTGGGCTGCGGGTTGGAACAGGGCATAGAAAAATTGCTTTATACTTGCCCTGAATGCGGAAAAATTTTGTTAATTTATGATAAAAAATTCGACAGGCTGAAAAAAAATCCCGGTAAAATGTGGCGTCAAATCTTTGATTACCGGAAAATGATCAACATTTCTGCTCTGAAAGGCATTTACAGATATCACGAGTTCATCGGGTCAGCCATTCCACTGGATGACATTATTTATCTGGGTGAAGCCCATACACCCATGATAGAGGCCAACGCTTTGATGCAGGAAAAGGCGGGATTGAGGTTCTTTTTTAAAAATGACGGGCAAAACCCGAGCGCTTCTTTTAAAGATCGGGGAATGGCCAGTGCATTGAGCTATATCAACCATTTAGTTAAAAAGGGCCAAATCGATGATGTTTTGGCCATCTGTGCTTCCACAGGCGATACTTCCGCTGCCGCTGCTCTTTATAGTGCGTACTTAAAACCCCATGTGAAATCCGCTGTGTTGCTTCCTCATAAGAAAGTAACTGCCCAGCAATTGTCTCAGCCATTGGGAAGCGGTGCCAGGGTATTTGAAATACCCGGTGTCTTCGATGATTGTATGAAAGTTGTAGAATCACTATCTGACCGCTATAACGTGGCCCTTCTTAATTCAAAAAACGCATGGCGCATTCTTGGGCAGGAATCTTATTCGTATGAAATTGCACAGGATTTCGAATATGACCTTTCCAAAAAAGTGGTGGTGGTTCCCATAGGAAACGCCGGTAATATTTCTGCCATCATGAATGGGTTTTTAAAATTCCTTGACATTGGCATTATCAATGTGCTTCCTAAAATTATCGGTGTTCAATCCGAGCATGCCAACCCGGTGTATAAATATTACCTGGAGCCGGATGTTTCCAAAAGAAAATTTTTACCGGTAACCGTTAAGCCCAGCGTGGCTCAGGCCGCTATGATCGGCAATCCCGTATCCATGCCCCGTGTTATCCAACTGGCTAATCATTACAATCAAACCGCGGGTCATGAGAGTGTTTTTGTGGTTCAGGTTACGGAAAAGCAAATCATGGATTGGGAACTGACTGCGAATAGAAACGGCCATATATCTTGTCCGCACGGTGGAGAATGCCTTGCCGGAATCATAGTCGCCAAACAATCCGGAATTGTTGATTCCGACGATGTCGCAATTCTTGATTCTACCGCTCACGCTCTGAAATTTGCAGGATTTCAGGATATGTATTTTTCACGGACTTTCCCCGAGGTTTATGAAATCTCCTATAATGATGACCTTATCAATCTTCCTGTACTGATAAAACCTCGGGACCTGAAAAAAATACCGGAGTCCGGTAAACCTCTCACCGGTGAGGAATTTCAAGAGTTTGTCAATCGTGTTGCACAGGAAATTGCCGATATTCTGGAACTTAAAAAAGTGTAAATTGGAATCAAATCAAAAATGAAAGATAAGTACTTGTCCAACATCGTTTTTTTAGGAGTCATTTGTTTCATGTTTTTTGCAACGGCCTGTGCCCCGGACAACCACATATTGAGACAGCAGGCTGAAGCATCTAAAATCCTGGGCGAAGCATATTTGAGTCAGGGCAGTTATACTGCAGCTCTCAGAGAGCTTTTGGAAGCCGAGCGAAAAAATCCGGATGACCCCATGATTCACAATTCCCTGGGCCTGGCCTACATGGCCAAGGCAAGACCTGACCTGGCGGTCAAGCACCTGAAAAAAGCATTGGAGCTTCAACCCGATTTATCTCCTGCGGTCAATAATCTGGGAATTGCCTACCTTAGATTGAATCGCTGGGATGATGCCATTGAGCAGTTCAAGTTACTTTCCACGGATCTTCTTTATGGTACACCTCATTTTCCCCTCACCAACATGGGTTTTGCTTACTTTAAAAAAGGTGAGTATGAACAGGCAGAAAAATATTATCTTGAAGCCCTGACATTTCAACCCGGGTTTGTAATTGCACTCAGGGGGCTGGGCCGGACATACATGAAAACGGGAGAGCTTGAAAAAGCACAGGAGATGTTCAATGAAGCGGTTTCAACCGATCCTTCCTTTGTTCCCGCTTACATGGATCTGGCGAAAAGTTATCTGATTGCCGGAGAGATAGAAAAAGCAAAAAATGCTTATCAACAGGTCATCAGCATTGCCCCTAACAGTTCATTTGCCAGGGAGGCTCAAAATGATCTGAAACATCTCGCTGATTGAAACATTTTCACTCTGTATGAACCAGTCCGATTCCATTTCTACTCGCAAGCAGTCTTGCGGAAAGCTTTTTGTCGTTGCTACTCCCATTGGAAATATGGAAGATATAACTCTCAGGGCTTTGCGGGTTTTGGGGGATGTCCATCTGATAGCAGCCGAGGATACCCGGCATACGGGTAAATTTTTAAAGCACCACAAGATTGTGTCGCGCCTGGTTTCCTGCCATGAACACAATGAAGCCCAACGCAGTGAAGAACTGATCGAAAAAATGAAAGCGGGCCACGACATTGCACTGGTATCCAATGCAGGCACACCGGCGGTCTCTGATCCGGGATACCGGCTGATTCAGAAAAGTATTGCTGAAAATATAGAAATTGTTCCTGTGCCCGGTGTTTCATCAGTCATAGCAGCGCTTTGTGTATCGGGCCTTCCCTCGGACGCTTTCGTTTTTATTGGATTTGTTTCCAAAAAACAGGGAAAACGCCGAAAACTTCTGAAAGATCTTGAGAAGGAATCCCGCACCCTTATTTTCTTCGAGTCTCCCCATCGCTTGTTGAATCTGGTGGAAGACCTGCTTCTGATTATGGGAGAACGCCGTGCGGTTTTGGCAAGGGAAATCACAAAGCTTCACGAAGAATTCATTCGCGGTAATTTGTCGCAACTCAAAAGCCAGCTAAAATTGAAAGGAAAAATCAAGGGAGAATGCACCTTGTTGGTTGAAGGAAACCCATCCCAAAGGGAAATTGTTTCAGAGCACGAAATTCAAAAAGCGATTATGGATGTTATGGATGAGTCCGGAGAAAAACTTTCAGGAGCTGTCAAAATAATTGCCGACCAGTTAAGCATTTCCAAGAAAAAAGTCTATGAACAGGCGCTTAAACTTAAAAAATGAATAAGGGACTATGTTTCCTTGAATACAATCTATCCTGTTGTCCTGGCTGTGCCTCAAAGAGCCATAAACTTAAAAGGGCGTGAAAAGGTTAAATTTTTGAGTCAACATGCCCGCAGGGCTGTCGAAATTTCTGCGAGACACGGGGGTATTTGTGCGGGCCCCCTGTTGAAAGATGAAAAAGGTGCTCCGCTGCCATTTCATGGGAACTATTGGTCTGTGACCCACAAATCCCAATACGTGGCCGGAGTTGTGGGCCCCAGAAAAATTGGAATCGACCTCGAAAAGATCCGCAGCGTTTCAGAGGGATTATTTGAAAAAACAGCTCATGATTCAGAATGGAATCTTGCTGTAAATCCGCGTTGCCTCACATTGTTTTTCCGGGTCTGGACTGCCAAGGAAGCGGTTTTGAAAGCCACCGGTGTGGGCATAGCGGCGCTGATGAAATGCAGGGTGGCTGATATCATTGACAGCACCCGTATGGCTTTGGATTATCAAAATCGCTGCTGGTATGTGGAACATTATTTTTTTGAGGGACATATTGCGGCTTTAGTCCAAAATGATTTTAAAATTAAATGGATGTTTTGTTGTTCCGATTGTTTCAATAACCATTAATCCTCAAAGAGTGAATGTCATGAGAATATTCGCTAAAATTGTGTTGTGTATCAGCTTTGTGACCCTGACCGCATGTGCGGCCATTGAACTGGCACCTCTTCCGGAGGGACACCCCGCCGATTCTGATGCCTGGGTACCGCGGGTAATTTCATCTGCAACACTGGCCGAACCCGACCCGGTGGATACGGCGCCGGCACGGTCAGATCAATGGTTCAAAGAGCCGGAAATTGACAAACCACATGTTCATGAGCCTGATCATGAACATGAACATGAGCATGATCCCGATCATGATGGCAATAAGCACGACCACGACCACCATCATCATCACCATTGAAGGCCTTTAAAAAGGTTGAACGTAAGGTCAATTGAAGGAGTGCAAAAGCTGTGCTTTTGCATTTTTGCGAAAGCACAGCTTTCGCACTCCGCTTAACAGTTACTCAAAAGCTTTGTGTAAACAGAAATCATCTGGGAGCGCTACCGAAATGAAATCGCTTAATTCAAGAAATGTAAAATGGTTGATTATCCTGTTTGCATTGTGGTTGATGCCCGGCTGTGCGACCATATCCCATGGCCCTGGGTTTGAATCTGTGCAGAAAGGCGTTAGTGAACGTATTGATTCTCAAATTTACTGGTATACCGGGCAAAAAGAAGACCAACAGGTTGCCGAAGCGATTGATAA
>SKZT01000196.1 GCA_007127235.1 Desulfobacteraceae bacterium
GCGATAATTTGGGTTCGTGATAAATCCAGACGCGCTTTTTCAACTTCGGCTTCAGCTGCGGTGACTGCCGCGCGGGCTTTTTCAAGATGAGGCTTTCGAAGGGCAAGTTCAATTTCGCGCTCGGTGGCATCCATTTCCAAATTAAGCAGCTGCCACTCTTTCTTTGCCACCGCCTGCCTGCCCAGTTCAAGCTTGATTTCATATTCGGCATCGGCCAAAGTTTTTTTTTTCTGACTCAAAGCCAATTCATAATCCACAGGATCTATCTGAATTATTTTGGATCCGGCTTTAAGCAGGCCGCCTTCTGAAAATTCCGGATGAATCTCGATAATTTCTCCGGACACGCGGGACCTCAATTCCACAGTTTGCTCCGGCACCACAGTCCCCATGGCCTTGATAACCGTACGGTGATTTTGGGGATAAAGGGGCTTTACTTCCACAACCGGTGCAAAGGTGGCCGGGGGACGTCTCTGGGTTGTCGGCCCGGTTTTTTTCAAATAGGAATATGCGGCTATTCCGCTAATTATGATCACTATGGGTAAGATGATCTTGAGTATTCGAGCAGCTATGCCTGATGAAACTCCTGTCCGGTTTTCCCTGAGACTTTCATGATCCTGTTTTTCTTTCATGTCTGTTTGATTCTCAAATTGCATTTAGTGATAAAATAAGTGTTGAAACTCAATGTTCAAGTCTAAATGGTTTGAGTGTAAACTGTTTGTGTGAAAAGACTTGTGCTCAATTGTAGGTGCGAATTCATTCGCACAATGTGCACCCCATTGTCCATTTATAGAGTCTATGCCCGTTTCCCCAGAAAAAAGTTGCTGGGGGACTCTAAGAAATTTTCTGTAAATCCGTGCCGGATTTTAAGTGCGAATGAATTCGCACCTACAGAAAAATCGGATTTCACACAAACAGGATACACTCATAATGGTTTTATAATCTAGAGATTATTCGCCCTGAGGACTTTTTATCAAATCAATGGCAGCCCTGAGCCGCAAAATCGTGCGATCCTTTCCCAGGGTTTCGATCATTTCGAAAATTCCGGGACTCACTGTTTTGCCGGTAATTGCTACACGTACCGGCTGGGCCACTTTCCCGAACTTGATGCCCGTGGTCTCCAAAACTTCACCAAAGGCTTTTTCCTGAATTTCCACACTGAGATCTTCGGCTTGTTCCAGTTTATCCGCCAACATCTCAAGGACTTCAATAATATCGGCTTTTAAAAATGTTTTAACCGCTTTTGAATCATAATCCGGTTTATCCACATAATAAAAAGAGGCGCTTTCGGCCATCTCCACCAGGGTTTTGCTTCGAAGCTTTAACGTGGCGATGACATTGTTTAAATATTGCCCCTTTTCAGCCGGATAACCCCGTTGTTTTAAAAAAGGGAGCAAATGAGGCGCCAGTTTTTCGGGAGGGGTTGCTTTAATATGTTCCGCATTCAATGCCAGAAGCTTTTCAGGATTGAATACCCCAGCGGAGCGGCCCAGATTTTTTATATCAAATTTTGAGATTAACTCGTCAACTGTAAAAAATTCCTGGTCACCATAAGACCATCCCAGGCGCACCAGATAATTGAGCACCGCTTGTGGAAGATATCCCATATCCCGGTATGCGGTCACCGACATGGCACCATGTCGCTTGGAAAGCCGGGTACGGTCATGGCCCAGAACCATGGGAACATGTCCGAAAGTCGGAAGAGGACTGTCCAAGGCTTTATATAAAAGGATCTGCTTCGGTGTGTTCATGACATGGTCATCACCGCGAAGCACGGTGTTGATTCCCATGGTGATATCATCCACCACAACCGCAAAATTATAGGTGGGCATACCATCACTTCTCTGAATAATAAAATCATCCATCTCCTGATTCTGAAAAACAATACGCCCCTTCACAACATCTTCCAATACCGTGGCTCCCAATAATGGTGACTTGAACCGAATCACGGAGTCCTTGCTTTTGCTCAGCCCTTTTTCCCGGCAGGATCCGTCATATTTGGGTTTTCCTCCCGCTTCCATGGCCCTTTTTCTCATAAGCTCCACTTTTTCGGATGAACAGGTGCAGTAATATGCCTGGCCCGAATCAATGAGTTTTTTCAGAAACGCTTCATAAAGATGGAAACGCTCAGATTGAAAAAAAGGACCCTCATCCCAGGCCATCCCCAGCCAATTGAGAGCTTCAAAAATGGCATCCACCGATTCCCGGGTGCTTCTGACAGCATCGGTGTCTTCTATTCTGAGAACAAATCTGCCTTTCATGTGCCTTGCGTAAAGCCAGCTGAAAAGAGCGGTGCGGGCACCACCAATATGAAGATAACCACTTGGACTGGGGGCAAAACGTGTTACTGTTTGACTCATATCTGATACCTCAAACTAGATCTTGTTAAAAATTAATTAAGATAATTGGCGGCGTGTGACCGAATCGGGTATGAATTTAACGAATAAAAACACCTTTTTGCAAGCCTTCCCCCCTTTGGAAAAGGGGGGACAGGGAGGATTTGAGGCTTTTTTAAATCCCCCTAAATCATCCCCCTTTTCCAAAGGGGGACTTGTTTTTTAGCATCCCTTAGGTTAACGTCTATGGGTTACTATCCCCTATTTTCATACAACAATAGACCTATAATTCTGAAATTACAGCAGGTTAAACATCTTTAGTTCTATATTGTTTTTATCAGTCAAGCTGATGAATATAGCACAATATAAGGAGCAAGCAAACAATTTAAAAAAATAAATTAAAATTCTTGACAATCGAATTTTTTTCAATTACTAATGTCGAGATTAGATTTGAGTATTTTCATTTTAAGCATATATTGTATAAAAACAAATATTTAGGAGATTACTTATGGCTGTACCAAAACGCAAAACATCTAAGTCAAAACGAAATACGCGCCGCACCCATAAAAAAACGGATGCACCCAATATTTCAAAGTGTTCTCAATGCGGGGAAATAAGGCTTCCCCATCATGCGTGCCCCAGTTGCGGGACCTACAAAGACCGTCAGGTCATCAAAGCAGAGGTATAATCCATGGCGGCGAATTTAGCGGGTCTTGATACTGAATCGCGGCAAATGGTCATTGACACGGTGGGTCTTCTTCAAAAACGGCTTTTAACCAAAGAAAAAATTCTCGAATACGATCAAGAAGAATTCTTTCCCGAGGACGTTATCCGGGAGATGCTCGGGCCCGAGATTGGTTTTCAGTTATTGTTTATACCTGAAGAATATGGCGGGATGGGCGGTGGTGCCCGGGATACCTGTGCTGTTGTTTTGGAGCTTTCGAAGATTTGCCTGGGTATTTCCACGGCTTTTTTCGCACTCCAGCTGGGCTCTGATCCAATCCTTGTGGGGGCCACCGAAGCCCAGAAAGAAAAATGGCTGGGGGCTATTGGCAATGGCGATACTCTGGTAGCTTATGCGGTAACTGAGCCCGGTGCCGGAAGCAATCTTGCGGCATTAAAGACCAAGGCTGATCCGGTAACCGATGACAGCGGCAATATTACAGGGTATAAACTCAACGGTTCCAAGCAGTTTATTTCCAACGGCGGCTATGCGGATCTTGCCACTGTGTTGGCCAACACACCCGAGGGGCCCGCCTTTTTTGTGGTGGAAAAGGGAATGGAAGGCTTTGTACAGGGCAAAGGAGAGCAGAAGCATGGCATTCGGGCTTCCAATACTTCCCCATTGTCATTTACGGATGTCTTTGTTCCGGCCGATAATTTGATTGGGCTGGTTCCCGGGCAAGGCATGAAACAGGCCAATAAAGTGTTCGGATATACGAGGCTCATGGTTGCGGCTATGGCGCTGGGAGCGGCTCAGAACGCCATGGAAATTGTAATTGCTTACGCAAAGGAACGTATCCAGTTTGGCTCGCCCCTTTCTGAAAAGCAGGGTTATACCCATAAGCTGATCGTACCCCATGCGGTTCGTATGGAAGCTGCCGAGGCCTATATGGATGAAATTGCGGTACGGCTCGATTCCGGTGAGGAGGATCTCCAGGTGGAAGGGTCCATCGGAAAAATGTTTGCCACGGAATCCGCAAATCGTTTTGCCGATGATGCCATGCAGGCATTGGGTGGATACGGGTATATCCGGGAATACGAGGTGGAAAAAATAAAGCGTGATGTGAAAATCACCACTATTTATGAAGGCACCAGCGAGATTCAGCAGAGTATAATCAGCACATTTCGATGGAAAACCACCCGAAAGACCAAGGGGGGGTATTACAATGGAATTGCCGAAGACATGGCGGCAGTGGAAACAGAGGAAGGCGATTTTGGGGCACAATGGATTGCCTTGTCTGCAAAGGCTTTAAATATCGTTGTTAATTTTGTGCATGAAAACCGCCTTACCCGGCAGCAGTGTCTCATGTTTTATCTTGCGGATATGATGGCATCCGTGGAAGTGGCTGCGGCTTTGGCAAGAAAGGCCAAAGCAGTTTCGGATTCAACTGATCCGGAGGCAAAAAAAATTACGGCCATGTCAAGAATATTTGCATCGGAAACCGCTCAGCTGGTTGCACAAAACACCATGAAAATAGTGAATGGTTCCGGAATTCTTGATGAGAAGACGGTTTCGGATCTTATGCAATCAATTAACCACAGCCGTCTGGTGCGATTTTATCCGGGTTTGATCAGAGATATGGATCAGGTGGCCGATATTTTATTCGGGAGGTAAACGAAGCATGCCGGAAAAAGGTCAGCGAACGGTTGTGGTTACCGGAGGTTCCAGGGGAATTGGAAGGGCCATATGTCTGGCTCTCGCCGATGCCGGGACACATGTTTATTTCAATTATTTTAATCCTGCCGATCCTGAAGGCGAGGCGGCGGCGGCCAGTGAAACCGAAGCCCTGTTGGCTGCAGCCAATGCCGGCGCATCAAGCCAAAGCGTCAACGTGGCATCCGAAGACGAGATCAAAGTCTTTATAGACAGCATTATGAATGAATCGGGTCGAATTGATGTTTGGGTCAATAATGCCGGTATAACACGCGACAGTCTTTTGGTTCGTATGAAAACCAAAGCCTGGGACGATGTCATTGACGTAAACCTGAAAGGCACTTTTCTTTGCAGCAGAGCTGTTGCAAAGATCATGATGAAACAGCGCGAAGGACGAATCATCAATATTGCATCCATTGTCGGGGTTACCGGCAATCCGGGTCAATCCAATTATGTGGCCTCCAAGGCCGGAATAATCGGTTTGACCAAGGCCGCAGCAAAAGAACTGGCACCCAGAAATGTTACGGTTAATGCCGTGGCTCCCGGCTTTATTGAAACCGATATGACTCAGGATTTGCCCCAGAACGTCAAAGATGCGTTTATGGCGCAAATTCCCCTTGGAAGGTCCGGGCAACCTGAAGATGTAGCTGCTGCAGTGGCCTTTTTGGCCTCGGATGCAGCATCTTATCTCACCGGCCAGGTTATCCATGTCAGTGGTGGTATGTACATTTAAACACAATATATATTTCTTAATATTACGCATATTATTTAAGGGAGGTATCTGAATGTCCGTCGAGGATAAAATTAAAAAGATCATTGCAGAGAAACTGGGAGTGGAGGCCAGCGAAGTGGTCCCTGAAGCATCATTTGTAGATGATTTGGGTGCGGATTCTTTGGATCTGGTGGAATTGATCATGTCCATGGAAGAAGAATTCGAGATTGATATTTCCGATGAGGATGCTGAAAAGCTGGTTACGGTCAAAGATGCTCTCAGTTACATCAATGAGCACTCTTGATGGGTAATGCCCTGGGCAATAGAAAATAAAACATGTTTAACAACATAAGGCTAAGGAGGTTTTCGTGGACAGGCGCGTTGTGATTACAGGTGTAGGGTTGATAACGCCTCTGGGAATCGGGGTCAGGGACACCTGGTCTGCTTTGTGCGCCGGAAAATCCGGCATTTCAGAAATTACAAGATTTGATACAACGGATTATCAAACCAAGATCGCCGGAGAAGTCAAAGATTTCCATCCTGAAGATTTTCTTCCGAAAAAAGAGGCCAAGCGCACCGAGCGTTTTATTACCTATGCCGTGGCTGCCACCCGGATGGCCATGGAGGATTCAGGCTATAAAATCGACAGTTCCAATGAAGAAAAAGTGGGTGTTTTGACCGGATGTGGTTTAGGGGGATTAGCCACTCTGGAAGAAAATTTCAAAATTATCGATACAAGAGGCCCCCAACGTGTCAGTCCTTTTTTTATTCCTATGATCATTGGAAACATGGCACCTGGGATGATTTCGATTCATTTTGGCGCTAAAGGGCCCAATGCTTCGGTTGCAACAGCCTGCGCCGCAGGAGCACATGCCATAGGAGATGCTTTTAAGCTGGTCAAATCCGGCAAAGCTGATGCTATGATCACAGGGGGGATGGAAGCCGTTATTACAAGATCATGTATTGCCGGTTTCAATGCCATGAAGGCGTTATCAACAAGAAACGATGATCCGCAGAAGGCTTCCAGGCCTTTTGAGAAGGACCGGGATGGATTTGTCGTGGGGGAGGGCTGCGGAATTTTAATTCTGGAATCCCTTGAAAGTGCCATAAAGAGAGACGCCAAAATCTATGGAGAAATGATCGGTTACGGTATGAGTGGTGACGGTTTTCATATGACCTCGCCTCCTCCCGATGGCAACGGGGCTTCGCGTTGTATGCAGGCGGCTCTCGATGATGCTGCAATAGAGGCCCATGAAGTGGACTATGTCAATGCTCATGGAACATCCACGCCGTTAAATGACCTGTATGAAACCAGAGCCCTTAAAGCGGTTTTCAAAGATCATGCTCCAAAAGTGCCCATAAGCTCCACTAAATCCATGACGGGTCATTTGCTTGGAGGAGCAGGTGGTATAGAAACCGTATTTACAGCCCTGACCATTGACTCCGGAGTGATTCCTCCCACTATTAATCTGGAAAATCCGGGTGAAGAATGTGACCTTGACTATGTTCCCAATGTCGCACGAAAAGCCGATGTGAAAGTGGCAATGACCAACTCGTTTGGTTTTGGGGGTACCAATGCTACCCTTATTTTGAGAAAGTATACAAACGGGATGGCTTAACCGGTGTTTTGCGAGAAAATTCCCTTTGAGGCGACATATTACAATGAGGTAGAGAGATAACCACAATCCCGGTTTTTACCGGGATTGTTTTTTTTTGTAAATTTTATTGACGATCAGGATTGTAAAGTGAACCCAGTTAAAACAGACGTTATTATTGGCTGTGATCATGCCGCCTTTGGCTTGAAAGAAAGAATCAAAGCCTTTATTATTGACCAGGGTATTAAAGTAGAGGATATTGGTACTTTCAATGAGGTCTCGGTCGATTACACTGATTTCGGGATCCGCGTGGCTTCTGCGGTGTCCAAAAAAGAATTTGAACGCGGTATTCTGATTTGCGGGACAGGAATCGGCATGTCCATAGTGGCCAACAGATTTCCTGGGGTCCGTGCAGCCCTTTGCACAGAGATATTTTCGGCCCGCATGAGCCGCAGTCATAACGATGCCAACATTTTAGTGCTTGGAGGGCGGGTTATCGGAGATATTCTGGCACTTGAAATTGTTAAAACCTGGATGGAAACCCCTTTCGAAGCCGGGCGCCATCAGAAACGAATCGATAAAATAGATGAGATCAATCTGCTGAAATTTTGCAATAAATGATTTAAGGGGATATAAGGTTGTGGATGCAAAACTTATGGATATCATTCAAACGACAGATTCGGAAATTTCCGAGGCAATTGCCCTAGAATTCGACAGGCAGTCTTCTACACTCGAAATGATTGCTTCCGAAAATATCGCCAGCCCCGCAGTCATGGCAGCTCAAGGGAGCGTGATGACCAACAAGTATGCCGAGGGATACCCCCAGAAGCGATACTATGGCGGATGCGAATTTGTAGATATTGTGGAATCTTTGGCTCTGGAGCGGGTAAAGAATCTTTTTAAAGCTGAATATGCCAATGTTCAACCCCATTCAGGTTCTCAGGCAAACATGGCGGTCTATTTCGCCCTTCTTGAGTCCCAGGACACGGTCCTGGGAATGGATCTGGCACACGGTGGCCATCTGACACACGGAAGTCCGGCCAGTTTTTCAGGAAAACTTTTCAAATTCATTCATTATGGTGTCAAAAAGGAAACCGGCAGAATCGATTACGACATGGTTTCGGACCTGGCCCGGAAATATCGTCCCAAACTCATTGTGGCCGGTGCCAGTGCCTATCCCAGAATTATCGATTTTGAAGCTTTCAGTCAAATAGCCGAATCGGCAGGTGCCAAACTCATGGTGGACATGGCCCATATTGCAGGTCTTGTGGCTGCAGGGCTCCATCCGTCTCCCATTCCCCATTCCCATGTGGTCACTTCTACCACTCACAAAACATTGCGGGGCCCTCGAGGCGGTTTGATTCTTGCCAAAAGAGATTTTTCCAGAGAATTAAACAGCCAGATTTTTCCAGGTATCCAGGGTGGGCCGCTGATGCATGTTATTGCCGCCAAAGCGATAGCTTTCAAGGAAGCCCTTTCCGAAAAGTTCAGGCTTTATCAGCAGGATGTCATCACCAATGCTCAAACATTGGCCCGGCATCTTATGGATGAAGGTGTTAATCTGGTGTCAAACGGTACCGATAACCATATGCTTCTTGCGGACCTGACCCCCTTAAACCTCACGGGTAAGGATGCCCAGGATAACCTTGGGCGTGCAGGTATTACCGTCAATAAAAATGCGATTCCTTTTGAAACCAGAAGTCCCATGGTTACCAGCGGGATTCGGTTGGGTACTCCTGCTTTGACCACACGGGGTATGAAAGCCGATGAAATGATTCTTATTGCAGGATTTATTATCGATGTTTTAAAAAATCCCGGAAAAGACCATGTCATTGACGAAACACGACAAAAAGTGATGGAACTGTGCCGCGCGTTTCCTCTTTATCGGGAGACGGGTGGAGCAATGTAAATATGAAACCAAAACAGGAACGTCCTTGCTGGGAAGCCTATTTTATGGAAATCGCAGTGCTTGTGGCAAAACGTTCCACATGTATTCGACGTGCAGTAGGGGCAATTCTGGTAAAGGATAAAAGAATTCTGGCCACCGGTTATAATGGTGCCCCTTCGGGTATAAAACATTGTGTCGATGCCGGATGTCTCAGAGAACAGCTTCATATTGCCTCAGGTCATCGCCATGAATTGTGCCGTGGTATCCATGCCGAACAAAATGCCATCATCCAGGCTGCTTTCCATGGTGTTTCCATCAAAGGTTCCATCCTGTTTTGCACCAACCTTCCATGCTCCATCTGCAGCAAAATGATTATCAACGCAGGCATTGAAAAGATTTTCTATCAATCCGGCTATGCTGATGAACTTAGCAAAAAGATGATCATGGAGGCAGGAATTGAATACGTGCATATTCCGGTGACAAGGGAGAATGGCCATGAAATGTCCTTATTGCGGTGAGATAGATAACAAGGTGATGGATTCCCGGCTCAGCAAAGACGCCACGGTTATCAGAAGGCGAAGGGAATGTATTGACTGCAAAAGGCGCTTCACCACTTATGAACAGATTGAGGAAATTCCGATCATGATTATTAAAAAAGATAGTCGTCGGGAGATCTTCAATCGTGACAAGGTTCGGCAGGGAGTGGCCCGGGCCTGTGAAAAAAGAAATATCAGCGTGGAGATTATCGAAGAATTCCTGGATAATCTGGAAAGAGATCTGAAGGAAATCGAGGAAAAGGAAATCCCGGCATCCGTTATTGGTGAAAAAGTCATGGCCAGGCTTCA
>SKZT01000237.1 GCA_007127235.1 Desulfobacteraceae bacterium
ACATCCTGGGAATTTGAAACGAGGGCGGGTTTGGAACCCGCCCCTACAGGTTTATACCAGGCGGGATTCTATCAACCACCCCAAATCCCTTATAGCCAGAATATGTTTAAACAGAATTATCCCCCGCCTTTTCAATGGTTAAATACTGAATATCAAGAACAAATTTGCAATTATAAAATAGAATTCCAAACAGAAAGATTTTCATCATTCCCGGCTATGGATCATCCATCCATTCCTTCATTCAGTGATTCCTCCATCCATTGTAATTCATGATCTGATTGACATCATACTTTTTTTATCTTATAAATACTCAATATGTTAAAGTAAATACAGCGATGGATTAATGAGGGAACAATCATATGGGAAAATCTGAGATAGAAAACACAATATTGCTTTCACCGGTGGAAGGCGACAATTTGCTGAGTGAATTTACAGAAATGGCCACAAACTTTCACGGATATCCTGCTCCTGGAGTTATTCTGGGTTGCTACATGGTGGAAATGGCAAAGATGTGCATTCCCAATGATATTTTGTACGATGCCATTTGCGAAACATCCTGGTGCCTTCCCGATTCAGTCCAGATGATGACTCCCTGCACAATTGGAAACGGATGGTTGAAAATAATAAATTTGGGATTATATGCGGTGAGTTTGTATGATAAATTCACGGGAGAAGGTGTAAGGATATTTGTGGACGTATCTAAAATACCAGCCTTTGATGAAATTTCAAACTGGCTTTTAAAACTCAAAGCAAAGTCTGAACAGAACTCAGAGCGATTGCGTCACCAGATTGGGGATTGTCACCACCTTATTTGTTCCAGAGAGGCTGTAACAGTCGGATTCGAACACCTGATAAAAAGAAGCAAGGGGCCAATCAGCGTTTGTCCGTTATGTCGTGAGGCATATCCATTAAAGCACGGAGAAATTTGCCGCCAATGCCAGGGAGATTCGCCCTATCTCAGCCGTGAAACCCGAAAATCAGAGTTGGTTAGAAGTCCTGTATTGGATAGTGTTAAGACTGAAGAAGCGGTCGGACAAAAAATTCTCCACGATATGACACAGATAATTCCTGGTGAATCCAAGGGGGCTGCTTTTCGGCGGGGACAAACCATTACGGTTGGCGATATATGCCGATTGCAAAAAATGGGACGTAACCGTTTGTATACGGATCAAAGCAGTATAGACTCCGGCAAGTGGGTGCATGAAGATCAGGCTGCGGAGGCGTTCGCATCGGCGATGACAGGGGATGGTGCCAGGGTAGGAGGAACGCCGCGTGAGGGGAAAGTCAATATCGTTGCCAGTCAAAACGGCCTTTTGCTGGTTGACTCCCAAAGGCTTCGCAACTTTAATCTCATACCCGGAGTGATGGCTGCCGCAAGAAAAAATTTCACAACCATAAAGAAGGATAAAGTTATTGCCGGCACACGGGCTATTCCTCTTTACCTGCCCAAGGATATTTTTAACGCTGCCATGGCGATATTAGACAAAAAGCCTTTGTTTAGGGTCCAGGCCTTTAAACCTGCCAAAATCGGCATATTGATAACTGGTACCGAGGTTTTTAAAGGTCTGGTCAAAGACAAATTCGAGGCCATCCTTACAGGAAAGGTAATTAAGTATGGATGCAGTTTGGTAAAAACGATTATTGTTCCCGATGATCCAGGGGCTATTGCGCAAGCCGTTGGCCAGCTGATCGAAGCTGAAAGCGACATCATTATCACCACGGCCGGGCTGTCCGTTGATCCCGAAGATCTTACACTTAAGGGTTTGCTGGATGCCGGTGCTACTGATTTGCTGCACGG
The DNA here is from genome assembly GCA_007127235.1 of Desulfobacteraceae bacterium. Classification (GTDB taxonomy): domain Bacteria; phylum Desulfobacterota; class Desulfobacteria; order Desulfobacterales; family SKZT01; genus SKZT01. Next base: position 1,799 of record SKZT01000237.1, read on the forward strand.
AGCCGCGGTTCTTCCCGGTGCCATGACTCTTATAGGTAACATTGGAAATGTGCGGCTTATGGGTGTTCCTGCATGTGCACTTTTTCATAAAACCACCAGCTTTGATCTGCTGTTTCCCCGGGTCCTGGCCGATATTAAAATAACCCGCGGCGATTTGGCTGAGCTTTCCAATGGAGGGCTTTGTCTGGAGTGTCAGACATGCTCTTTTCCCAAATGTCCTTTTGGAAAATGACCTTACCTTTGATTTTCTTGATCACACAAAGGACCGTTTTCGGGTTCCAGCCAGCGAGGCAATGTAGGCTCCTTTTCGGTGGCGAAAATTATATTTAAAAATGGTATCCACCAGGTTCATGTTCAGTTTTCCGAATGTTTCAACGTATAAACGGCTAACCCATTTATAGTAAATTTCCATGGTTTTCATGTTCTGTGTGAAATTGATGTTCACCAAGTCATCGATGAGATCATCGGCCCTGTCATCGAAAAAATTTTCTATGCGGCAAGCCGGACCACCTATGACAGGACGATATCTTTGAGTAAAAACATAAGCTCCCGGAAGTGAGCGAAGAAATTTAAATCGGCGGACATCCTTGGCCAATGTGGTGTTAAAGCCGTACATGCAGATAAACTCGACATTGTCCCTGGGAGTAAACTCCAGCATCCTGTATTTTTCAGCGATCAGATCCAGGTTTTTATCATTGTTGAGGCTGAAATGATAGTTTGATCTCGTGAATTTTACATTTTCGCACCGAATCTGTTTTAAAAGTCCGGCCCTTTCTTTGTTGATCAAACGAATATCCAGAGTTTGGTTAAAGTTGACACGAATTTTTTGCTGAACCATCTGCTCCAGAAATGTATCGGCTTCGGGATGGGCCAATATATTGTCATCGAGCAAAATCAGTTTTTTTCTCCCCTGAAGCAGGCTTTCCAGGTCACAAACCTGGCGGGAAGCCCCTTCTTTTTGTGGAACAATACAAAAAGAGCATTTATTGGGGCATCCTCTAGTAAGAAAGCCAATGGCGCGGTCGCCAAGTTCGGGATAAAGATCAAAATCCGGTTCAAGTTCTTCGATGTCTTTTTCCATGCGCAGTTGAATATCAACCCCTGATCCTCCTACTGTTAAGCAATCTCCGAAATTTTTACGGAGATTTTCCACGTGTTTTGCCGAGGTATCGAAGTTAAATATGCAGCTTGCAAAAACAGCTTCGGGGTTTTTCGGATATTCGTTTTTTCGAGTCAAAATCACTTTTTGTCCCTGATTTTTAAAATGCCTGCTTAGCTTCATGAGGGCAAGGTTGGGAAGACGGCCGTCTATATGAACGAGAAGTACGAATGGGGATGAAAGGTTTGAAAACTTATTTTCAGCCTTCAGATTATAGTCCGGAAGTTTTAAACGCTTTTTTGAAAGATTATCAGGAAAGCTTTTTTGCAGATGTTCAGGGAGCGACAGGATAACCTGGAGGTTAGGAAAAAGTTCGTCGACAAAATGAAGCCAACTCACAAAATGTTTGGAGCTACAATATGCGCTTGGGTTACAAAAAAGCAAAACACCCGGCATATCAAGAGGGCGGGGGACTCTCGGAAAGGCATCCAGCATATGGCGACAGATATCGATCAAGGGCAAAAGCATCCGTTTTTTCCATGGCGGAAAAGACTTAAACCGTTTGTCCACACTGTATTTTTCATGTTTCCGGTGGTGTGCATTTAAATTTAGCCACTTATTTTCAAGATCGCTCAGACTTTTCAATGTGTTGGAAGCGCCAAGCCTTTTGTAAATGATGCTTGTTTGAATGCTGGAAAAAAACTCGACAGGGTTGGTAACCGGCATTTTGCTATCAAACAGGCTTGTCAGTCGGTTCAGCCTCATATATATATTGTTGAAATCAAAGTCATCGGTGTCTTTATGGCTGATCAGTTTAGAGCCGTACGCCGCTAAAAAATGTGTTCCCAGGTCGGAAGAATTTGAAATTTTACTTTTTTGAAAATCAAGGGATAAATGCTGTATATCGGCTTTGGAAAGATTTTCAATATTGCCCTCACGGTGAATTCTAAGGCCCGACCCCACAAATTCAAATTTGATGGCTCGCCCTTCCGTTTCCCGGTGCCGGGCGATCAAAGTCTCCAGATGAATATAAGGAGCGGAGGCACTGACCATTTTTACGGCATAATCCGAAAGCCTATTCAAAAAAAAATTTCCTGTCAATGCCAGGGCAATGAGTCGCAACAACTCAGTGGATTTTTTTCCCGATCTTAACAGAGTCCATTTGGGTATAAACCCTTTATTAATATCGACAGAAAATTTTCCGGTCCCGTTATATTTAGCGTTATCGTAAAAAATTTCCAGAAAATACATATTTCCCCTCTGCCGGAGGCAAAGCAATAAAGCGAGTAAAGGTGCATAACTTTGCAAAATAACTGCAATCAGATTTTTGATCAAGGGGTTTTTTTGTTTTTCGAAATGTGCTGATTTTTCGGGGAATGATCTTTTTCTGATTGTGACGGATTTGGGGGTTAGGGGGGTGTTAAAGGAGTGCAAAAGCTGTGCTTTTGCATTTTTTTCTCGTACCCATGCTCTGTGTGAAAAGCAACCATGACTCTGCTATACCAGTTACGACTGCAGTAGATAAGATGGCTGTGACCTTTCGAGGCACCTACAGGTTTTTTGCACTGGATGTGGGTTTACATGTAGGTGCGAATTGATTTGCACAGAGACGCAGTTACAACCGGATACGCCAAAACTAAACCCCATGAGTGTGAGAAACTCGGCTGTGCGAATGAATTCGCACCTACAGGTTATTGGCATCAGAGGTGGTCTGCTTGTTTGTGTTGATTTATCCGCACAACGTAAGCCTGTTTCTTGTTTTCAGATCTGTTTTTCAGGTGAACCGGCTTGCAGCCGGTTGGGCGAAAGTACAACTTTCGCACTCCGGGTTTGCCTCACAGATTAGTTTATTTCATACAGGCAGGTTATACTCCAAACTCCAAACATACCTCTGCGTGAATATTATGCAAATTTTAAGGGCATTTCCTTGATCATGCGATTGGCGGGCCCGAGTGCTCTGATGTCATTGGTTACTTCGGTGACAACTTTTACGAACTTGGTGGATTCAGCCGATGATATCCATGAAAATTGCAATCTTCCTGGCTCGATACCCATATGTTCCATGAGATTTTTAAACAGTGTGAATTTTCTTCGGGCATAGTAATTGCCATCGATGTAATGACAGTCTCCCGGGTGGCATCCGGATACCCAGACTCCATCCACACCCTTTCTCAATGCAGACAGGATAAATTTGGGACTGATTCTTCCGGAGCATGGCACACGGATAACACGAATATTGGGGGGATACTGAAAACGGCTTACCCCTGCGAGATCGGCCGCACCGTAGGTGCACCAGTTGCAAAAAAAAGCGATGATTTTGGGTTCCCATTCATTCATTAAGGGATCTCCTTTTTTTTAAATTAATTTGAATTTACAGGATAAGGAGCCATAGATGCTAACCTATGGGATGTTGTAGCAAGTCCCCCTTTGGCAAAGGGGGATTTAGGGGGATTTAAAAAAGCTTCAAATCCCCCCTGTCCCCCCTTTTCAAAAGGGGGGAACGTTTGCGATCATCTTTTGTAACCTCGTTGCCAGGATCTGAGTGAAAAAAAGAAATTCCACCCCGCTGTGTCAAGTGTGTGTAAAGACCGGTTTGGCAAAGAGGGGAACCTTCTATATTTGTGGCCGGGGGAGAACTCCCGCTCTTTCGGCAATTTCGGGAACTTTGTTTTCCCATTCGATGGCCATCAGGTGAACGCCGGCTACACCTTTCATCTCCTTGAATTCTTCGATTTGCTCACAGGCGATTTTAATACCTTCATCTGCTACTTTGCCTTTTTTCGCACCCTGCAATCGGCTGATGGTTTCATCGGGAACATCCATGCCCGGCACCTTGCTTTTCATGTACTTGGCCATACCCACACTTTTCATGGGGGTTACCCCTGCTAAAATATAACATTTTTCCGTAAGGCCCATATCATTGGCTTGTTTCATAAACTCCCGGAAACGTTTCATGTTATAGATGCACTGGGTTTGGATAAAATCCGCCCCTGCCTCTATTTTTTTGGCCAGGCGGTATGGTCTGTAATCATAAGGTTCCGCAAAGGGATTGGCAGCAGCTCCGATAAAAAGTTTGGGGGCTTCATGAAGATCCCCGCCGGAAAGAAACTTTTTATCATCGCGCATTTTTTTTACCATGGAAATCAACTGCATGGAATCGATATCAAAGACGCCCTTGGACTCGGGATGGTCTCCGAACTGGCAGTGGTCGCCTGAAAGACACAGTATGTTTCGAATACCGTGGGCATAAGCTCCAAGTATGTCTGCCTGCAAAGCCAGCCGGTTTCTGTCCCGGCAGACCATCTGAAAATTGGGTTCAACACCCTCCTGAATCAGGAAAAGGCAGGCGGCCCAGCTTGACATTCTGACGACGGCAGTCTGGTTGTCGGTAATATTGACGGAGTCCACATTACCTTTTAAAAAGGCGGCTTTTTCCCGAACCTCTTGTACTGCCGCACCGCGAGGAGGTCCAAGTTCACCGGTGAATGCAAAATGCCCGGCTTTCAGGATTTTCTCAAGGTTACTGGCTGCTTTAAATTCGTTCATTTGGTCAGTTCCTCCCGTACTCTTCGACGTGGTCCTCCGTGCCAGGAAGATCGCCAATTTTTCACCGGAGCTACATTTATCAAATCATTCACCTTTCCCGTTTCCATCTTTTTCCGAACGATCCGGTCCCAGATACAGTCCGTATCCGGGCTTATCTCACACGCCCCATGGGAACTTCCACCACAGGGTCCGTTCATTAGACTCTTGGAGCATCGGGAAATTGGACACATGCCGTCATATTGGTGAATGATGCAAGTACCGCATCCAGCGCAGCGTTCTTCCCAAATACCATGGCGGACAGCGCCTCCGAAAAAGGTGGTGTTAACAGCGGGGAAAAAACGTTGTTCGGGATAAGCCTCAGACAAGAATTGAGGGCCCACACCACAAGCCATGGAAATAACAGCATCAAAATCATTGACTTGATTTTTAAGCAATTCGATATATTCAGGGTCGCATTGGCGTTCCAAAAGGGTTTCTTCAATTTCCAGGGGAGTTCCCGTCTTCTTTCGGGCGATTTTCAGGGCGGATGCCAATATCTGCACTTCTTTTAATCCTCCCACATTGCAGACAGTCACACAGCCTTTGCAACCGACAATCATAATACGGTTACATCCATCAACCATCTCCAGCAATTCAGAAAACGGTTTTCTATCAGCAACAATCATTGATCACCTCATTTGTGAGAACAGTTCAGGCCGCCTGGTTCATTTTAACCGGGCTGGGGCCGAGTTCTTTTATTTTCTGAGTCATTTCCTGTGCGATTTCGGCAAATCGCGGGCCCATGGCCGATGACAGATTATACATTTCAATCCGTTCTGTTTCGATGCCGATATCTTTAAGTACTTCCTTGACATAGTTGACCCGCTTTCTGGCCCGAAGGTTGCCCTCGATGAAATGGCACTCTCCCTCGAGACATCCGGCTACGTACACACCGTCGGCACCATCTTCAATGGCTCTTAAAAGATGAATGATATCCACCCGTCCAGTGCATGGGACCTGGATTACCTTTATGTTTGTGGGGTATGACAGACGCATGGAACCGGCCAGGTCTGCTGCGGCATATGCACAATACTTGCAGCAAAAAGCCAGTATGCGGGGTTCAAAAGTTTCGGACATAAAATATTTCTCCTTTTATTTTCGACAGCCTTTTTGCAAAAGCTCAGCTTTTGCACTCCTTTATTGCTATACTCCTTCGGCAACCTCGATGAATAGCGCATCGGTTTTTGCCAGGATTTGTTCATCGGTGAAATGCTGAAGTGCGATGGCTTTGCCGGGGCATTCGGAAACGCAAACACCGCAGCCATGACATTGAGCCGGATCAATCACAGCGTGGCCTTCTTCAATGCCGATGTAAGGGATACCATACGGACAGGCCCTGACACATGTCAGACACACCGCGCATTTGCTGGGATCGACACTGGCGACAACACCTCCCACCATAATCTGATCCTTGGAAAGAATCGTCATCACCCTCGATACTGCTGCCTGAGCCTGAGCAATACTTTCATCCAGAGACTTGGGATAGTGGGCCAGCCCGGCCATAAACAAACCTTCGGACGCAAAGTCTCCCGGTCGGAGTTTTGCATGGGCCTCCACCAAAAATCCCTCGGCATTGACAGGGACCTTGAACAATTCAAAAAGCTTTCGATTTTCGTTGGGAATAATGGCAGATGCCAGTACCAGAAGATCCGGCTGCATTTCCATAGTACGCTGAAGGATATGATCCATGACTTTTAAAGTCATAGCTCCGTTGGCATCCTGGTCAACTTCGGGTGGAGTTTCCGGATCAAACCGAACAAAGGTAATACCCATTTTGCGGGCTTCGGTATAAAGATCTTCACGGAAACCATAGGAGCGAAGGTCACGGTACAAAATAAATACAATTTTATCCGGATCCTGCTTTTTGAGGGCCATAGCGCTTTTTAAGCTGTGGGTGCAGCACACACGGCTGCATGATGGTCTTTGCTCGTTACGCGAGCCAACGCACTGGATAAATACGGCCAGTTTTGCCTTGCTGACCAGATCGTTACCATTGTTTATGGCTTCATCAAATTCCAGGTGAGTCATCACACCAGGGTTACGGCCATAGAGATATTCTTCGGGTTTGTATTCACTTCCCCCGGTTGCCAGGACTGTTGCGCCATGCTCAACGGTTTTCAAAGGCTTCTGTGTTTCGTTGCTTCTTACGACTGTGGTAAAACTTCCGATACATCCGGTGGTTTCACTTGCTTCAGCATTCATGAACACCTGAATCATCGGATTGGTTTCCACCTGCTTGATAAGATTGTCAAGGTAGGGTGCGATAGGTTCACCCTGCCAGGTGGCATATAGCAGACGAGCGTTTCCGCCGAGTTCATTGCTTCGTTCAACCAGATAGACCATGCACCCTTGTTTTGCGATTCCCAGAGCCGTTTCCATACCGGCTGCACCTGCTCCGACCACCAGTGCCGCCTTTTTCACACTAAGACCCACCTGATGCAAGGGCTGTACGTAGGCAGCCTTGGCAATGGCCATACGCACCAGATCTTTGGCTTTGTCTGTTGCACGCACCGGATCATTCATGTGCACCCAGGTATTCTGATCCCGTATATTGGCCATCTCAAAGAGGTATTTGTTCAGCCCGGCTTCCCGAATGGTTTCCTGGAAAAGCGGTTCATGAGTCCTGGGTGAACATGATGCCACCACCACGCGGTTGATATTTTTTTCCTGGATCAGCTCTTTCATCTTATCCTGGGTATCCTGACTGCAGGTAAACAGATTGTCTTCTACGTGGACCACATGGGGAAGTTTTTTTGCATAATCGCGCACAGCAGGAACATCGGCTATACCTCCGATATTAATGCCACAATTGCAGACAAAAACACCGATTCTGGGCTCCATATTTGAAACATCCACTTCGGGCGGAAGATCTTTTGTGCGCACAAGAGTTCCGCGAGCAGATGCCAGCATTCCGGTGGCGGCGGCAGCAGAAGCCGAGGCTTCCATAACCGATTGAGGAATATCCTTGGGTCCTTGAAATGCACCACAAACATAAATGCCCTCACGATTGCTCGCTACAGGTGTCAAATCATTGGTTTTTGCAAATTGGTGTTGGTTCAATTCAATACCAAGCTTTTGAGCCAAAGAAGCTGCTTCTTTCATGGGAGAAAGGCCTACTGATAAAACAACCATATCGAAAGTTTCATCCAGCAATTCTCCTGATTCTTTCAGAAATCTGAGTTTTAGTTTATCATCTTCATCCGGCATCACCGTATGGATACGGGCACGTTCAAACCGGACTCCTTTTTCATTGGCAGC
>SKZT01000060.1 GCA_007127235.1 Desulfobacteraceae bacterium
TGCTTGAAGAAAAAGATTTGATTCCTTATGAACTCTCGGATATTCCTCATGGTCCATGGCTGATTTTTGCCCCCCATCCTGATGATGATGTTTTTGGAATGGGTGGAGCTATGGCTCTTGCATCAAAGCGGAATATGAGAGTGGAAGTCGTGGTGATGACCAAGGGCGAAGGGGCCGGAGAGCCTGAAGTTCGCAAGAAGGAATGCCTGCAGGCGGGTGAAATTCTGGGAGTGAGTCAATATCATTTCTGGTCCGTTCCTGATAGAGGGATAAGCAGGGACAGGATATTTTTGGAAGACTTAAAAACCCTGCTGAATGCTATCAACCCGGAAACAGTATTTTTGCCGGGTATCCAGGAATTTCATCCGGATCACAGAGCCACCACTCAAATCATATGGTCTTTGCTCAATGACTGCGGCTTTGATAAAAATGTCTGGCTCTATGAAATTAGCCGTTATAACGAAGCCAACCGGCTGGTGGATATCAGTTCGGTTGCCGAGCTTAAGCGCAAAGCCATAAAATGCTTTTCCAGCCAGTTGGCTCAGGCGGAGTATGAACGTATAGTGCTGGCCATTAACGCTGGTCGCTCCTATACATTACCTTCCGAAGTGACTTATGCCGAGGCGTTCTGGTGTTGTGACCCGTCTCAAAAACAGGATCCTTTAGATTCCCAGTATAAAGCGCTCTACCGCTACAGAACAAAAAAACCCGCACCGGATTCGCCCCTGGTTTCAGTCATTGTCCGGACAAAAAGCCGTCCTGAGCTTCTGCAGGAAGCCATCGACAGTATTGCGACGCAGACCCATCGCCCCATTGAAATAGTCCTGGTTAACGATGGATGCATTGCTGTACCCATTGAAGAGTTACGGAAAACAATTCAGGACATTTCCTTTGTATATATCGAACACGAGACAAACCTCGGCCGTGCGGCATCGGCAAACAGCGGGATTGAGAAGGCTACGGGAGAATTTGTCTGTTTTCTTGATGATGATGACCTTTTTTATCCTTCAGCTTTGGAAACACTGCTTTCCCAAGCTGACCGGAAATGTGTGACCCATGCCAAAGCCAGGTGTGTTACCTATGGATCCAATGGAATCGGGGATTCCGAAAAAGTGGTTTTTCTGGGAGAACCTGTTTACCGGGGAAAGTTGATCCTGGAAAATTATATCGCTTTTAACACCATTTGTATTCCGGGAAATATTTTGAAAAAAATCGGCCCACTGGATGATTCACTTGAAATCTATGAGGACTGGGATTTGCTCATCAGGCTTTCCAAATTATGTGAGATGGTTTTTATCGATGCTGTAGTCTCTGAGTATCGAATTTTTGGAAGCGCAACCTATACCGGAAAAGGGGGAGCAGGTAAACAACGACTTTATCGGGAAAAGGTTTTGGCCAAGCATCTGCAGGATGTCTCGGCCGGAGATATACTAAGTTTTGTTCAGAATTCCGTTGACAAGGTGGTTCTGGAAAAGGAAAAAATCATTAATTTGATGCGCGACGAGGCCAAGCAAAAAGAAGCAGAACAAAATCATCTTCTGACATTGATAACTGAAAGAGATCAGGAAATAGGAGCACTTCATGAAAATGCACTGGTTTTAGAAGAAAAAATATCGATTTTGGAAGAAGCCATATCTAACCTCGAGGCACAGTTGAACACGGTTTTTTCTTCCACCTCCTGGAAAATCACCAAACCTGTCAGGATGTTGAAAAATCTGAGCCGGTTATAAAAAATGATCAAAGAACACCATTCAACTCTTCCCCACGTGGACGTGATTATCCTTAATTATAACGGTGAGCGGCATCTGGATAAATGTATTTCTTCCCTGGAGCAAACGGATTACCCTGATTTTTCAATCATTTTGATTGATAATAATTCAATTGATAACAGCCTTAATCTGGTTAGAACAAAATATCCCCAAGTGGCTATCATTAAACACAAGGAAAATCTTGGTTTTGGAAAAGCATACGACCTGGCTTTTCGCTCCAGCAGGTCGGATTTTTTTGTCCTGTTAAACAATGACACACAGGTAGATCCCAACTGGTTAAACCCACTGGTTAACGCCATGCTTGCCGATGAAAACCTGGCTGCTGCTTCCGCAAAGCTTTTATTCATGGAACATCCTCAAGTAATCAATCATGCTGGTGGCGGGATGAATTCCATTGGGATTGGTTTTGATATGGGTATGTTTGAACCTGATGGCAAGAGCTATGCTTTACAAAAAGAGGTGTTTTTTCCTTCGGGGGCTGCCTGTCTCATGCGGCGCAGCGCCTATGAAAAATCCGGCGGGTTTGACCCCGAATTTTTCATGTACCATGAAGACGTTGACCTGGGGTGGCGTTTTCGGCTCTACGGATATAAGGTGGTTTGCATCCCCGAATCAATTGTTTACCATGCTTTTGGAGGATCATCCCTTAAAATTTCCGGCATGGCCTTCAGAGACAATCTGGGCTACAGGCATGCCCTGCGAAGCCTCATAAAAAACTACGAAAGGGAAAATCTTGTAAAAACATTGCCAAATCTAACGGCTATTGGTTTTCGTGCATATCTCCGGGATGGTTCTATCAATTTTCCCAAATGCCTTTTATGGAATGTTCGCAATATTTTCTCTACCCTAAAAAATCGCATCAGGATTCAGAAAAACCGGACAAAGACCGATGCGCAAATGGCTCATTATATCTGGCCACATTTGCAGCTTCCTGTATATTTTCCTGACTATTCCATTCAATCACTGGATTCATTCGCCAAATCAGGCAATAAAAATGAATCCATTCCCATGAATGAAAAAATGACGGGTAATTTGGGATATGGCTGGTATGCCCCGGACCGTCTTAACTCTCCCGGCTTGTTTTACCGATGGTCCCGAAGTGAGGCTGTGTTATATCTCTGGATTGAGTCTGTTCCGGTCAAAATTATTCTCCAGGCTCTGGCTCTGGCTCGGAGTCTTGGTCGCACCAGAACATTTCATTTCTATATCCGCAATGAACGGATCAAAACCATATCAATCGATTCCGATGAAATTGAATTCATTGAGCTGGATTATTCAGGCCCCGCGGGTCCGCTGGAAATTAAGGTTAGCTGTGAGGACACATGGAGTCCTGATGCTCATTATCAAAATCAGGATCACAGAAATCTGGGACTCGGAGTGGTCAGGGTTGCCAGTCGGCCTGTATCCTTTGATCAGCGCCCTTACTCGGGTATCAGTGTTATCATTCCTACCTACAATCGATATGAGTCCCTGGAAAAAGTGCTGACAGCCTTGGAAAATCAGACTCTTGCTTTTAATTCTTTTGAGGTGATCGTTGTTGATGACGGTTCCACCGATAAGACCATGGATGCGGTAACCCGGTTTATGAGTGCTTCTTCAATGCACCTGAAATATATAAATCAAGAAAACAAAAAGCAGGGAGCAGCCCGAAACAACGGTCTGGGTTACGCAAAAATGCCCCTGATAGCCTTTATCGGTGATGATATCATCCCGGCCCCCGATTTTCTGGAAGCACACCTGTGCAGGCATAACAATGAAAATATTGATGACAAACTGGCTGTAATCGGCCATACCAAATGGTCCGATGAACTGAAAATCACCCCATTCATGGAGTACATCCACGAGTACGGTTATCAGTTCGGCTATTCCATCATGGATGATATCAATGATTTGCCCTTCAATTTTTTTTATACCTCCAATATCTCTTTATCCAAACAATTTCTTTTCAAACAGGATATGATTTTTGACGAAAACTTTGAAACATATGGATGGGAAGACATTGAGCTGGGTTACAGGCTCAAAAAGGAGAATATGCGGTTGTGTTTTGAGCACAAAGCCATTGCTTTTCACAACCATCCAATCGACCTTAAGTCCTTTTGCCGTCGCCAGTTCAATGTCGGAAAGTCATCGCGTTCTTTTTTAAAAAAACATCCGGAACTTAAAGTACTTCTTGGGGATAAGGAGTTGGACAAGTGGATTAGATACCGCTTACCCGCCGCAATTCTTGCTAAAATGGTAAATAGGGTTGATCACCGAAATATCGGACTTCCACGCAGAATTTACAACTTTATTCTTCTCACATTTTATTGTCTGGGAGCAAAAAGCGGATACAGGAGAACACCTTGAAAGTTAGTATTATCATTGTTAACCACAATGGTTCAATGCACTTGCCCGAGCTTTTTAAGTCATTTAAGGCCCTTGAATATCCTGAGGAGCAATTTGAAGTTATTTTTTTTGATAACGGATCGGTGGATAACTCCCTGGAAGTGGTCAGGCGCGAATATTCCCGGGCCCGAATAATCTCAAATCCCGACAATCTTGGGTTTGCGGCTCCGCACCGCATCGCAGCCGCAAAAGCCCGGGGCGAAATCCTGGCCTTTTTGAATAATGACATGAGGGTCGACCCCCGATGGATTACTGAAGGCATATCGTATCTGAATCCTGAACAGAAAATTGTCTGCAGTTCCTCTAAAATTTTTACATGGGATGGAAAAAACATAGACTTTGGTGGCGGTTCTCTTCAATATTTAGGATACGCTGAACAATACCAAAAGGATGAGATTAAAGATGGCGCCCCCGTTCTTTTTCCATGCGGCGGGGCGATGTTTATCAGCAGAAAAGTGTTTCTGGAAGCTGACTGCTTTGATGACGACTACTTTGCCGTATTTGAGGATGTGGATCTGGGATGGAGACTGTGGATGATGGGATATAAAGTGGTTATGGCCAGCAGATCCATCGTCTATCATAAAGGACATGCCACTCTTGATTCCAGAGGTGAGGTGCGGAAACGATATCTGATGCACAAAAACGCTCTGGTTACCATTATTAAAAATTATCAGGAAGACAATTTAAAAAAGATCCTGCCATCGGCCATGAGCTTGGCTCTAAAGAGGGCCCTTCTTTTTTTGGGAGTGGATAAACGGATGTTTTATTTCTGGGAAAAAGACAGAGGCAGACTTACCCTGAATAAAAATTCCATTGAAGGGCTCATTCATTTGGTTGTACTGGACGATGTTTTTGAGAACTTTGAGAACATCCGGGAAAAAAGAGACAGGGTACAGGCAAAAAGAGTCCGCAAGGACGAAGAAATTCTTTCCATGTTTAAGGATCCCTTGAGAAATATTATGGGGTTCAAGGAATATTTCTGGCATGAAGCCTCCTTAATCGGCTATTTTCAGCTTTATGAGCTGTTTAATTGTACCGAGCAATACCGAAATAATTTAAACCACGGCCTGGGTATAGCCAGGCATGACCTGAACCGGATCCGAAGAGAAATCAATCGAAACACCCTGACAATCCCCTGCATCAATAAACCCTCTGGAAGATTCAGGGATCTTATTGACAAGTTTAACCACAGAAGAAAATCGGAGGGCATATTAAATGCTTTTCGCTACTCTTTATTTTTCTACATAGAGAAGGTCAGGAGAAAAAATTGAGTAATGAATATTGACGTAACTTCCCGAAAATTCAACTTTATTGAAAATTTGCATCTTTTTGTCCTGGCGGGCTTTGCCATAGCCCAACCCATATACGATATTTTGGGACAATATCCGGAATTTTTTATTGCCCATAGAGCAGGCCCGTTGATGATACTTGGGGTGGTTCTGTTTTTGTCTTTTGCTCTGCCCTTGGGCCTTTGTGTGATCAAGCTGGCCGTGCGCCCGTTTGGTGATAGCGCACACCGTGCCCTGCATTTGATTTTGGTTTGTATCCTGGCTGTTTTGGCATTCATGCCGGTGGCCGGGCGCTTTATTTTGAGAGGTGACATTCTTTTTTTGGCGGTGACGCTGATCGCCGGCCTGATCTTCACTGTGCTTTATGTCAGACTGCAACCTGTGCGTACATTGGTTACCGTTCTTTTGCCTGCAGTGGTCATTTTTCCTTTATGGTTTCTGGGTATGACCCCTGTTGCCAGACTTATTCTTCCTCAATCAGTGGAGGGCTTGGATGAAGTAAAGATTGAAAATCCTGCTCCGGTGGTTGTGATAGTCCTTGATGAATTGAACCCCACAGCACTGTTGGACCAGAGCGGCCGCATTGATCCTGTAAGATTTCCTAATTTTGCAAAACTTGCAGAAAAGAGCTTTTGGTTTCCCAATGCTGTTGGTCCCCACTATCAGACAATGTATGCCCTTCCGGCCATCCTCACCGGCAGGCAACCCCGTCCTGAACTGGGGTTGAACCCCACGGCATCTGATCATCCCAAGAATTTATTCACCCTTCTTGGTGGACGGTATCAGGTTAATGCTCTGGAAGCGCAGACAGAGCTTTGCCCCGAATTTATCTGCCAGGCGGGTACCCATCATATACGTTTCAGGGATCCGCATACTTTTTGGACTGATTTGGGTATAATCTATTTGCATATAATTGCTCCACCAAAATGGGCGCAATCTCTGCCTTCGCTGGAGGGTCAATGGACAGGTTTTGTGGCCGGAGGCCAGGCCGACAAAGAGTATGGAAGTATCACCTTGTCCAATGGAAGGGACTACCGTGTGGATCAATTTGAACATTTTGTGTCGGCAATTGATGAAAACATAGTTGAACAATTGCATTTTTTACACATTTTGTTTCCTCATGTGCCGTATGAGTATTTGTCTACGGGCCACACGTACAATCGTAGCGTAAATCATATTTTTCCTGAAGGTATCAGGGTTGAATCTGAAGGATGGTCACAAAGCGAAGCTCTGTTGCATGTTGCCTATCATCAATACCTTCAGCAAATCGGATTTACGGATCTCTTATTGGGAAAACTTTTTCAAAAACTCAAAGAAAATAATATCTATGAAAAAAGTCTGATTATCCTTACTGCAGATCATGGCGTTTCATTTCAGCCTGGAAAGCACAGAAGGAAGGTCACTTCAGCAACAGCAGTGGATATTTTAAAAGTTCCGATGATTGTCAAGCTGCCCGAACAGCAGCAGGCCAAAATCAATGAGCAACTTGTCAGCGGAGTCGATATTTTGCCCACCATAGCCGATATTCTTGAAATCAGGATTCCTTGGGACCTCGATGGACGCTCTATGTTTTCTGAAAATGAACCATCCAGCAAGACATGGATTGAGATTGCTGCCGGTCCCGGTCAATTCAATCTTGAAAAACTTGAGGGGTTTCCAGGACTTCAATGGCATCTCAGGCATGGAGGGACTCCTGGTACGCCCCTTCAACAACTCGGCTCCCAAGGACCTTTTCCGGATTTGATCGGCAGAAAAATTTCCCAATTGTTTGTTGAGCAGGCGGAAAGACTTTTTTTCAAGAGCGAAATTGTCAGTCATTTTGACCAGGTGAACCTGGCTTCGGGTTTTCTTCCCGCTCTGTTTTCAGGCCATATTTCAGGTACCAATGAGCTTGATCTGCCTTTGGCCATTGGACTCAATGGCCGGATCAGAGCCACAACCACAATTTCACAATGGCTTCAGGATGATAGCTATTTCGCGGTATTATTGCCGGCAGAGGCTTTTAAAACAGGCCGTAATATAGTAAAAGTCTTTCAGATCATTGAAAGAACTGAAGGGTTGAGCCTGTTGCAAATCCCTGGTGATCATCAGGAAATGGATGTTTTCACGATTCGTTGTAAAACGAATGGTATCGAAGTACTCGTTTGGAAAGATGGTGTTGAAATTCCCATTGATTTAAACAAACATCTGATCCACGGATACATTGACCACTTGATTGAACACGGTAATACAATATATGTTCAGGGATGGGCCGGAGATAAGCATTATCAACCGGTTGATTCCGTGCTTGTTTTTGCAGGGGAGCAATTGGTTGGTGAAACCCGCCCCAGATCAAGTCGTGCGGACGTTGCTGAACATTTCAAACAGAACTCCATGTTATACAGCGGTTTTCATATAGAGATTCCCGTTGATCCAGTACAGACAGATATAAGCGATATCAGGGTGATTGTCGTCTCAAAATCCGAAAATGCCCGCGAACTTACCTTTTCCGGAGATAGGCAGTGAAAAGCACTTTTAGACTTATGCGTGAGGAGAAATGATTATCAGAAAAAATATCGACATACTACCCTCATCATTTCGCGATCCATCGGGGTTTTTGTTCGAAAACGATGGAGTTCTTTACAGACAGCTTAATCACGCGTACCGTGAAAGCTATGATCAATTGATGGGTAGCGGACTATATGAACGGCTTGCAAAACAGGGTGGGTTGATTGAACACAGTGAAGTGGAAAACACACTTTCCGAAAATAATGGGGCCTATAAAGTACTTTGTCCTGAAAGGATAGATTTTATCTCCTATCCATACGAATGGAGCTTTAACCAGCTCAAGGATGCAGCTTTGCTGACCCTGGATATTCAGCTCATGGCTTTGGATTTTGACATGACCCTGAAAGATGCATCGGCTTATAATATTCAGTTTTGTCAGGGCCGCCCCGTTATGATTGATACGCTTTCATTTGAACGATATGTCGAGGGGCACGCTTGGGTGGCTTACAGACAGTTTTGCCAGCATTTTCTGGCTCCTCTGGCGTTGATGTCATATAAAGATGTCCGTCTGAACAAACTCTTTCTGGCTCATATCGATGGAATTCCACTGGATCTTGCAAGCCGCCTTTTGCCGCGGTCAACCTGGCTTAAACCCGGCCTGGGTATACATTTGCACATACATGCCAAAACTCAGAAAGCATACAGTGACAGTGTGTCTTCCTCAAAGGATAAAAAACGAAATACCAGACCTGTCAGCAAGATGGGGCTGCAAGGAATAGTGGAAGGCCTGCGCAAGGCTGTGAAAAAATTAAATTGTCACTTCGGAAAAACCGAGTGGGCTGATTATTACGACTCCACCAACTATTCTGAGACGGCTTTTGAAGAAAAAAAGAGAATTGTCGAAAAATACCTTAAAATGGTAAATCCACAAAGTGTTTGGGATTTGGGCTCCAATACCGGAGAGTTCAGCCGGATAGCCAGCGGTTCTGGTATCCCCACGGTTTCTTTTGATATTGATCCGGCAGCCGTGGATTTTAATTACTGCCAGGTCCGGGATCGACAGGAGAAAAACCTGCTGCCCCTGATTCTCGATTTGACCAATCCGAGTCCTGCTCTGGGCTGGAGCGGAAGGGAACGCGACTGTCTTTTTACAAGAGGACCGGCGGATTGTATTATGGCTTTAGCTCTGGTTCACCATTTGGCCATCTCGAATAATGTGCCCCTTGACAGGGTGGCTTCATTTTTGGCCGAATTGTGTAATTTTTTAATCGTTGAATTTGTGCCCAAAGATGACAGCCAGGTGCAGCGGCTTCTTAGCTCCAGAGAGGATATATTCACCGAATATGATCAGGCCGGCTTCGAATCTGAATTTTCAAGATTTTTTGAAATAAAAGAGAGTGAAAATATCAAGGATTCAAAAAGGACACTTTATATGATGAAAAAAAAGTGAAATAATAAATGCTTAAAATAATAAGGAGGACATTTTACTCGTGATGAAAACCATTTATCATACAATCGCAGTTTTGCTTTTAGTTCCGGTATTCATGATTTTGACTTCCCCGGCAGCTTATGCTTATCTGGATCCGGGCACCGGCAGCATGATTTTGCAGGGGATTCTTGGCGGACTGGCAGCAGCCGCTGTTCTGGGCAGGCTGTTTTGGCAGCGTATTCTGAGGTTTTTGGGCATTAAAAAAGACATACCCGGCGAAAGTTCCCAGGAAAGTGAAAGCCTTATACAAACTGACAAACAAGCCGACTTGACA
>SKZT01000168.1 GCA_007127235.1 Desulfobacteraceae bacterium
CCCGCCCCCGTTCCAGATATCCCGAGTTTTACATTCAGAGACATGGTGCGTCTCATGCAGAGCATGGGTACGAGAAAAAAGTGCAAAAGCACAGCTTTTGCACTCCTTCAACAAACCACCCCACACCCCCAAATCCGTTATAATCAAAAACTATACTTTAAGAAATTTTCGGAATATAACTGCACAGGGGTTCTTCGGCCATGTAGTCGCCGGTGGCTTCATAGGCTCTGGCGCGGCATCCGCCGCACACCCTTTTATATTCACAACCCCCACATTTTCCCTTGAGCTGTTTAAAATTTCGCAATTGTTGAAAAACTTCCGAATTTTTCCAAATGCTGGAAAAAGATTCCAGGGTGACATCACCACAGGGGACATCAAGAAAACCACAGGGCTGTACAATCCCCCGATGCGAGATAAAGCAAAAGCCGGTACCCCCAAGACATCCGCGTGTCACGGCATCCAGACCATGAGTTTGAAAAGTCACGGTTTTACCTTCCGCACCGGCCCGTTGGCGTAAAATTCGGTAATAATGGGGAGCACAAGTGGCCTTAAGCTGAAGCGGCGAGTTTTCTTTCCGGTCATAGAACCAGTTGAGGGTTTCTTCATATTCTTTTGCGGTTATCTCCTGGTCGACAATATATTTGCCCCGCCCGGTGGGCACCAGGAGAAAAATATGGTGTGCTACGGCTCCTAAATCTATCGCCAGTTGTTGAATGGCCGGAATCTGATCCAGGTTGGACTTGGTAATGGTGGTGTTTATTTGAAATTCCATACCCGCGTTTCTGGAATGTCGAATGCCGCGCAGTGCCCCCTCAAAGGCACCTCTCACCCCGCGAAACTGGTCATGGCTTTGCTCTGAAGCACCATCCAGGCTAATACTTATTCTTTTGATCCCCGAATCGACCATCTTTTCGGCAATTTCATCTGTAATCAACGTGCCATTGGGGGCCATGACCATGCGCAAATTTTTTTGGGTACCATACCGGGCAATGTCAAAAATATCCTGCCGAAGCAACGGTTCTCCGCCGGTCAGGATAACAATAGGCTCTCCCAGTTCGGCTATTTGATCCAAAAGCCTGAAACCGGCTTTCGTATCAAGTTCACCGGTATAAGGACCCATGGTTGCAGAAGCACGGCAGTGAACACATTCCAGGTTGCAGTTCCTGGTAATTTCCCATGCCACCAGTCGCAAGGTATCACTTTTGGTGCCTGGAGATTGTCCATGTTTACCGGGTTGCGAAACATCTTTTACTGTATTTGAATCTTTATGTTTATTCATTTTCATAGCACATAAAACTTATTATAAGTTAGCCCATGCCATTCAATATCTCGGCTGCTTCCAGAGCGAAATAGGTCAGAATGATATCAGCCCCTGCCCGTTTAATACTGGTCAGCGTTTCCATCATCACCTTCTGATCGTCTATCCATCCCATCTTTCCAGCAGCTTTAATCATGGAAAACTCTCCACTGACATTATAAGCGGCTACCGGCAAGTCGATCTCCTGTCTTACGCGGCAAATGATGTCCAGATAAGCCAGAGCCGGTTTAACCATGATAATGTCAGCACCTTCCTCAACATCCATGGTCACCTCCCTTATTGCTTCGGTGCTGTTTGCCGGGTCCATCTGATAGGTTCTTCGATCTCCGAATTTCGGGGCCGAATCCGCTGCGGCACGAAACGGACCATAATAATAAGAACAATATTTTGCAGCATAGGACATGATCGGTGTATGGCTGTATCCGTTGTCATCGAGTATTCCCCGTATTTCAGCCACCCTCCCGTCCATCATATCCGAAGGAGCAACCATGTCTGCGCCGGCTTTGGCATGAGAAAGGGCGGTACGGGCCAGAAGATCCAGGGTGGCATCATTGTCGACACTATGGCCATCAACGATACCACAGTGGCCATGGTCGGTGTACTGGCAAAGGCATACGTCCGTGATCACCAATAATTCAGGAAAACTGTCCTTTAAAGTTTTGACGGCTTTTTGAACAATACCGTCTTTGGCATAAGCGCTGGTGGCCAAAGCATCCTTTTTATCCGGTACACCAAAAAGCATAACAGCCGGAATTCCTGATTCATGAACTTTTTTTGCCGTTTTGAGCAATTGATCCACCGAAAGTTGAAAATGTCCCGGCATGGAATCAATGGGGTTTTTAACGTTTTTACCACCGATTGCAAAAAGTGGAAGTACAAAATCATCAACGGTAAGAACCGTCTCCCGAATCATTCTTCGTAAGGCCTGATTTTGGCGCAATCTCCTTGGCCTGTAATCCGGAAAAAGCATGGATATACTCCTTTAGGCAATTTCTTCATCGGTTAAGTAGCAGGCGGGATCGGGTGCCCAAACATCACCATATACAGCTTCGGCACGAACCCTGAAATTGCCGCCGCAAATGTCCAGCCAGCAGCACCTGGCACATCGATCCTTGACATGCAATTTTTTTTCTTTCAATTTTCCCAAAAGGGGTTCGGAAACATCTGTCCAAATTTCAGAAAACGGCCTGTTTCGAATATTTCCAAAACTATAGTGCCGCCAGAACTGATCTGCATGGACTTCTCCATCCCAGCTAACACATCCTATTCCCCGCCCCGAATTGTTGCCCTCGTTCATCTTCAACAGCTCCAAAACCTCTTTGGCCCGCTCAGGGTTTTCTCGAAGAAGTTTCATATAAAGATATGGGCCATCAGCATGATTATCTACAGTAAGGACCTCTTTTTCAATGCCTTTTTCATGAAGAAGCTTTGTACGCTCTATAATCAGGTCAACCGAGCTTCTGGTTTCCTCATGGGTAAGATCGTCTTTCACCAGTCCTGAACCTCTTCCGGCATAAACAAGATGGTAAAAACAAACCCTTGGAATATTCATTTCCTCGAGCAAATCGAAAATATTCGGGATTTCATCGACGTTGAACTTGTTGATGGTGAAGCGAAGGCCCACTTTAATTCCTGCCTCCTGACAGTTCCGGATTCCATTGATAGCCGATTTGAAGGCCCCTTTGACTCCTCTGAAACGATCGTTGACAGCTTCCATTCCATCCAGACTGATACCCACATAAGACAAACCGATTTCCTTTAACATGCGAGCTTTATTGGACGTTATCAGGGTGCCGTTGGTAGATATTACGGCGCGCATACCTTTTTTGACGGCATACTCGGCAAGTTCAGGAAGGTCTTTTCTCACCAGGGGTTCCCCTCCTGAAAAAAGGATTACAGGCACTTTGAAATCGGCCAGATCATCCAAAAATTTTTTTCCCTCTTCGGTACTCAACTCATCTTCAAATGATGTCATGTCTTGGGCATGAGCATAACAATGAACACACTTCAAATTACACCGGCGCGTGACGTTCCAGACCACCACCGGCCTTTTGTCCGATGAAAACTGCAGCAGGTGCGACGGCAGTTTGGAAGAATGGCGTCCGTAACGAAGAGCATCCGAAGGTTCGACAGTTCCGCAGTAAAGTTTTGATATTCCAATCATTGTTGTAAACCTTATCGTTTTGCGATTCTTTTATCTTGTAAAACTTGTAAAATCTGCTTTTCTAAAAATAATTCAAGCCCGGAAATAAAACGGCCCGGGCTTGAATTATTGTTGGACGTTAGGTGACGTCTCTTATATATTCATTCTCAGTTCGCTTTTTACAAGCTCTCCAAGATAATTTTCAGGATCAAGGAGTGCTTTTTTCGTGATAAAAAAGCGGTTTTTACCCGACTTATCACGAACAAGCTTCAGCCCCAGCTCAAAATCTTTTGACAACTGTTCGAAAAAGTCCTCAATTCCCACAGAAGAAGTGGAAAACTGCTCTATGATAAAATCAATGGCATCTTCTTCGAGAACGATATTAATATCATGATTTTTAAAGAAATAAAGCTCTATTTTTTTTATTTCATCATAATAATGTTTTATGTTGCGTATCGCATTGCCAACATCCATAATATGTTTGGAGTAAAAATTCGCCACCATTTCGATTCTTGAAGGTGTCAGGGTCAAGCCGTACTTATCGGCAAAGCGCTGATCATTTTTTTGGACATAATCTTTGACCAGTGCTTTTTCCTCGTGGGCCAACCTTTGAAAGTCTTCGTCAAGACGGTGCATACCATCACTGCTGAGTATTGCGTTTTGGATTTTTTCCGGGTTTTTTATAACGGCTTCGGTCACCGGAAAAATTTTATGCAGTGATGACGGCAACATTTTTTCAAACTCCATAAGGGCTCTTTCGATGGCACTGACCAGTCCTCTGGCTCCTGTGTTTTCATCATAACCTTCTTTTGCCAGCAGACGAAGCGCTTCCCCGTCGAATTTTATTTCGATGCCGTAAGCAGCAAAGTCAAGCTTTTTGCCCAGTATGATGGGATTGTTGGGACTTATCAAAATATCGAACATGTCTTTTTCGGTCAGTCTTTCAAACACCGCCCTCACCGGAAGCCTTCCCACAAATTCCGACTCAAACCCGTATTTGATTAAATCTTCTGACCTGGCATGTTTTAAAATGTCTTCTTTCTCCGACCCGGTCACAATTGTTGACCCGAAACCGATCCCCTTGTCAACTATTCTTTTTCTGATAATCTCGTTTAGTTCCGAAAAGGCACCGCTCATAATGAAAAGAATGTTTTTGGTATTAACCGATCGACTCTCGCGCTTTCCGGTTTTCCTGAAACGTTCAATTTCCTGAAACATGGAAATGGGATCATGGGGAACCTTAAGTTCCACATCGGTTTCTTCCATGGGCTTCAACAGTGCTCTCTGCACCCCGGTACGGGAAACATCTGCACCAACCAAGCCATGGCTTGAAGCAATCTTGTCAATTTCATCAACATAAATAATGCCATTTTGAGCAAGCTCTATGTCGCCATCGGCTTCACGCACCAGATCCCGGACCAAATCTTCCACATCACCACCCACATAGCCCGTTTCACTGAATTTCGTCGCATCACCCTTTATAAAAGGTACACCGAGCTTCTTGGCAATAAGCCTGATCATATAGGTTTTGCCCACTCCCGTAGGCCCCATCATTAACACATTGTTTTTTATGCTGCCCACCATCTCATTGCTATGTTCGGAAAACTTCCGAAGCATCTTTATTCTGTTAAAATGAGTGCAGATCTTGGTGGATAATATGGCCTTGGCCTGGTCCTGCTTGATAATATACTGATCCAGATAATCAACAAGATCCTTCGGTTTAAGGTCAAAGTCTATTTCGCGGGTTTTGGATTTATGTTCTGCAGAATCTTCGGAAGCCAACTGCTGCGGCAAACTGCTTGGGGAAATGACCTTTACATTATCACCAAACTTTTTGGTCAGAAATTCGCTGATTTCTTTCTCAATTTCCTTAGGATTGAGTATTTTTTCATTCATATTTTTCATAATGAACAAAAATAAGCATGACAAGAAGAAATTCAAGAAACCATCAATGAAATATCAGGCAGTTATGGGTTGGTACGCCCGGCTGGATTCGAACCAGCGATCTTCAGCTCCGGAGGCTGACGCCCTATCCCCTGGGCCACGGGCGCATTGGAGTAAATAAAGTCAGGCACTACTTATAGCTTTCCAGGGCTTCTTTTACCTCACCCACCACATAGAGTGACCCGGCAGCGATTATTGTCTCTTGCGGCTCGGCAGTTTCCATCGCGTAGAATAAAGCTTCCTTCACATCCGGTATGACTTTTATCTCTTTTACAAGATCCCTGGCAGCCTCATGTAGAGTTTCGGGCGGCAATGCTCTGTTGATAAGCGGTTTTGTCAGAATCACACGCTGACACAATGGAAGAAGCAGCTTCATCATATTTTTATAGGGTTTATCATCGAGTATTCCCATGAGCATGGTGATCTTATTTCCGGCCAGATTTTCTGATATGAATTTGGCAAGCTTAGAGGCGGCCATCAAATTGTGAGCACCATCGACAATCACATATGGAGATTGGCAAACTACCTCCATGCGCCCCGGCCAATGAGTCTTGAGCAGGCCGTCTTTGACATGCCCGGGGCCAAGGTTCACATCCCGGCGGTTCAAAATTTCGCATGCAGCCAGTGTGAGGGCTGCATTTTCGATCTGATGGTCTCCCTGAAGGCCAGTTTTCATGTTGTGCAGGATAGAATTCATGCCGGTATATGAAAAAGTCCCTTTTTTTCGGTTGATACGGACTCGAAAATGTTCTTTGAGTCTAAACAAAGGAGCATTATTTTTTTGGGCAATATCTTTTAAAACCTCCACAGCCTTTTTCTGGCTTACGCCGGTTACTACCGGAACGCCCTCCTTGATGATTCCTGCTTTTTCCGCAGCAATTTTTTCAATCGTATTACCCAGATATTGTTTATGTTCAAGGGAAATATTTGAGATAATAGACAGCTTCGGAACAAGAACATTGGTGGCATCCAGGCGCCCGCCCATTCCGGTTTCCACAACTGCCCAGTCCACATTGTTTCTGGCGAACTCATAAAAAGCCATTGCGGTTGTATATTCAAAAAAAGTCGGCTCTCGGTCTTTCAAACCGGCGTTTTTCACCGCTTCATAAGCATCCAACACATCCGAATCCGAAATGGAAAGGCCGTTGATGCGTATGCGTTCGTTGAATTTAATAAGATGGGGAGATGTGTAGAGACCCACACGATAGCCGGCTTCTTTAAAAATGGAGGCAATGGCTGCTGCTATTGAACCTTTTCCATTGGTTCCGGCTATATGGATTGACAAAAACCGGTTTTGCGGGTTGTTTAAACCATCAAGGATAAAACTTATGGTTTCCAACCCCAGCTTAATTCCAAAACGCCTGAGGCCAAACATGTTCTGAAGACATTGATTGTAACGATCTTCAAATTTCATAGGCACCAACCAAAAAACCCGGCAGAAAAACATGCCTGCCGGGTTTCTGTACACTTTCGTATTGATCTGCCGTCGTTTATCGGTACTTTCTGGATGCAGCAATACGCTGCCGTCTCAAAGCTTCCCGTTGTTTACGACGGCGGTACTCACTCGGTTTTTCGTAGCTTTTTTTAAGCTTCAACCTCTTGAAAAGGCCATCATTTTGAATCTTTTTTTTCAATATTCTCATGGCTTTTTCAAGGTCGTTATCATAAACTTTAACCTCGATTGCTTTCAATCTCTTCGCCCCCTTTTGTCCATCGGCCTTTTCATCTTACCATATCCACCTTTCCCCCAATGCTATCCCGGACTGCGGTACATAGGGTAAGGCCGATGTTTTTCAGATATTACATATCAACCAAAATTTATAAATCATTTAAAAAAATCTTTCAACCCCTAATAGTAATTTTTTTTCCTTAATTGATTAATTTTTTCAATATTATCTTGACACGCCATGCGCTTTGGGTCATATTCTTCGCTCATAAAAGCTGAGATCCGACGAATTAGCAAAAAAATTGAAAGGAGGATACAGGATGCGTTTGATTTTATTAGGGGGCCCGGGTGCAGGGAAAGGAACCCAAGCCAATTACATTACGGAACGGTATGGAATACCGCAGATTTCCACGGGAGATATGCTCAGATCAGCAGTCAAAGCGGGAACCGAACTGGGAAAAAAAGCCAAAGCAGTCATGGATTCAGGAGGACTGGTATCCGATGATATCATTATCGGACTTGTTAAAGAAAGAATTAAAGAGCCGGATTGTGAGAAAGGTTTTTTATTTGACGGCTTTCCCAGGACAATTCCACAGGCTGATGCCCTCAAAGATGCGGGTGTGACCATAGATGCAGTAGTGGATATAGATGTGCCTGATGAAGAAATTATCAAGCGGATGAGCGGGCGTCGGGTTCACCTGTCCAGCGGCAGAACCTACCATGTTGTTTTTAATCCTCCCAAGGTAGAAGGAAAGGATGATGTTACCGGAGAAGATTTGATTCAGCGAGACGACGACCAGGAAGAAACTGTCCGAAAGCGCCTGGATGTATATCATGCACAAACCGAGCCCCTGGTCAATTATTACAAAAACTGGGAAAAATCGGGTGATAGTGCAGCTCCCAAATATATTCGCATTGAAGGTGTCGGCAAGGTGGATGAAATCCGGGATCAGATCTTTACAGAACTCGATAAGATCAAAGGCTGAATTATGACGTTTACCGACCTGTAAACACATTTGACAAATAAGCAGCCATTTTTCGCCAAATAATGAGTCCCTGGACATTTGTAAATTTTTACCAAATCGTTTCGTTGAAGTTTTTGTAAAAATTTTCATGGATGCCCGGGGACTAATTTGATTGCCCGGCCATTGCCTTTTATCACCATCGGCATCGAACCGCTTCCCGGGTCTTGGACGTGTATTTTTTTCCGGATACATTCAGTCCTTTGAGCAATTTTTGTAAAAGCCCCCAATTGCTTAACTAAAAAATGTCAGAAAATTCCCTAAAAATTGCGGTAACCGGAGGGGTAGCCTCTGGAAAATCCACTGTCTGCAATATTTTTGAAGATTTGGGAGTGGCCACCTACAGTGCCGATCAATTTTCCCGTGATGTCGTTAAAAAAGATAGCCGGGCATACCATAAAATCATTGAACATTTCGGAAAGACAGTGGTAAAAGAAGATGGCAGTATCAACCGCCGATTGCTTCGGGATATTATCACGAAAAACCATCAGGAAAAAGTCGCCCTTGAAAATATTGTACATCCTGAGATTATCTCCTTGATGAAAAAAAAACTTGCCGAAACTCAAAAAAAAAGCCAAATAATTGTTATGGAAGTTCCACTTCTTTTTGAGCTGGGCTTAGAAAATCTTTTCGATGTAACCATCATGGTTTACGCTGAAAGCGACCTGAAAATGAAAAGATTACAGGCCAGAGACAACGTCACCGAAGAAAAAGCTTCAACCCTTATTGGGCTTCAGATGGCTGATAAAAAAAAGGTAAATTGTTCGGATTTCGTGATTTTCAATAATGGATCCCAAGAACAGCTTGCAAAAGAAGTTAAAAAGTTATATAGGAAAATATTAGAAACCTAAAAATGATACCACGGAGCATATATATAATGTGCCTGCCTGATGGAGAAAAATTACCGGAATAACCTCAAATTTTTGACTCCATAATATCCATCGTACATTTGTTCAATAGCATAAACATGAAATACCAGCATTTCCTTAAATCATAAAAACGATTTTCCATCAGTTTGAATGGGCCCAATATACTCAGTCCGGTGCATTGCTCTGGATGTGGAAATTAACCCATCGAAAACAATACAATTTACAGAAATCCCTGAAAATTCAATGTTTAAATGAAACTAAAACTCGATGATCAAGTTTTATTCGCCAAGCAGCTTTATATGCCCGTCAATCCGGGCCCAGCAAAGCGGAGACCCGGGCACGAAGTGAAGCGTGAGCACTATACAGGCCGCCGGTGAAACCCCATGGATTCCTGCTTTCGCAGGAATGACGGAAAAAAACTTGAGCATCGAGTTAAAAATTCCTGGTTATAACGGATTTGGGGGTGAGTGGTTGAAGGAGTGCAAAAGCTGTGCTTTTGCATTTTTTTCTCGTTGCCATGCTTTGGGTGGGAACCAGGGTATAAAAATTAATCTCTGGTTACATGAATTGAATGACGTTTGAGGGAACTGGCAACATAAATGGCAAAATGCAACACTCGGGTAATTTGGAACGAGGGCGGGTTTGGAACCCGCCCCTACAGGCTTCCACTGTTGATAGCCTATAAACAAATCACCCCCAAATCCGTTATAGCCAG
>SKZT01000054.1 GCA_007127235.1 Desulfobacteraceae bacterium
AGATTCTTGAAAGAGGGAATTTTTCGTGAGATAGTCCATTCGCCGGATAACTCAAGCCTTAAAAGTGTCCCTTCATGTTTTAAAACGATGGATGGCTCCGGAAAATTATTCTTTTGTTTCACTGCAGATAAATAAGGTTCAAGGTTTTTTACGGGCTTTAAAAAAGATCATATGTTTTCAGGCCGCTATTGAATCTGTCACGAAAACTTCCATTTATGAGTTTTCCCAAAACACTAATTCAACGAAACATATTTATATCAAAAACTTACGATTGTCAATGTGGAGAGTGTAAACTAAAGTCATTAAAAACCTTAAAAAATTGTCTTTACAATCCCCACAGAAATTTGATATCCGTTAAGGAAATCCTACAGTTTCTCAGAAAAAATTATTTTTGCTGTTTATTACTCAATAATAAAGTTTTTTTACGTCATACTTGGGGCAACAGGGCACGGGTCTTCGCATCGTTCGTAATGACGGTTATTGAAAAATATTATACTCCAAAACTTAAACATGGAATATTAAGTTTTGTGGCGAAAAGATTAAATATTTGGCGCAATGATCGCAAAAAAGCGCGATCAAAATTTTAACCTTCAACAGAAAGGTCAATATCATGAGTGAGAAAGAACAGTATCAACAGAAACTTCAGGCTCAACTGGATGAGTGGAAAGCAGAAATTGATAAGCTGAAGGCAAAAGCATCCGATGCCAGCGCAGACGCCAAGCTGGAAATGGAAAAACAGATAGAAACTCTTGAAGAAAAGGTCAAGGAAGGTAAAGAAAAGTTATCGGAGCTTTCCGAAGCCAGTGACGATTCCTGGGAAAAGCTAAAGGGAAATATCAGCTCCACCTGGGATTCAATAAAATCTGCCTTCAGCGACGCTGCATCAAAATTCAAAAAAAAATAGTGTTGAAGTGTCATTAAGGGATTTGAAAAAAATTTAAACCATGTGGAGAAATAAACATGAAGAAAATCATAACAATAGTTGCTGTAGCGGCTATTCTTGGTTTAGCTTCCGGGGCCTTTGCACAGCGGGGAATGCAGTGGAGAGGGGGAGGTGGATGGGGTGTCGATTCACCCTACCATAGAATGTATAACCCTCAAACCGTTGAAACCATCACCGGCGAAGTTATTTCCCTTGATATGGTAACACCCATGAAAGGCATGGGCCAGGGTGTTCACATGATGGTGAGAACCGACGAAGAACCGATCTCTGTTCATCTTGGTCCTGCCTGGTACATTGAAAATCAGGATGTACAAATTCTGCCCCATGACGAAGTGGAAGTAACAGGTTCAAGGACCATGTTTCATGGAGTACCAGCACTGATCGCAGCAGAAGTGAAAAAAGAAGATCAGGTCCTGGAACTTCGCGATGAACAAGGTTTTCCCGTCTGGAGTGGATGGAGACGCCGGTAAACAATATTGAGAAGCGAGTTTTCAGTGTGCTTGAGCAAAAAATATCGTATTGCCTCCCCCGGCGGGTATAAGTGACTGGCAATAACCTGAGGGGTGCTTAAACAAGTCCCCCTTTGGCAAAGGGGGATTTAGGGGGATTTAACGAACCTCTCAAATCCCCCCTGTCCCCCCTTTTCAAAAGGGGGGAACGTTTGCAATCATTTTTTACCATCCTCATATCAAGAGGCTTTTCTGCCATATTCCTCTTTAGAAACACTTACGGGCACCCCTTCAAAAGGCGTACGCCGCTTGCTGCGAACAACATTGGCCTCCCGCATCCGTTTGAGCACATCAATGGCATCTTTTTGCCCCTGATACATGCGGCACATGTCTATGGCCATACCGGCAACCTGAGCCAGAGCTTGCACGAAATTGACGTCTTCCAGGGTAAACTCCCAGGGTTCGGCAGTATAAACCCTAAGCGCTCCGAGCAGCCTTCCTCCGACAATGATCGGGACAGAAAGTATAGATGCAATGCCTTCTTTCTGAGCCGCTTCATGGTACTGGATTCTCGGGTCATCGGTGACGTCATAGATAGCCACCGGTCCTTCCTTCAACGAATCGGCTATTGACTGCAGGGCACTGAGAGGACCCTTGTTGAGATATTCATCACTCAACCCAAACGATGCGGCCACCGACAATTCCTGGGTTTTTTTATTAATGAGAAACAGGGCACAGCCCTTGACATCCAAAGCCGTTTTAATTCCATCCACGGTCATCAATACGACCTCCTCAGGATCTCTTGAGTGTGAAATGGCCTTGGTGATACGAATAAAGGTTTCATAATTAATTAGCTGCTTTTTCATGGACGCCCTCCTTTGTTTCATGGGTTGAAAGTTTATTCACGGAACAAAATTTTTACTTTTTTCAGAAAGGCTCTTGATAAAAACAATACGAGAGGTTCCAAAACAGCAGCTGCGGAAGGTCGCAACGGAAAGTATTATAGATCAGCCTTTGTATAACTCGACCGGTTCTCTTTAACAGCACAATTTTGGCAGTTTCATGAGACATTATCTGGTTTATTATGTATAATGATATACAAAAAGCTCAGGAAATTCAACAAAAAAATATGATTCATTGCATGATCTTATTGTTTGGTTTCTGGTGTCAGGTGTCAGGTGTCAGGTTTCGGGTTTCGGGTTTCAGGTTTCAGGTTTCAGGTTTCGGGTTTCAGGTTTCAGGTTTCGGGTTTCGGGTTTCAGGTATCTGCGATTTGTATTCTCCAT
Organism: Desulfobacteraceae bacterium; assembly: GCA_007127235.1. Taxonomy (GTDB): domain Bacteria; phylum Desulfobacterota; class Desulfobacteria; order Desulfobacterales; family SKZT01; genus SKZT01. Next base: position 2,679 of record SKZT01000054.1, read on the forward strand.
ATCCTGGCACCTGGCACCCAATATCTAAGGACTCTGCAGCAGAACAAAACTCAGAGGATTTTTCATGCCAGGCCTGTGACAATTTCCATCACCCCAGTTAACGCCTATGCTCAGAGGGAGGGGAGTTTTTGTTACCAGTCATCTGAGGTCCTGATCATTTCCGGTTTTCGGAGCAGGCGGCCTTTTGGGGAAGGTCATGGTCGTAATGGTAGTCTGCAAAGTTTACTTTGAAAAAAGAGGCGTAGAGAGCGGGGCAAAGGCCCAGGGTCAAAATGGTCGAAAAAGCCAGTCCGAAGATAATGATATTGGCAAGGGGACTCCACATGTCACCGCCGCGAAGGGAAAGGGGGATCAGTCCCATTATGGTTGTTGCCGCTGTCATAATGATGGGCCTGAGCCTCTGTTGGGAAGCAAGCACTATGGCGTCCTGCGTTTTGAGACCTTTGCTTCGTTCATCTTCTATGGAGTCAATAAGGATAATGGCATTGTTGATAATAATGCCTGTGAGACTTATAAATCCAAGCAGGGCCATGAAGCCGAAGGGGTCACCTGTCAGAAAAAAGCCCACGACGATTCCTATCATCATGGGAGGTACAGTGAATGCAATGATAAGGGATCTGCGCAAGGAGTTGAATTTTGCCACCAGGGTAAAAAGAATCAAAAGCATTGCAAGAGGCAGGCCTGCATAGATAGATGCTTTGGCCAACTCCCTTTCTTCAACCTCTCCGCCGTACTCAAGGGTGTAGCCACGGGGCCAGTTGTCATCTTTTTGTAAATCCTCAAGAGCAGGACTTATTTCGGCGAGAATTTCGCTTGGGAATCGCCCCGAGATGGTGGCCTTCACCGTCATGTTTCTTTCGGCATTGCGGTGCCATATGTTGCTGGGCTGCCACTCCGGTTTCACCCGGGCCACTTGTGACAAAGGAACGTTGTGTCCTGTGGAGAATGAATAAACGTTGAGATCCCCGATCCTGGCCAATGCACTCTCCCCTGATTCTGTTGACCGGATAACAATGGGTATGAGGTTATCGTCTTTTCGGTATTGAGATACCTCGGTTCCCGAAAACAAAGAGTACAGGGAGTATGCGATCTCCTGGCTGCTTACACCTGCCCGCCTGGCTTTGTCCTGGTTTACATCCACAACCATTTTTTTGGACCATGCTCCCCAATCGTCCCAGATGTCCATCACCCCTTCCGTCCGGTAGAGCACAGAGGAAACCTGATCCCGCAGGCGATAGAGTTGATCCATATCCGGACCTGAGAGACGGATCTGAATAGGGGCACCCACCGGGGGGCCGTGCTCAAGACGCATCACCTCTCCCCTGCTGTCCGGCATGCTCTCGCGTATGAACTTTTCAGTCGCGAGCAAGATACGATCGGCACTTTCCAGCGTTTCGGTATTGATGACCAAAAAGGCATAATTGGGTGTATCCTGCTGGATGTCCAATGGTAAGTACCAACGCGGCCCGCCCGAGCCGATAAAAGATCCGACAGAAACTATACCCTCCTGATTCATGATAAATTCTTCGAGACGCGCCGATCGCTCCGCTGTTACGGTAATATCCGTGCCGTAAGGCTGCCAGAAGTCGATGGTAAACATCTCACGTTCATTTGGCGGAAAAAAGATTTCCGGTACTTTTCGAAAAGCAAATATGGCTGCCAGGGTTAAAATTGTGATCAGAGCAATGGTCAGTGTTTTATTTCTGAGAACATTGAGAAGGAAAAATCGATATAGCCGGTAGGGCGTGCCTGAAAAAGATTGAGTAAACTCTTTGACCTTTAAAAAATAATGGCACAGAAAGGGGACGAACGTCATTGAGAGTGCCCAGGAAGACAGAAGCGTCAAGGTGATGACCACAAAGAGGGAAAAGGTGTACTCACCGACATCAGTCCGGGCAGTTGCAATGGGAAGAAACGCGAATATGGTAGTCAAGGATGCCGCAAGCAGAGGAACGGCCAATTCCCGGACCGTCTGTGCTATTGCCATGAGACGCTCTTTGCCTGCAGTCAGACGCACCAGGATTGACTCGCTGACCACAACACTGTTGTCTACGAGAATGCCAAGGGAAATAATCAGGGAGGCAATGGAAACCCGCTGAAGCACGATTCCAAAGGGGTACATGAGCGCTATACTCATCAGCATGGCCATGGGGACCAACAAACCGGCTATAAGGGCGGTGCGAAAACCTGTAAAAACCAGCATAACAAGAAAAACAAAGCCGAAAGCCATATATAAATTGATCATGAAATCGTCTATGGCGGCCTCAACGAACTTCGGCTGGTAAGTCAGATAGGAAATTTCAAGCCCTACCGGCAGACGGGACTCTATCTCATTTAACCGGCGGGTTATGCGTTCTCCCAGTTCAGTGATTTTTCCCTTTTCGGACATACTCACCGCCAGCATCAGAGATTTTTCCCCGCAAAATCTCGTCATTACCCTCGGGGGGTCCTCATATCCTCTCATCACATTTGCAATATCCCTTAATTGGATATTCTCCGCCCTTCCCGGAACGGTAAGACTCATGGCGCGGATGTCATCGATGCTTTTGAACTCACCCGTGGGTTCGATAGTAATTCTTTCAGACCCTAACAAGGCGCTTCCCCCGGGAACAACAGCATTTTGGGCTTGAATGGATTGCATAACAAAGGCCGGGTCAACACCGAGCCTGGCCATCCGGGCGTTGGAAAACTCTATATATATGCGCTCTTCCTGTTCTCCCCAGATTTCAACCTTGGCCACATCTTTTACCTTTAAAAGCTCATCCCGGATATTATCAGCCACATCCTTGAGTTCGCGATAGGTATATCCATCGCCGGTCAGGGCAACAACGATGCCGAAAACATCCCCGAAATCGTCATTCACTCTGGGACCGATAACTCCCTCCGGCAAAAGAGGCAAGGTGTCTTCGACTTTGTTGCGAAGATCCTGCCAGATGGGATCCATGTCCATGTAGCGGTCGAATACTTCTACTTTGATGATGGAAAGCCCGCTTCTGGATTCGGAAATAACCCTTTCGACTTCCGGAAGCTGCCGTATTTGTTTTTCCAGCTTATCGGTCACCAGCCGTTCCACATCCATGGGAGCGGCACCGGGGAAATTTGTAATAACAATAGCAGTGCGCATGGTAAACTCGGGATCTTCGAGCCGGGGCATGGTAAGATAGTTGCCTGCTCCAAGGATGACAATCAGGAGAATAAGGAAAGTAAACGTACGACTGTTTCTGATTGCCAAGTCTGCCGCATTCACCGGATATTTTCCTCGAGAATAAAAACCTTTTGGCCTTCCTTTATTCGATGAACGCCGCGGATAACCACAAGGTCACCAGGCTGAAGTCCTTCACGAATCATGACCCCTTCCTGCTGCAAGTCCCCAATATTAACAGGCTTTGGGAAAACTGTCATGTTTTCCGTGTCCACAACCCATACGAATGGCCCGTTGAGAGGATCATTTACAACCGACTGTGGAGGAAGCAATGGAAACCTCTCTTTCTCCGGCCCCAATGAAAAGGCAAGGGATGCCTCTCCAATCATACCCGGAAAAATTCGCAGGTCTTTTTCTTCGAACTCGAGGGTAACCGGAAATATGGAAAGCTCTGCTGAAAGAACCCCTACCTCGATCACCCGGGCAGCCAAAGAGACATGGGGCAAAGACTCAAAAAAAACTTCTGCGGGTGCACCCAATTGCACATCCCGGACCAGATGGTCCGGGACTCCCATCTCGAAACGAATTGCCCCGGGGGTTATCAACATGGCCACAGGAATGCCGGCCTGGACCGATTGGTGATTTTCGACAGGTACATCAGCCACCAACCCATCAATGGGGGAACTCAGTGTGGTATAAGCAAGGCGCTGCTTTGCCAGCGCAAGCCGCTCCCCGGCTGCAGATACCTGTGCGCGAAATGAATTGTAGGCGGCGCGGGCATTATCAAGCTCGGCGCGGCTGATGTTATCCGTTTCATATAACATCCTGGCCCGTTCATAATCGGCTTTCGCCTGGCTCAATCGCGCTTTCGCCTGAGCCATGCCTGCCTCCGCCTCTTTGACCTGGAGACGAAAATCAGTGGGGTCCAGACGTGCAAGAACGTCGTTTCCGGCAACAGAGAGGCCCACCTTGGCAGGCAGTTCAACAATCTCTCCGGAAACCCGAAAACTCAGGAAAGTTTCCACTTCAGCTCTGGCCGCCCCCGAGAAAGTCCTGATTGTTTTTGTTACAGCATCTTCTACCGTATGGACCACCACAGGTCTAATGGATTCGGATGGCGGCGGGGGGGCGTCTTGCCCACATCCTGCCATCAGCACCGATAAAAACATCACCACTGCGGCAAAGGCGCCTCTAATGGTTTTCATTTGTAAACCCAACCTGTTTTTCCGAAGACAGGAATTTTTCCATTTTTTCCCTGAAATCCGCTTTTTCTTCCTGAGTCCGAAGTATTCCCATCCAGGATATGGCCCTCTGGTAACGGAGCAAATCCGAAACCATGGCAAATACAGCCACCGATGCAGCCTGCTCCCGGGCGATCGCCTGAGTTTGAGCATCAAGAAGATCAAGAATGGAAACAGCGCCTCGTGCATATTTATCTCTCACAACATTCAGATTTTCGCGTGCCATTTCAGCAGACACCCTGGTCAGTTTAATATTTGGATAGGAATAATAAAGGGCGTTCAACTGATCCCGCACCTCTTGCTCGGAGATCTGTTTGAATCTGTCGAGTTCGGCCCGGAGGCCTTTCAATTCAGCCTTGGCAGCAGACAGTTCTTTAACCCGACGTCCTCCTTCAAACAGCGGAAAAGATATTTTAATGCCAAGTGACCAATCATCCCGCCCAGGGTCCAGGTCAAACCCGGAAATGCCCCCCGGCAAAGGAATATCGGCGGCAGGTCGATCTTCACTTAATCGCCTCTCGTAATGGGCACTTCCGCCGACCTTAGGGAGATAAAACCTTCTTTCCAGACGGCCGACTTCGATCTTTTGTGCCTCAATATGCATCTCCATGGACCTGATCCGCAGTCTTTCCATGGCCACATCTATGGAAAATGCGCTAAGCCTGTCAAACGACTCCATATTTTGAACCAGATTTATGAACTTCTCACCCAGAAAAAGTTCAATGGCCATCTCCTTGCTCATGGGAACAGTCATCCACTCTGCGGACTGATCCATCCCCATGCTCCTGTTCAGGCCGGTGACAGCATTTCGAACCTGCGATTTTCGGCCGATAACATTGCCTCTGACTTCGGAAAGAAGAGATTCAAAGCGAAATACCTCCTCCGGACCGGCTACCCCGATTTGCCGTCTAAGTCTTGCCAGTTCCAGGTTGCGCTGAGTAAGTGTGAGATTCTCCAGTTCGATCCGATAAAGGGCCTCGGCAGACAGGAGTGCCAAATAACGAAGTCCCGCTTCGAGCATGATATCCTGGATCACTGCTTCCTGCTCAAGCAGGGAACTTTCCAATGCCCGGCGCGCCTGCCGGTATCGGCTTATGATAGAGTCGTCAAATATCGCCTGCTCCAAGGCAACGCCTACGGAAAAAGTGCGCATCGGAAAAATGCCAAGTGAAGCTTCAGCCCTTTCCCGGTCTATCCTCACCCATGAGGCATCACTCGAAACCTGGGGCAAAAGGCCGCTTTTCGCAATCCCCACAGATTCCTCCGCAACAATGGAAGCCGCTTCTGCTACTGCTCTGGACGGGTTGTTCTTGATAGCCATTTCCATAGCATCCCTGATGGTAAGATGATCTCCCTGGGAAATGGAATCATGCCGGTCCACAAGGACAGCCTGGAGCATAAGATCGAAGGGCGGCGACCAGTTTATCCGGGAAGCGGTCTTCATGTTCAGGAAAAACACTTCCGATAAGGGAATCCCAACAGGAAGCTCAGAAGGTGGCGTGCCATCGAGAATCATCCGAATATGCAAGGCTATTCGGCGCGAAAGCCGTTTGCGCAAATCAGGCGTGTTACCGGCAAGGACTCCGAGCCGCACATCCTGTTCTCCCCGAAACGAAAAAGTAAACACCTTTCTTTCAGCCAATCCATCAATGACTTTCTGCCATTGCTCCTTTTCCATCCGAAGCGGTGGTGTCAGATAAACAGCCCTGGAATTGGCGGGAAGCAGTGACAGAAAGCTGTCCGCATCCGTCCCCATAGGAACAAGCCTTAGCTCCAGACCAACTTCTCTGGCAAGACCATCGATTTTATCCTCAAGATCAGCAATACCCCGGAACAATGCCTCATCCAAGGCAATATAGACCGGACCGCTATCCAGAAGCCGGGCGAATGCTTTCAGATCGCTGAGAATTCGTCCCGGGATGGCAATAAAAGTAAAATTCTCTTTGAGAGAATCACCCTGCGCAGAAACCGGGAGTCTGAGAAATTCCGAATCAAGATAAAAACCGCCTATTACCGGTTTCTGAAGCCTTTCATCAAATGATCCACCCGCCAGAGTGGTGAGAATCCCGGCACAAAGAACAATATCTGTTTCCGGGTCAGCCAATGCGGCCTTAAGAGCTTGTGTGGCACGCGAAACATCCCAATGGGCGGAAAAAGAAGGCAGACGCTTGAATACAACAGGATAGTCTTCATATAGAAGGTCTTTCAGTTCAGCCGAAACTTCCAGGAGATATCGCTCTGTGAGACTGCTTTTACCATCCACCACAATTCCAACGACTATCGGCTCACCAGCATAAGCCGCCCCGGTTGCAGAGATCACAAACACAATATACAGCAAGAGGTGAAATGCACTATATGACAACCGTTTCTTGATAACACGCACAGCATTTACCATTGGAGATCTGAATTAAATATGGTTTTAAAGCAGTCTATTGCAAATGTCGGAGTATGTGTCAAGAAAAATCATGCGCAACCCGGGGTGATGAAAATTGACACAAAATCGGCCTGAAAAATCCTCGCAGTTTTGTTCTGTTGCAGAGTCCTTAGATGTCAGGTTTCAGGTTTCAGGTTTCGGGTGTCAGGTTTC
>SKZT01000089.1 GCA_007127235.1 Desulfobacteraceae bacterium
GGCACTTCCACTTCTTCTCCGTCGCGCAATACACGCGCGGTCTTGGCACCCACGGTAAGCAATTTGCGAATCGCCTGTGAGGCCCGGCCTTTGGCACGATTTTCCAGATAACGGCCAAGCATGTGGAAGGTCATGATGGTGGCAGCCATCTCGATAAATGAAGTCATGGGATAAATAAATCCTACCAGGCCGAGAATATAAGGCGGCAGGCTGCCCATGGAAATGAGTACATCCATATTGGCAGTAAGGTTGGTAAGCGACCGCCAGGCTGAAACATGGGTGGCCCATCCGCCATACAAAAACACCACCGGAAAAGCCAGGATCGCAATGATGGCCAAATAACCGGGTACCTCCTGTACGAACATATGCACCATCATCAGTACCATGATAATCGTGGTCGGCACCGCGGCGATCCAGAACCGTCGCCAGGCCCGGACCAGGTATGCTTCCTCGCCGTCGGCCTCATCGGGTTCATCCTCCGTGGTTACAGAGGTAACCTCATAGCCGGCTCGTTCAATAGCGGCCTTCATCTCATCGGGTGATGGACCAGCGCCACTTCGTTGAACGACTACCTGGTGATTGGAGATGTTGGTTCGGATTTCCCCCACACCGTCCAGGCGCTTGAGGGAGTTCTTTACCAAACCGGCGCAGTGATCGGAACCCATACCGGGCACCACCAACCTGACGGGTCCGGACTCCGAATCCCCGGAAACCGAAGTCACCTCGTAACCGGCTTTCTCCACCGCGCTGCGGATGGCATCCGGGTCAGTCTTTTCCGGCTCATAGGCCACGCTGACCTTGTGGTTGGAAATGTTGGTCTTAATCTCACCGACACCCTCCAACCGCTTCAGGCTGTCGCGTACAATCCCCGCGCAGTGGTCCGAACCCATGTCAGGCACCGTCAACTGGATATTTCGCACCTCGCCGGCACCGCTTTTTTCAGGACTCTCCTTCTCGGAACTCTCCTTTACGGCGCGCTCCACGGCATCGCGGATATCCTCCGGGTCAATTTCTTCACTGTCGTAATCCACTTCTATACGCTGTTGGGCAATATCGATATGTATTGCCTGAACACCATCCAGCCGCTTCAGCGAATGGCTCACAATTTTGGCACTCTGGGCACTTTCCATGCCCGGCACGGGCATTGTGATTTTCAAAATTTTAACAGGCACCTCATTCGGCTTTGTTTCATTTTCCATTATGCTTCCTTATAATATCCATCCTTAAACTATCGGGTTTTTCTGTAGGTGCAAATTCATTCGCACTTAAAATCCGGCACGGATTTAACTTTTTCTCCGTGCAAACGGTAATAGGCTCTATAACTGACAACAGGGTTCACATTGTGCGAATGAATTCGCACCTACAATTGAGCACAAGTCTTTTTGCATCAACAGGACAACCTCAAATAATTTGGGCACCGGCTTTGGCCATATCCTCAATGGCTTGCCGGCCTTTGTCGGGATCAACGGGTCTGGTGGCGGCTTTGATCAACTTTACCTGGAATCCGGCTTTCAAGGCATCCGTAACAGATTGCAAAACACAGACATCCAGTGCCAGACCTCCCATCCATATGCAACGGATCCCCTCCTGATTCATTTGGTATGCCAGACCGGTTTTATCAAAAGCACTACTCTGATCCTGATCGAAACGAACACCCTTGGTGACCACAATGGTATTTTCCGGCAAATTTAAATCAGGATGAAATTCGGCACCTTCCGTATCCTGAATGCAGTGCGGCGGCCATTGGCCATCGCGTTCCTGAAAACTGATGTGCTCAAGAGGATGCCAGTCCCGGGAGGCATAAATCCTGATTTCTTTTTTTTCAGCTTCCCGGATCAATTCATTGATTACCGGTATAATCTCCTCGGCTTCCGGCACAGCCAAAGCTCCTCCCTTGCAAAAGTCTTTCTGCACATCGATAATTAACAGGGCATCTTCCTCTCCAAAATTATAGGTGTTTTTAACCATAGCAATCCTCCTTGGGTATATTTTATGAACAGACAAAGAAGTCATTCGATAATCGAATAATTTCTCCGGATATAATCCCGGGGAAAAGCATTGAAGTGCCACCACTCGATATTGATTGGATACCAACCCGCATCTACCATTGCATTTCTTAAAATGAGGCGGTTTTCAATCTGGTCTTTGCTCAGCTTGCCTTCCTGAAGAAACCGGGCTTCCAATCTGGGTTGGGCCAGGGGGCCAAAATAGTCGAAAGGAGTTCCCATATCGAGCTTTTTCCCGGTTTTCACATTGAAAAGAGTCACATCTACCGCCGCACCAAAGTTATGCATGGATCCTGACTCCGGGTTTGCCACATACGGCTGCATGGGTGTATTTTCCACGAGTTTCCACATCATGTACTGTACAGACCGGGGCCTGAGAGCATCACCCACCAGAATGCGAAGGTGGGGATAACGTTCACGAAGGATTTCGCTGGCCCTGACAAGCTTCCAGGCCGCTTCGGATTGAAGATAGGCGCAGGTGAAATCGCCATAGACATTCACACCCATAAAATTATCCTCTCTGGCGTATTTCAGATCGACCATAATGGTCGGATCCAGAAGGCCAACATCGATAAGACCTTCTCTGATCAGCTGCTTTTCGAAAACAGAAATCTCCCCCATTTCCTTTTCTACCTTTACGAGTGCGAGATTTTCGTAAATATCGGCCGTTTCCTGAGAAATTGCCGTCTGGGACAGAAAAAAAGCGATAACCGCCCAAGTTGAAAGAATGAACGATACTATGGTGAAAGATTTTTTTATTTCAAAACTGTATGGCATGTTTTTCCTTTGAATATTTTTTTGACTCAACGGCTTTGTTTCGAAAGCCATTTAAATCCTTTATTATAAACGATATCGTGACCGCCATCAAAAAGGAATATGACAACATTTCCTGATGTTCTCGTGAAAACGACCGGTAGTTCGGCTTCCTCAAAAAAACTATTTTCTTCTTCATATCCCCGGAGTCCTTCCGGCAGGGATTGGTTTTTATCAATAAAACGGTAATCATCCTCCGATATTTTGTCATTATCGTCTGCAAGATCATTGAAAGCTCGTATGGCGTGTGAGGGCGGAACAAAGGGGTCCCGAACCCCACCACTGACAAACACCCGGACATCCTTTCCCCGGGTCCCGGAAAGATAGGCTGAAGGGCTCCGCTTCCGGCATTCTTCCCTGGCCTTGTCGTCTGTTCGGGGATTTCCGCCGCAGGAAGCTTCGATGTCTTTTTGGTAATTGTCGGTATACTCGTACCCGGATTGAATCACAGTGTCATACCAATCGTTCAGATCGTATATCGGTACCCACGCCAAAACAGCAGTAAATTTTTCCGGATACCGCCCCGCCATGATGAGGGACATCATGGCTCCACCGGAAAATCCTGCCATGTATACCCGTCTTTCATCCACCAACGCATGTGCTTTTGCGTAATCAAGGGCAAGAAGGACATCGGAAACTGCTTTTTCAGAGGCCGTGGCATCCTCACTATCAAACTTGCCGCGAAAATTGGGATGAATAAAAACCCAGTCATTCTTCCCGGCAAACACCCCATAAGGAATCCCAAAATGTTGAAGATAGTCAGCACTCCAGCTATGGAGCACCATGAGAAGCGGTTTCTGGCTTTTCGTACCTGAATTAAACCAGAGTGCAGGCTGATCGGGCTCTTCCCCCTCCCTCGGAATCGTAATTTCAACAACGTGGGGTGCGGCTTTTTGCCATGCCTCCCGTTTGGAAAGATCAAGCAGGGGAAGCCTCGCTATTTGCGTAAACGAGATGTACTCCGAGACGAACTGGATATCGGGCTCCTCTTTAGACCATAAACCAAAAATGAACAGAACGCCGAAAAAGGAAACCAGATAGTTGAGAAAATATTTTGAACGCTTCATGTCATTATGCCCCTTACAATGGGAATTGAACGAAAAAACAAAACCGGCAGGAGTGAAAAAACGAAAATGCTCACTGTAAACACTGGAATCCCGGCCCATAGTGGAATGGGCAAACCAAAGGCACTGTTATGATCAATGATAAAACCGAGATGCCCGTCCCGAAGAAGTTCCAGAACCAACGCATGAATCAGATAGACCCCGAAAACACTCATCCCGATTTTTTGCAAAAATTTTGGTGAATTCATCCTGATTCGCTCCTTTCCTGTTTCGGTGGTTTCCTTTCGGGTATAAAAGATGCTTTTTATGAAGAGAAAAAGAGAAAGGGTCATGGCCACGACATTAACACTGAAATATTTATAGAAAAAGGGGTGGAATTCCCCCCTGTTTTGGCTCATCAAATAGGTCCCAATGATAGTAACAGCCGCGGCGACCACAAATACGGTCAGCACAATGGACAAGTGTCCTTTAGATCGGACACGACGGTCTTTGAGCATACAACCGAGAAGGAAGTAGCCGGAGAGTTTGAGCGCTGAATAATCGTCCAAACCGGGGTTGAAATACGTTTCAATATCCAACGGTGTATGCACAATGGGCAGCAGAGAGGCCCAGCAAAACCAGAGTGCGATTAAATACCAGGCATGCTTTTCCGGTGCTTCGTTTAAAAATGCGCTTACCGGCGGTGCGAACAGATATAGAACAATCAGCATATAGATGAACCAGAGATGATAATATATCGGCTCGGTGAACAGCATCGGAAAAAATCCGGAAACGGTAAAATCATCCCCCTTGAAATGGATTCGGTAGAAAAAATATATGGCACTCCAGACCAGAAAGGGAATTAAAATTTTTCTCATCCGGCCAATCAGAAATTGCCAAAGCGGAAGCTTTTCCGCCCCCGGAACCACCAGGGCACCGCTCACCATAACAAAAAGGGGTACACACCATCGACTCAGCGAATCGTAGACATTTCCGGTCCACCACTCCAGGGACACCTCGAAGGGAACCAGTAATGGGGCGGATACATGCAACAGGATGACTCCGAAGATCGCCAGTATTTTTAAAATGTCAATCCAGAGCAGCCGCATTGGTTTATTCTTTCAACGTCCACATGTAAGGTGCTTGTATAGCGTATTTCGGGATATCAAAAGGTCCGTAGGGACGAATATAAAAAATGTCGGCGTAACCGGAATAATTTTTACGCGCCAAATACGCTATCGTACGATTTTTTAACAATAAGACTAAAAGAAGATAAATAACATAAGGGGATTCCCGTAATCTGAACCCGGAAACCATGTATCAATACAAGAAGTTAGATGAAGCGGCTTGCAGCCGGATATGCGAAAGTACAACTTTCGCATTCCGGTCCCGCAGTGTTTCGGTTGTTTCCACGCAAATTAAAAGTTGATTCCATGGCAACGGTTTTATATATTAGCGAAACACGTTTTATGGATTTTTTTAACGAATGGATTTTCATGAACCTGCTATGTCATTATACCAAAGCTAAAGCCGGCTGAAAGGAAGGCCCGTGTGAACCTTAAAAATGTCAAAAGTATTTCCCGCCACAGAGAGGGCTCCCTGGACATAACGGATAGCCATATTCCTCCGATGATCGCAGTTGTAGGCTTTTCAGGTCAGGGTAAAACAACTCTTACAGTGAAGATGGTTGCTGAACTCAAAAAACGAGGTTTTCGAGTCGGAACAATCAAACACGATGCTCATGGATTTGACCTTGATCACCCCGGCAAAGACAGCTGGCGCCATAAACAAGCCGGTGCATCGGTAACGATCGTCACTTCCCCGACCCAGGTGGGCATGGTGAGAGATGTGGATCATGACCATCAGCCGGAGGAGTTAGTCCCTTTCCTTGCAGGTTTGGACATCGTACTGGTGGAGGGTTTTAAACGATCAGGACTTCCAAAAATCGAAATTTTCAGGCCCGAACTAAAAAAGGAACCGGCCTGTAAGGATGACCCTCATCTTATCGCGGTTGTCAGCGATGCTCACCCTGACTGGGGAGTGCCGCAATTTCACACGGAACAAATTTTTGAAATCGTCAATTTTTTATTGGAACATCTTAATTTGAAAAATCCGGAGGTTTCCAAATCTTTTTAAAGTTAGCTTGACACTTATAAACCAGGAAATGAAAAATTAAAAGGAGCAGCCGCATGAAAAACAAAACGGAAAAGACCAATTGTGCAGTAAAAAACCGACGGTTTTTTCAAAAATTCATTATTTTGCCCGCAACCGCCATGATGATGGTTTTTTTTATCGCATGCGGTTCCGAGCACGAGGTGACCATTTCCGACAATCCTTCTTACAATTCTTCCAATCCTTCGCAGACCGTGAATGATAACAGCACCTGGAACCTTTTGGCAATCACGGATCCTTCATGGTTTGATACGGCAAAACGCATCCAAAAGATTGAGTGGGGAGAGTGGACCGATGTTACTGCCTTTTACCCGAACCAGGCCACTTACCAGTGGCTGAGCGGGCGGGAAGGACCCAGTGGGTACCATAAAGATGCCGAGCAAGCCCATCTTAGCGGTGCTTATGCAATTTCCGACACAATCAGCTGTGTCTCCTGCCATTACGAAGGTGGTCTTGAGCAGCCTTGGCATGGCAGGACCGATCTTGGTATGGAAAGCGGCTATGAAAAGCCAAAAACCCGTGAAATAAGAGTTCGGGCAGCCTATGATGAAGACCGTCTGTATCTTCATGCCAGGTGGAAATCCGACACAGATGCAAGTGGCCGTGGTCTGGCCGACTCTGCCGGGCCTGTGATTGCACACCAGACCTACCGATATGATGGAGAAGGTTTCGCCAGCGAGGCATTGGGCCGCATTGCAGGACCCTCCGAAATTGAAATCGATCACGTTGACCAGTTAAAACCCGACAGCCGGTTCAACTATGAGGATCGACTGGCGGTGATGGGTGTTCCCGCCTCAATGAACCTGACAGATCCCTTGGGAGGAAGCTTCAACGCCCACGGGTGTTTTATAGCCTGCCACGATGACATGCGCAACATGCCCCATGACCTGGAAAAAGTCCAAAACCATGATTTTGACAGTGATCCCATACTCGGCAAAGATGGTATGAGTGAAAGTGATCTGCGCCACTACATTTTAAGAAGCCGGGATGTTGACAAGGACAGCAATCCCCGTGAACACTTTGGAACAAGGTTTCCCGCCGGTGACGGGACTTTTGAAACTTACCTTGCGGAAGTTGTCATCCCGGATGTGGAAAAGGGCAATTTCATTGACCTCTGGCAGGCACGCACAGGACGTTCTGTTCCCATGGGCCGGGCTTCCGCTGATTTTATCCATCCCTACCGGCTCCACAACAACCAATATATCGATGCAGAAGGATGGGCCGAAAGCGGTGTCCAAAACTGGTTCAACAACCGTCCGGATCAATCATACAACAACCATATGCTCTGGATTTACGATGCCCGGATTACGGGGTACTGGGCAATTAATGAAGATGAACTGGCGGAAAGAATGCGAAACGGACACGGTCCGCTCATTACGGAGGGTAATGATAAAAACGCCGTGCATCTGACAAGCGATGATTTATTCACGTGGAACGCCGACAAAAAGGACTTTCAATTAAACCATGATGTGACCTACAATGGAGAAGTTATCGCCTCAAAAGGAGATCTTCTGGGTGACAGTCTTCTGCGCGAAGGCGACCTGGTACCAAGAAGAGCATTACAGGAGGCTAAAGGTGCAAGGGCCACCCTCAAGAGCTTTGCCGGTTGGAATGAAGGTACTTATGACATAATTTTCGTGCGGGACCGGGTTGTTCAGTTGGAGGACAAAAAAACCACCGACCATGCGTTTGATCCAAACAGTGGTCACACCATCGCCTTATCTATATTTGACGATCATGCAAGCAACCGGAGCCATTATGTAACTTTTCCCATGGGCCTCATTGGTGAAAGTGCGGGCAGAAACGTTTACCGCTCTCATCCGAATGTTGATCCCGATACGCCGGTAATACTGGCAAAAAATAACAACCATGAGCCTCAAGAAGCGGTCCCCGCAAACTCGCCTGATCCGGAAACCGACAGAGCCAATCTCTTTGAAGCCGGGGATTTTGAAGACCCTTCCCGCTGCAGGGGATGCCACCGGGATATCTACCTGGCATGGTTTAACAGCAAGCATCGCTTTGCCTGGGAAGACCCCTTTTACCAGCCGGATTACCTGAAGGCCAGTTATGAGACAGAAGGGTTTACGGATGTTTTCTGCGGAGAATGCCATGCGCCGATCGCCCGTCGCACCGGGCAGTTGCCGCCACCCGATGGAAGCCTTTTTGATGAGACTTCCACAAAAGGCATCTCATGCGATTACTGCCACACAGTAAAAGAGGTTGTGGAAACTGTAAACGTCAACACCATCTCGGAGCCGGGAAGAGTCAAGCGAGGTCCCAGGGGTGACGGCGAATCAAGGTTTCATGACGTTCAATTCTCAGAAATACACACGGATGCCGCCTTTTGCGGCGCATGCCACAATGTGGTCCATCCGGTTACCGGAGCAGTTGTCATCGACACATACGACGACTGGAAAGACGGCCCTTACGCCGAGCAGGGAATACGCTGCCAGGACTGTCATATGACACCGGGGGCCGGAGTGGAAAAAAATCCCGGAAAATCCGCCACTACGGGGAAGGAAAGGGATCATGTGGCCACTCACTTTTTTCAGGGAGGCAGCGTCTTTTTCCAGCAACGGGAAGGAAATGACAAACAAGCTGAATTGGCAAAGCAAATGCTGAAGGCAGCAGCCACAATAGAAACCGATGCAACCCGAAACGACAACGGCCTTGAGCTTCTGGTTCGGATAAATAACACCGGTGCCGGACATAAAATTCCCACAGGTGTCACCTATATCCGCAAGATCTGGCTGGAAGTCACTGTAAAAGACGATTCAGACCAGGTGCTTTACACCTCGGGACACCCAATCGAAGGCAACCATATCGACCCAAATGCAGTGTTTTACCGGCTGATTTTTAAGGATGCCGACGGCAACCTGACACCCAAAAGCTGGGTGGCCCATGAAATCGCTTATGACCGCCGGATACCGGCAAAGGGATCTGATGAACAGATATTTAATATTCCGCTGATAAACGCCACCGACGGTGATTACGATGTAACCGTTCGACTCATGTATCGTTCAATGAGCCAGGCTGCAGCCAACGAACTGGGTATCGAAAATATTGAAGTACCCTCAATCGAAATGGCACGAGCCGAGCTGAAAACTAAATAGCAGTGCCTGTCCGGAAATTCCTATACTCCCTCTCCCTTTGGGGGAGGGCTGGGGTGGGGGTGAATAATATCAGGAGGTTATCTTTCCTTCCCCCAGCGCCTCCCAGAGGGAGAAAAGTTTCCGGGCAGGCACTAAACAGGTCAACCCAGGGCGCTGGCCTGGGCTATGTATGTATAGCCCTTTCAGGGCAGGATTCGCAGGTTGCAGGGTAAAGGAGGCCTGAAAGGGCAATACATAATGCAGCCCAGGCCAGCGCCCTTGTCGTTATACACAAGCATGTTGATACACAGGTTGCAACGGCATTAAGATAAGGGTTCAATAAACTTGTAGGTGCGGATTCATCCGCACACTCCGGCGGATTTATCCGCCTGCACCGCATTATGCAGAAGCAAAATGTTTTTATAATGTGAATAATTTGCGCCTGCAATTTATGCCTCAACTTTTTTGCATTGCCTGCGCTTGCATA
>SKZT01000109.1 GCA_007127235.1 Desulfobacteraceae bacterium
AGAATACAAATTGCAGATACCTGAAACCCGAAACCTGACACCTGATATCCAAGGACTATGCAACGGAACAAAACCCAGAGGATTTTTCAGGCCGATTTTGTGACGATTTTCATCACCTCAGCTTCGAAGTGCCAATCTCTGGCAGATCCACATCCTTCAGCTTCTCATAGCAAGGGGCGAGCAGATCTGGAAATTCCGGCTGCGTGCATCCCTGGCAGGGGGCACCTGCACCTATCACCCAGTTTGTACCGCTGTTCCAGCGACGTGTCGGGCAGTCAGCATAAGTTATAGGGCCTTTGCACCCCAGTTCATAAAGGCATCCCTCCTCGCCGGGTTTTCCGGCGAATTTGCTTTTTTCAAAGCAGGCATGAAGCGGACAGTGCTCATGAATCAGCTTACCGTAAAAAGCTTTCGGTCTGAGAAAATGGTCCAAATCGTCTCTTTTTGGCAAACCGCTCATCAGGATTCTGGTCAGTGTGCCTACAAACCAATCGGGATGCGGCGGACATCCGGGAATGTTTATCAAAAATTTGTCGATTCCCTTTGACTCGAGTATCTTTTTTAAAGGTTGCGCACCAGCGGGGTTGGGTGCGGCTGCTGCAATGCCACCAAATGATCCACAGGTGCCCATTGCCAGAATTACCATGGCGTTTTGCGCCAGTTCTTCAAACCGCGCCTCGGCAGTTACTGGCTTACCGTTATCCTCTGCCATAAGGCAACAGGTGGCGGTATCACCACAGGGAATAGCCCCTGAGACGACTAAAACAAAGCGCCCTTTCTTTTCAGAAGAGGTTTGTTTCAAAACCTTGACTGCCTTGGTTCCGGAACCGCCCATAATGGTTCGATGGTAACGAAGGTTGATATGAACACCCGGAACAATGGGATCGATCAATATGTTTTTGATAGTGGGAGCTGCAGAGTTTAACAAAGAAATGGTGCACCCGGTACATGTGGATGCTGCAAGCCATACCAGCGGGATTTCTTTTATATTAGAACGCATCTTGCCTCCGAAAAGCTGGCAGAGGTTTTCCCCCGGCAATTTTTTGGATGTCAGGCAGGATAATAAAAATTGGCACCAGCCCAGCTGAGAGTTCTTCGTGAAGTCTTTACAACAATATTATGTGATTTTTTTTATTTCCCTCTGATCTGCTACAATCATAAGTATATGATGCCATTAATTGATCTGTATGTCAACAAATGGGCTGTGCGGATCCAGAGTGAATTAAGGAATTGCTTGGAGGAAAATTGCAGTGGGGGGAATTTTGTGTTTAATTTTTAATTAGTGCCTGTCCGGAAACGCCTATACTCCCTCTCCCTTTGGGGGAGGGCCGGGGTGGGGGTGAATGATATCAGGAGGTTATCTTTCCCTCCCCCAGCCCCTCCCAGAGGGAGAGGAGTTTCCTGACAGGCACTGCTAATTATGGGTTAAGGTGCTTTTACTCTTTTTGGGCCTCCAAATCTTTTGCCGCCATGTAGATCGCCTCAAAAAGTTCTTCCAGGTTTTCTTCATCAACGCAGGAAAAAGCGATGCGAAGATCTGTGGGATTAATGGAAATGGTACCCACACGGTATTGATCCAGAAGATGTACCCGGAGCGCTTCTGCATCGACGGTTTTTAATTTCAAACACATAAAATAGCCGGAATTAAAAGGATACATTTCCCAAACATCATCATATTTAGGATTGGCCAGGATTTCTTTTAACTTATTCGCCCGGGATTTTAAAATCGCAACATTTTTCTCACGCTCCCGATCGAGTTCATCCGGATGAAGCATTGCCCGAAGCACAATGGATTGGCTCAGGTGGCTGGCATTGGAAATGGAGCCTCGAATGTCTCCCGCCGTTTTTCGCTCAAGGGCATCATAAAAGGGGTTTGGATCGCCGTTAATCACAGTGTTGAAAGTAATAAAACCGACTCTGAGGCCCCACACGAACATTTCCTTTGTGGCCCCATCAAGTTTTACCGCCAGCATGCGCGGATGCCGGTCGCAAAGATGTGCAAAAAGAGATTCTTTCAGGGTGGAATCTTCATATCGCAAACCAAAATAGGCGTCATCGGTGACAGCAATTACATTGGTGCCTTCCTCAGCCACCCGGGTTAAAACTTCAACGATTTTTTTTCCTTCCGCATCCGTGGGGGTGTATCCTGTAGGATTGTTGGGATAATTCAAGAATACAATAACCTTGTAATTATTATGGGCATGTTTTCTTACTGCCGCTTCAAAACCGGTAATGTTAAAGCCGCCTGCATCGGAAAAAAAGGGATAATTGCTGATCTGGGCATCTTTTCTTACTGACATGATTAAATTGTTGTTT
This sequence comes from Desulfobacteraceae bacterium, assembly GCA_007127235.1. Taxonomy (GTDB): domain Bacteria; phylum Desulfobacterota; class Desulfobacteria; order Desulfobacterales; family SKZT01; genus SKZT01. Next base: position 2,317 of record SKZT01000109.1, read on the forward strand.
CCCCACATTTTATCTGGAAAAATCACAACATCATCGGGATCAAGGAACATATCTGCAAAAACACTGATTCCGTGAGTAATGCCGTTGGTAACGATGGGAAGACTGGTTTTTATATCCTTGAGGGTTGGATTTTTTTTAATCATAGCATCTTTCCAGGCTTGCCGAAGCCCAAGGATTCCGAAAGAAGGGGCGTATGTCAGGGTATCGCTGGTTCTCAGGCCCTGAATACTTTTCATCACAGAGGGAAGATGCATGGTGTGCAGGCTTTCCGTCGCAATGCCTATGGTGGCATTAAATTTATCATAGGCTTTTTGCCGGGCTTCCGCACTCTGTGTTAAAATACCCTTAGGAAAAAAAAGACGTCTGCCGGTTTTGGAAAACATTTCCATCAGATGTGAATTACCAGATTTAATAATTGCGTTTAGTTCCTGGGCCAACGGGTTGATATTCATAGCAGTTCCTTCCTGTAAAGATAATTTTATCCAACTAAGTTAGTACAACAGCCGGTTTATTTAATGATTTCATAAAAAAAATGCAAGGGGAAAAAGCGATTTAGCTTCTCAAAAAGTTGGGGTAGTTGATTATTAAGAGTCACCTTATGCCGGATATTTCATAATCCGGATATTTCATGATGAGGGCGCATTTCCCTTAAATGAAGCCAACTCTCCAAAGATGATTTCATGCAAAAGAGTTTTTTGTTTTTCCAATATATTTTCTTGTATTAAGATATTTCTAAGCATCATAATAAAAACCATCCATTGACCTATATCTTCGGCTTCTTTTTCCACGGCATCCAGTTTCCGGGTAATTTGTTTCAGCTTTTCAGGGGTAAATGTTTCCTGTGTAAAAATGTCCAATGCTGAAATCAATTGTGTTTTTTTATTTTCATCCAATTCTGCAAAGAAAGCTTCTACATCCGTCAACTGATCTTCACCAACCGGACCGATTGCCTTGATTATAACTTCGGAGACTTTATTAAGTTCATCGATGGTCAAAAGCCCCAGATTGAGTTTACCTTGAAGAATGGCTTTCCGGCCCTCTTCAAAACCATCAATGATCAATTGGACAAAACCCTCTCTGACTTCAGGTTTATCTTTTACTTTCGAAAAGATTACATTTAAAATCGCAGCCTGCTTTTCTTCTTGAGGAAGGTCAAGGCTTTTTATTTCCTGGATTTCTCTTTCGTCCAGGGCTTCCATCATAGTGGCATCAAAATCATCTGCAAGATTAAGACTATTTTGAACAATACCCTGCAATAAGCCGATCTTTGGCCAAAGCGCTTCATTTTCTTCATTTTTCAGTATCAGTTCAAGGGCGGCAGCCACAGCAGTGTCCATTTTCTCTCCTGCCCGCTTTTTTCTTAACCGGTATTTCTTCAGTCCTTCTATAGTCTCAAACCGCAGGGAAGTGGTAAAAAACCGGGGAATGATTTGCTCCAAAATCTGAGTGTGGATTGAGTCGGCAACAGGGCGCGGAAGCTCCTCGAAAGATTCCCAGTTGACATCCATGCTTTCGATCACCTCTGAAAAAATCGATTTGCACCTGAAAGGATTTCCTGTAACCTTTTCAAATTCGGGCTCGCCTGAAATTTCCACAGACGGCAATGCAGCATTAACTAAAGTCTCGGTGGCCTTCTGGGGGCTTTTAAGAGACTCAGGAGATGCTCTCAGCAGATATAAAATATCTTTAATCAACTCTTCATCGGACAAATGTTGGGATTCCGAAAAAGCATTTAATTCTTTGTTAAGCATAGAAAGGTCCCGTGCAGATGATTTTTTATTTCCGGATTTCTTTTTCTTTTTAGCGCTCATTGAGTCTCCTCAAACAATTGTAAGAATGCCTGAATTTCATGATTTTATATCTGAAAAGTGCACTTTCTTCAAGGAACTTAAAAATTTTTTGAATTCGTCACCGGTTTGGTGTATGAAAGATTTAAATTGACGGATAACTTTTATTTCAACCAATTGATTAACATCAGGAATAACAAATGGATATCAAGCAAAAATCTATACTGGCCAAAAAAGCCTCCAACTTGATGAGCGCCGTAAAAAGTGAGACCAAAAATACCGCCTTGAAACATATTGCCGAGGCATTGAAAAAAAACTCCAAGGCTTTGGTGGAAGCCAACCGGATCGATATTGAAAGATCCAGGGAAAGTAACCTTGCAGCCCCTTTATTGAAAAGGCTGAAATTCGATGAAGGCAAAATTGAGGAAGCCTGCACTGGAATCGAAAGCCTGATAGCCATGGCAGATCCGGTTGGTGTAACATTGCGTGCCATGGAATTGGATAAAAACCTTGAACTTTACAAGGTCAGCTGCCCCATCGGGGTTATCGGGGTCATTTTTGAATCCAGACCGGATGCTCTGGTTCAAATTTCAGCGCTGTGTTTGAAAAGCGCCAATGCGGTTATCTTAAAAGGCGGAAATGAAGCGCTGGAAACCAACAAGGTTCTTGCTGACATTATTGCCAAAGCAAGTGAGGAAGCAGGCATTCCCAGGGGATGGCTGACTTTGCTGGAAACAAGGACCGATGTAACCCAGATGCTGGCACTGGATGAATATATCGATCTTATCATCCCCAGGGGAAGCAATGCCTTTGTACAGTATATTATGAAAAATACCCATATCCCCGTTCTGGGTCATGCCGATGGCATCTGCCATGTATATATCGACAGCGCGGCAGATATAACCATGGCCGTAAAAATTTCATATGACAGCAAATGCCAGTACGTGGCTGTATGTAACGCGGTTGAAACCATCCTGGTTCATAAAGATATTGCAGTCACATATTTACCCGCGATGAAGAAGGCTCTGGAAACCGAAAATGTGGAAATTCGAGGATGCAGTGAAACCCGGAAAATTATAGATGCCAAAGAAGCCACCGAAGAAGACTGGCGCACCGAATACCTTGATTTAATCGTTTCAGTCAAGGTGGTCAACACACTGGATGATGCCATCAGCCATATCAATACCTACGGTTCCGGCCACACAGATGTCATTGTTACCGGCGACAAATCAAGAGCTTTGAAATTCATGGATTTGGTGGATTCGGCCGATGTATTTTTTAACTGCAGCAGCCGTTTCAGCGATGGATTCCGTTTCGGGCTGGGTGCCGAGGTCGGTATCAGCACCAACAAAATACATGCTCGTGGACCTGTAGGGCTGGAGGGATTACTCATATATAAATGGAGGCTTTTCGGCAACGGGCATGTCTTGGCCGACTTCTCCGGAGCCAACGCCAGACCTTTTACGCACCGGCCATTGTGAGGTGAATGACCAAATTATTTTTTACCATGCCCCTTAAGGTCGGCCAGAGAAATCACCTTCGATTTTGTATCTTTGGCCTTTTGCTGGCCAAAATCATCGGATTCTTTTTTTCCCGGTTCTTTTTCACCTGATTTTGGAATGCTTTCAGGGACCACTACTTTTTCTAACCGCATTTTCTGTCCCCCCATGGTGTATTCTTCACCATTGATATAAGCATCTCTCAATATCCAGGTAACCAGAGTTGGAGGGATTTGCAGTATAAGGAGTTTGATTTGAAACCAGCCGTTTTTGATATCCGGCTGAATATCCTCAACCCTGGCAAAGGCCATGGGGTTGTCTTCTACATAAATCAATACCAGATCATTCATTGTGGTCATCAAATTATTTCTCCTTTAGTTTTTATACCCTAGTTCCCACGCAAAGCATGGCAAAGAGAAAAAAATGCAAAAGCACAGCTTTTGCACTCCTTCAACAAGTTACCCCCAAATCCGTTATAACCAGAATATCTCTAATTAACCAAAGTTGAACAAAAAATCAAGAATTAACCTTTTACGAACCACGCACCTTGACAAACCCCAGAAGTGCAAGAAAATAAGCCACAGCTGCCAAAATGATAATGAGAGGAATACCTTGACTGATAGCGACCTGAGCGGAAGCAATGGAGGTCAATACCGAAGCGCAACCGTTGGTGGCCCAGGCATATGCCCGATCCATTGGGGTTTCCAAAAGCAGACGCATCCCGATGGAAAAGGGAATTCCCATTAACAGTCCCACCGGTAAAAGAATTAAAAACGCTGTGACGTAGCGGCTGACAGTGGAAAGACCCAGGAGTGTTTCCAAAATAATGGAAAAACCCAAATAAAAGCCGATAAAAAGACAGGAAAGACATATAAGGGCCCATTTCAAATGGGTTTGATTCAATTTCTGGGATATAAATCCGCCGATTCCTGAAAAAATCATGATTGCTGAGAGTACCACCGTAAAGCTGATAGTGGGACTTCCGAACAGAAAAATATACTGCTTGATAAAGTAGAGTTCCGTAAACATAAAGCCGGCACCAATGCCCAGAAAAAAAACCAGATGATGCGCCCGGGGCTTCGGTTTTCCCCGTGATATAAATATTATCGGAAGCCCCAACAAAAAAAACGCCACAAAGAGAGCTTCCACAAAGACCACCGTCACTACCACTTCTCCGGAAAGCAGGAGTCCATAAAAACGGCTTCCGGTACTTTGGTACAGTTCCGAAAGCTGTGACCACTTCATAAACCGGTTCGGGTATGGACGGTTATCCCACTGGGGTGCGATATCAAGAACATATTGTTTAAAAAACCGGCTTTCCGTTCCCGCCAGGTATGCATCCCGTAAAGACTGGAGGGCTTCATAATAGTAAGGGTATTCAAATTGGTTAAACCGGTTGACCTGCTTTTTTTCCAATGTGGGAAGATAAACCAGATCGAAATTCATGGATTGCGCAAAATGGGTGAGAGGCTCGCTATCCTTTATGGGAGTATCAGAAATGATCAGGGTAAAGTTGTCCCAGTTTCTTAACATTGCCATATGGTCTTCAGGCTTTTTTTTACCGGCATATTGCAGGGCTTCATAAGCAGCGGCATATAGCCGGATTGTATTTGCCGGTGGAAGAAGCAGTTTTCCGGATATAATAATAACACCGTTGTCCTGCAGACGGCTCAAGTAGTTTATAAAAGCATTGACTGTCAAAGAATATTCCTGATTCAAAGCAGCTGTGCCGGGAATGGATGGTCCCAGGCTCTCCAGGTGTATGACTGAATATTTTTGGCGGCATTGAGCCAGAAACTCACGGGGATTGCTGTTGACCACATCAACAAAGTAACTTTCAGAGACAATTTTTGCCAGTTCAGGATGTGGTTCCACAAGGGTTATATTTTCAGCTTCTGCTGCCATGGCATAAACAATAGCCGCCCCTCCCGTATTTTGAAGCACCAGCACATCTGAAAGTTGTGGAGCCATCATATAGCCGGCAAAGGAGAGGGAGTGTTTCGCAAACTCCATATCCTCAGAGCTTGCTATGTCATAAATAATATAGGGCGAATCGGCATCCTGATAAACGGCCCATTGTTTCGGAAGCCTTTCATGATATTTCAGGCTTAAGCCAGGAGCAAATCGAATATAGGGACTATCCACAATATCGATTCTTCCCCTTATCCCGGATACCGACCGATCGATATTTGTGTCCGGAAATTTCAGCATCTGGCTCAAGGCTTTATATGGTGACGGCACGATTTTAACCTGCCGGCCATTGTCGGCAAATACAATATAAAACCCGATGGCCGCGATGGCCAATGCAGCCCCCATTAGTAAAATGCCTTTGGCATTAACAGGTTCCATGTCCTTGCCAGGCGGCACAAAAAGAAAAACAAGCGGCATCAACGCAAACAAAATCACCAGCTGACCTTCTTCAAAAAAAGGAATTAACAGCAACGGCATTATCGCACCCAGTGCCGAACCGCTCATGGTAAAAAAATAGACCATTCCTGCACTTTTGTAAAAAGCGGCAAAAGCGATAGAAATCACACTTCCGGTCAAAAAAAACGGAACAGATAATATCAGGTAAGACAAAAGAAGGTATACTGCCTGGAGAGGCTCAATGGGCAAACGAAAGTAGTCCAGTGGCAATTTGTTCAGGACCATAAACGCAGCAACCACCGTCAAACTGTAGAGCAAGACGATAATTTTCAAGGGCTCCAGGGTGGACAGCCGTTTTTCCCAGCCCTTGCGCCGCGTATCCAGTATGGAAAGAAAAGTTCCGCTGGCACCAAAACCAAACAGGGCAATACTGATGACCATGAAAGAAAGATGGTTCCACTGTCCTATGGCAAACACTCGGGTCAGCAGCACCTGGAATCCAAGGGAAGAAAGGGATATCAGAAATACGATACTATAGGTCATGGGCAAGCAATCACTGTAAAGCCCGCCCGGTCATAGGGACAAAAAGCACACCGGTGACTTGTTTGACACTGTAGTCTTCTCCCTGCCGGGTCACAAGTGTCAGGTTCTGATAGCTGAACGGATTGCCAAGCGGAAGAATCAACCTACCCCCATCTTTGAGCTGAGATAACAGGGGGGGTGGAATGTGGTCGACAGCAGCCGTAATCATGACTGCATCAAAAGGAGCGGCTTCCTCCCATCCGAAGTATCCATCCCCCAGACGAGTTTTCACTTCCCCATAGCCGGCTTCCTGCAATACTTCCAATGAATTTTCATACAGCTTTTCCTTAATTTCAATGGAATAAACCTCATCTACGATTTCAGCAAGCACCGCTGCCTGATAGCCGGAGCCGGTACCTATTTCCAATACCCGGTCGTTTTCGGACAAGCGGAGGCTCTCGGTCATCAATGCCACAATATAAGGCTGGGATATGGTCTGCCCTTCCCCGATCGCCAGGGGATAATCCCCATAGGCCCGGCCCCTCAACGCCTGGGATACAAAAAGATGGCGTGGAGTTTTACGCATGGCTTCCAGTACCTTCTGATCGGTTATTCCCCGCTTCTCAATTTGCTCGGTGACCATTTTTTCTCTTTCCGATTGATAATGATCACTATCCGAACTGGTTGCCGCGCCTGAATAAAACAAAACAGAAAGCAAGATCGTAAAAACAAAAATTTTGGTATTGGTTCCAGGTAAAAGAAAACCGTTCATTATTTCACCCCCCTGATTTTTATATAATCGGAACAAATTGCATATGTTATACCTCATTCAACCACAAAATCCATGAAAACTCAAATATTATCACTTGAATATCGGCTCAAGATATTGAATACTTTCACTGGATGTTCAAGTTTTTTTTCGTCATTTCTGCGAAAGCAGGAATCCAGTGGGTATTGATACTCGTTTTGTTCCTACAGATGAATAAAAAAACCAGGCAGAATTCAACAAAAACCCTGGAAGGGTGACATGTTAAAGCCGGGGGTTTCAACCCCCGGTAAAGTTCATATTAAAGGAGTCCTGAAGGGACGACACAGAAATGATGATAAAACAAC
>SKZT01000006.1 GCA_007127235.1 Desulfobacteraceae bacterium
AGTGCCTGTCCGAAAACTCCTCTCCCTCCGGGAGGGGTTGGGGGAGGGAAAGGTAACCTCCTGATATCATTCACCCCCACCCCGACCCTCCCCCAAAGGGAGAGGGAGAAACAGAGTTTTCGGACAGGGGATAATTAAAACTTTTTCGGGTGTCGGGAAAAAAATGGAAGAAGGTTCAAAAAAGGTGAGGAAGGTATTTGGGCAGGGCTTTTTCCACTATGCCTGGGTCATTCTGGTTATTGGGACGCTGGTGGTTTTCGGTTCATTGGGTCTTGGCCGGTTTGGATTTTCAGTGTTGCTTCCCACAATGCAAAGCGGCCTCGATATGGATAATACTCAGGCGGGCATTATGGCCACATCGAATCTGGTGGGTTATCTTACGCTTTCAGTTCTAGGTGGCGCACTGGCGGCACGTTTTGGACCCAGGGCTGTCATTACGGCCGGGTTATGCATTGCCGGAACGACAATGATATTTACGGGCCTTTCCGACCATTTTTTTTCCGCCACCATTTGGAGAGTATTGACGGGTATTGGAAGCGGAGCCGCCAATATTCCGGTGGTCGGACTGTTGACTTCCTGGTTTACACCACGAAGAAGAGGTTTGGCCGCAGGTGTTGTGGTAACCGGCTCATCTTTAGGGCTTATTGTTGCAGGTCCGGTTGTACCGATGGCTATCTCTGTTTTTGGGCCGGAAGGGTGGCGGGTGTGCTGGTACATTTTTGGAGGCGTAACACTTGGGATTGCCATTATGGGTTTTTTTCTGCTCAGAAACCGACCTTCACAGATGGACTTGGAGCCCTTTGGCCCGGATGCCGGATATAGCCTGGACAGTTCTGCAGCCCAGGCGCTTCGGTGGGGAAATGTGTACAAATCCTGGGCACTTTGGCACCTGGGAGTTGTTTATACAGCTTTCGGTTTTTCGTATATCATTTATTTGACTTTTTTTGTAAAATATTTAATCACCGAGGGGGGATACACGGTCATAGGAGCGGGAAACCTGTTTATGATCATGGGATGGTGCAGCATGCTGTGCGGGCTGATCTGGGGAACGCTTTCGGATGTTATAGGCAGGCGAATGGCGCTGGTGTCGGTCTATTGTATACATGGCGTATCTTTCGGGCTTTTTGCCCTTTGGCCCATACCTGCAGGGTTTATTATTTCGGCTGTCTTGTTTGGTTTTTCCGCATGGAGTATTCCTGCAATAATGACAGCAACTTGTGGTGATGTATTTGGTCCAAGAATGGCACCGGCGGCGCTGGGTTTTGTGACCTTGCTTTTTGGTATCGGACAGGCACTTGGTCCTGGCATTGCCGGTGCTATGGCCGACAGGACCGGCAGCTTTTCTTCCGCATTTGTTTTAGCCTCTATTGTGGCTTTTACCGGAGCTGTAAGCGCCTTACTGCTTCGTTCCGAGTCAACTGCCGCCAGAGATTTTTAAACAACCAAAAAACTTAGGGAGATTCAAAATGAATGAAATTCGAATGACTGGTGAAATCAGAACCGATTATGATTGTGAAGCTACAGGACTTCCGGCAGAGCGCTGGGGAGAAGCTGTGTTCAAGATAGGCCATGAGGAAATTGTTCTCGAGGTTAGTGTGGAAGAAAGCACAATCGTGGCGATTATGGTTGGCGATCAGGCGGCCTGGAAAGGAACTCTTGAAGGACTGAAAAAACTTTTGAAAGGTGAAATTCAGGGCCGTTGAGCGGAGTGAGAAAAATGTCGGCAAAAAAAATTTTTGTTTTGGAAGACGATGTCGTTATTGCAGATATCGCATCGGAAATATTATCTCTTGAAGGCTATGAAGCATTATGATGAATACGGCTTTGTTGCGGCTATTGGCAAACCCTACACGACAAAAGAACTGGTCGAAACCATTAGCCACGTCCCTTATTCTGTGAAACCTGCCAGCTTCTGTTGTGAGACAATATATTCACCGATTTTTTCTGCCGAACTACCGAAAAGCTCTTTCATGTCGACAAGCTCTAAGAGTTCATCATTCCATGGTACACTGTTTTCCAGAACAATGTTTTTAATTCGATCGTATTTGCCTCCCAGGGCTTTAATTTTGGATGCAAGCACAACATCTTCCTTGAAGGAGACATTTAACAAGAGTAAATATTCAATTACGTTGGTTTTTGCATGGGAGCTGGATGTTATGGGAATAACCACTATGCTGCGGTTATCTTTCCGCCCTTTGCCGATATAGACATTTTTTTCCTTGACGATAATCTGTTTGGTTCCCTTAAGGCGATTGTCACTTTCAACTCTGGATGGAATCGGCTCCAGGACCCCTTCTTTCTGGATAATTTCGATGGTTGATTTATCGGTCAATTCTCCAAGCATGTCCAGGCCGTTAATACGGTATAATATTGCGCCTTTGATGTCGGACATGATTTCCTGAACATTTCTCAGTACGATGATATTGTTGGGGGTCAATTGTGCCAGGGTAAATTTATGTTTTGCCAAAGCATCAAAGAGGATACCGGTTTCCACTTTTTCTGTGATCCGTGAAGTACCGACCGTCACGGTTTTGGCCTGGTGCTTGATGGCGTCAATGGGGCGGGCCATAGCATTGATGGCATGCCCGATACACTCATAAAATTTATTGAGCATATTGTATGGTGTCCCTTTGATGCCAAAATCAATTTCAAAATCGGTCAGGGGCAGTCTGCCCGAGAGGTATTTAAGCAGCAGTGAAAGGTCGGAAGCCGCCTTAAGTCCCATACTGGAGGGAAATCGGGTTTCTGCCATCTGTTTTCTGAATTCCCGGTTAAATTTTCCGATTTTTTCCCTGAAAGATTTCTCCAATATTACTTCATATAGGTCCATTCCTTTTTCGGAAAACCACGCGATGTCTTTTCTTATTTCTTCACGGAAATCATCCAAAAATTTGGAGACGTCGTTAATGGAAAGTGCGGCGAAATAACCCCACAGATGTCCTACCAGGGTATTTAAAATCGGGGCCAGGTGCTCACTGACCCTGGGTACCTGAAAAACATCTTCGGCATTGGCATCGAACCGGTGCTCTCCTTCGTTGACAATTACCACTGGTGAAGCTTTGTGGGCTTTAAAAATGGCCGTATCCTTGATCAGGTCACCGATAACCCTGTCGCTGGTGCCTGCAGCACAAACCAGAATAAGGGGTTCCGAGGACAGGTCAATGTGTTTTTTATCTTCTACGCAATCGGTGGAGATGGTCTTATAGCAAAGCTCACTGAGTTTGATGCGAATTTCATCTGAGGATGCCTTGTTGGGACCACTTCCCACAACAGCCCAATAGGTCTTGGTAACTGCCAGGCGCTGTGCAGATGCTTTGATACGGTTAGTCAATTCAAAAACCTTGCGCATGTGGCCCGGGATTTGTTTGAGCTGCTGGATTTCCCGGCTGATAAATTCACCAGAACGCTGCTGTCTCATGCCGGCCATATAAAGTCCCAGAAGAGCTCCGGCGACAATTTGGGAGTAGAAGGCTTTTGTGGAAGCCACTGACATCTCAATATCTCTTCCATTGCTGGTGTACATGACGCCATCCACTTTAAAGGTGATGTCAGAGTCTCTTCTGTTGACAATGGCGATGGTTTTAGCCCCTCGTTCACGAACCATATCGACGGTGCGATTGGTGTCTGTAGTGCTTCCCGACTGGCTGATTGCTATGACCAGTGTGTCGGCCATGCTGGTGGAACCCTGTATTTCAGGAAGCTTAAAACCGCTTAATTCCGAGGCTTTCATCGCCTGTACCTGTATACTGGAATCGTCGAGATAATAGTCAATTATGTTGCCGCATGCTGTGGCGGCAATACCCGCCGTACCTTGGCCCACAACGAAAATTCGTCTGATTTTGTTCTCGATAAAAGCGGACTTGATGCTTTCGGGAAAAACAAATTTATCAAGTACAACTGTATATTGGGCATTATCCTTATCACTGATTTTCCATCGGTTCAGAAGCGTCTTTTCAACCGATTCCGCAGCTTCGGAAATTTCTTTTAAAAAATAATGCGGAAAATTTTGCCGGTCGATATCACGGGAAGTAATTTCTGTATGTTTGATATCTTTTTCTGTCAAAGCAATGGGGGTGCCGTCGTAAAACATGGCACGAATGCCATGGAGGCCTCCCTCGGAATCTTGGTCCAGCACAAATATCTGACCGTGCTCCCTGACTTTTTTGCCTCCTGCACTTTTTTCTCCATCAAGCTTAATATAAGATTGGGTCTCTTCCACAAAGCCGTAAATTTCAGAGGCAGGAATGTAGTGATCCTCGGCAAGGCCCACATAAATGGCCTGTCCGCTTCCCTTTTGGGCGAGAAAAATCTTGCCGGGTGCAATGTCGGTGTGCATGGAGATAGCGTGAGAACCTTTAAAATCGTTGACTGCAATCCGAAAAGCTTCCTGTGCATCATGTCCCTGCCGGATATATTTTTCAATCTGTATAGGAATTATTTTGGTATCTGTGGTAATTTCGTCATTAATTTTTCCCCCGTTTCTTTCATATTCGGCTTTTAATTCGGGATAATTGTCAATATCCCCATTCAGGCACGCATGTATAATTCCGAATTCCTGTGTTGCGGTTGAGATATATTTATTGTCCGATGGATGGCAGTTGGCTTCGGTAATGGCCCCTACGGAGGCCCATCTGGTGTGCGCTGAAACCGTATGATAAATGTGAGGAAATGATGTCAGAAGATGCAATAGTGAATCATTTGTAATCTGTTTTCGTAAAAAAGCTACGTTGTCTCCAAGGCTTCCGATCTCCGCTGCTACTTTATAGGTGAAGGTTATCCCTGTATTGATAAGATTGTCCGGGTTTGTGATTTGATGAATACTGATGTCGCGATTTAGAAGGATATCTTTGCCAAGCCGCTGATCTATTTGCTCTAAAAGATTTTGTGGGTTTTTCATTTCTGATGCGGCTTCCCGAAATTTTTTATATTCAGTGTCACCCAACACGAACATTAAAGAAATTCCGGCTGAGTCACGGCCTCGAACTTCCAGTCGATCAAGGCTGTTTAAAACCGAATTGATCATTTTATAGGTTTTGAGCCGATCAACTCCGGTATCTTTGCCATGATTGGCCATAAGATTTTGGATTTTTTGAATATTGCTGATAATTTCAGAATCAAGAATCCAGGCGGCATCCTTGGCCTTTTCGATTCTTCCGATCATAATGTCCACATCCTTTGAGTTAAGATAACCCATATGATCGGAGAGGTATTTTTTTTCCAACGCAATCATTTCGTTTAAAGCGGATGCCAAGGCCGACATTTTTCTTTTGAGATCCGGGTTTATAAAAATCTGATAAAATGACTGTGAAATTTTCCATGCCCTGACTTGTGTCAAAAGCTGATCCATGAGGGTTTGTCCGCCTAAATAATGCTCGAACAGGGGTAGGGATTTTTCCTGGCATGTTACAAACAATGTTGAGCGCATTTTTTCGATGATGGGCTCCAGAGGTTTCAAACAAAGAGGTGCTTGGGGCAACTCTTTTGATTTCAAAGCAACAATACTTGCTATACCGCAATTTAAAACATTTTCACGGTAAGGAAAAAACACTATGCTTCCCACAGGTACATTCCTGACATCCTTTCCAAAGTAAATGGGCGATTTTCTCGGTTGAAGTGAACCAGTTAACCATTTATGCAAGAAAGCGGTCAATACCGCAAAAAATTTTAAAAAGGTGTTCATCGAATTACATCCTCTGGTAAAGTTCTTTGATCTTTTCCCGGGTCATGGTGTTTTTCCATTTTTTACCCAAGGCGTTTTCCCAAAGAGGCTCCAATACAAGAGCCACATTAATCATTTTTTCAAAGTTCTCCGGAGTGATATCCGCGGTAATGTTTTCAGGAAGTCTGATTTGGTTGGTATCCATCATCTTGCGAAATTCAGCAACACCCTCCGGGTAATATTCATCCAGAACATTAAAAGCGATACAATTGCCGATTCCATGATGAATGCCCAAAACAAAGGACAGTCCATAGGATAAGGCATGGCAAATTCCTACCTGGGAATATGCGATGCTCATTCCGCCGCAATATGATGCCATCATCAGTTTCTCTTCGATTTCAATCCCACGCTTCGATCCATGCTCAAGGAATACTTCCCGGCATAGCTGCAATGCCTTTTCACCGTAAGATTTACTGAAAGTGTTCAAAAATGTGCCGGCTAAGGATTCAACGCAATGGATATAACAATCCATCCCTGTATAGAAGCGTTGGTCGGATGGTGCATCCATTATAAGCTCGGGATCCAGAACAATCTGGTCAAACACGGTATGGTCGGAATTGATTCCCAGTTTTTTATCCGGCCCGCAAAGAACTGTGGTTCTGGAAACTTCTGTCCCGGTTCCGGCCAGAGTGGGAATGCCTGCATGATAAATACCGGGGTGGTTGACAAGATCCCATCCCTGATAATCTGCCGAAAAACCTTGATTGGTCAGCATTAAAGAAACTGCCTTTGCCAGATCCATGGTACTTCCGCCCCCAATACCGATTATACCCCCAGGAAGATTCTGGGAAAAAAAACGGATTTTATCCACGAGGGTATCCACATAACGGGTGGTGGGTTCTTCGTCAACATTGGCCCAAAGCATCGTATCGCCATCATGCAGCGGTATTTTTCTGTTCAACGGCGAGGACTTAAAAACATCATCCACGATAAATATCATAAAAGATCCGGTCTTGTTTCTGACGGGATGTAAAATATCTCTCAGTTGCTGAAAACAACCTCGCCCGAAAACGACCCGCGATACCATTTTAAAATTTCGAAACATTTTTTCTCCCATCTCGAATTTCTGATGTCTACGAAAAAAATATATTGAAAAAGGCTAAAGAGAGTTGAAAACTCGAACCATTTTTTCCCCGCGCAGTTCAATGTCTTCGTTGTTCCAGGCAAGTTTTATAAGCATGGAAATAGTGCGTCCTATAACTTTATCGGACTGAGCCAGAGAAACTTTAGCATAATCAGGTGGATTGTCTAAAAGCATTATGGGTGGTCTGGCGGCAAAGGATAATTTTTTAAGATGGTCCCACTGGCGAAAATAGTGCCAGTTGTTGTCATACCAATAAAAACAGCCATCCACGCCTTCCTGATTCAGGCGCTCGATGGCTTTTCGCGCAGTCTGCTCATCTGGAAGAAAAAAAGACAAAAAGGTGGCAGAATCCCCTTCCGGATCAGGAATTTCTCTGAAAGAAATATGAGGACAATTATTCAAAGCTTCTTTTAGCACCCTTTTATGGCTTTTTTGCTTTATCAGAATCTCATTTAATTTTCTGAGTTGGGCAAGACCCACGGCGGCATTAAGTTCGCTGATCCTGTAGTTGGAGCCGAGAATCGGGTGGGTTTCCTTGCCGCGATCATCTCCTATGTGATCATGGCCATGATCTGCGTAAGAATCGGCTATCCGGTATAAATTTTCATCGTCGGTGACCACCGCACCGCCTTCTCCACAGGTAATGGTTTTTACCGGATCAAAAGAAAAACAGCCCATGTTTCCGAAGCAACCCAGAGATTTTCCTTTGAAACTGCCGCCAATAGACTGGCAAGCGTCTTCGATGAGCTTGAGACCTTTTTTATCGCAAAAATTTTTGATCAAGTCAATTTTGGCCATGGAGCCACACATATGAACGGGAAGGACTGCACGCGTACGGTCTGTAATGGCATTGCTCAGCGCGTAGGGATCCAGGCAAAGGGTGTCGTCGATTTCCGAAAATACGGGTACGGCTCCAAGGTTCAGGACTGCTTCAATGGTTGCAATAAAGGTAAACGGAGGTACGATGACTTCATCGCCGGCACCAATGCCACATGATGCCAAAGCTATGGTCAGCGCAGCAGTTCCACTGGAGCATAAATAGCAATACTTTGAACCGATTCGTTGGGAAAACTCCTTTTCAAAGGTTTTCGCTTTCCAGTGTCCGTCTCTGGCATGATCGAAACCATAACGAAAAAGAACACCTGTTTGGATAACATCGTTAACCTCTTTTCTTTCTTCATCTGAAAATATTTCAAAGCCCGGCATTTAAAATCTCCTTTTGAGCAAAGTAATTCTGAAAATGAGATGCTATTGCCATTCGAGCATACGTGCCGGCCCGCACTCCGATGTAATCCTCATGGGCGACGACAACAGAGACAACAATTTTTTCATCTCCATCTCGTTCTCTGGCGAAGCCCGAAAACCAGTCAATACGGGCATCTCGGGCTCTATTGTTAATTGATCCGGTTTTTCCTCCGATCTGCAGCTTGGAAAGGGTCTTATCTTTTGTATAACCCTGGAAAGCTCTTCGGCTGGTTCCCGAACTAACGGTTGCTTCCATTAGCCGATGGATAATCTCGGTGGTTTCTTCCTTGAAGGCTCTCTTGACGACCCCCGGGCTGCTTTCATATAATTTTTGTCCGTTTTCACCGGTGATCTGCTCAACAATGACAGGTTGGGGAATAATGCCGTTGTTTAACACAGAGGCGGATATTAAAGCGGCATGAAGAGGGGACAAAGTGGTTACCCGATTGAAACCGGAAGCGAGTTCAGCCCAGTTGTAGGGTTCGTCGGAAGCGATAAATTGGCTGGGTTGAAGCGGCAATTCAAAGTCGAGTTCGAGATTGAATCCGAATGCACTGGCGTAATTGGTTAAAAAATCTTTTTGCAATTTTAATTTTCCAAGTTTCCCAAATACCGGGTTTATGGATTCTGCAAAGGATTTTTCAAGGGTGACGATATGGGAATATCTGTTTTTTATGTCTTTCAGTTGAGACTTGTAAAGGGTGTATTTCCCACCGTTGTAAAAAATTTCGGAATTATGATTAAGGCCGAATTTTTCAACGGCCCCGGCTGCTGTAACGATTTTAAAAATGCTTGCGGCCGGAAAACGGCTGTCTATGCATGGGTTGTTTTTGGGGTCTTCTTTGTCATAACCCACCATGGCACGAATTTTCCCCGTGGATGGTTCCATCACCACGATACCGATATGCTGAGCATGATTGACATTCATCATTCTTAGAAGATATTGCTGCAATTGCATATCTAAGGTTGTTTGAACCCAGAAACGATTTTGCCCCACGGTTACCGGAAAACCTTGTTTTTCAAGGTTCAGGAAAGAATAATCTTCCAATAATTTTTGAACAGCTTTTTTTCCTTCAAATTCCGGCTCTGAAAATACATTTGAGTAAGAAGGTTTTTGGGAATAGGGGGACTCACTTTGGGGTAAACTCCCGATAAGGTTACCCGCACCATATATGATGGATATCGAAATGAAACAGAGAAAAAACAATCCCACAAGTTTTCTTTTCCGTCCTTTTCGAGATTGTTTTCTTTTCAGGTCCGTTTGATAATCTCGCCAACTGGGGTTCAAACGAAAAGAAGACTCATTGTTTCTGAAGGATATTTCCCGCCGTTGATTTTTTTTCATCATTTGCACCCTTTTTGCCTGATATTACGTTCAGCGAAGCGGTGTTCCGGGCGTTACATTTTTATCCAAGGTTGTTATCGAATATACTCCATTTTCAGAAGCAGCTAAAACCATCCCGCTGGATAAAATTCCCATGATTTTGACTGGTTTTAAATTGGCAACCACAACCACCTGTTTGCCAACCAGCTCTTCAGGTGTATAATCTTTGGCAATACCGGCCACGATGGTTCGTATCTCTCCCATATCCACTTCAAGTTTGAGAAGTTTTTTGGCTCTGGGAATTATTTCCGCTTTCATGACCGTGGCAGCTCTTAAATCCACTTTAAAAAATTCTTCCAGAGTGATTTCCGTTAGTTTTTTATTTTGAACAGGAACTGAAGGTGAATTTTCGATACGTTCCATTTGGATTTTTTCAAAATCAATTCTTGGAAACAGAGTAATTCCCTTAGGCAGTTGTGTCCCCGGTGTAATCACATCCCAGGAACGAAGAAGGTCAAGGTTGAAAAAGGACGTTTCCGGATTAAGTCCCAAATGTTTCTGCATGTTTTTTGACGTATCCGGCATGACCGGATAAATGAGCCCCGATACAATTCTTAAGCCTTCCAATAGATTATAAATGACAGCTTCCAGTTGTTTTCTGGTGGATTTTTGCTTGGCCAATACCCAGGGTGCGGTGACATCAACGTATTTGTTCATCTTGCTGATAAATTCCCACAAAGCGATCATGGCTTTATGAAAAGAAAAGTTTTCCATGGAGGACTCAAAACAAGAGACCGCGTTAAACGCATCTTTTTTTAAACCGAGCTCCATCTCCTGTTCAAGGACCAAATCCACTCTGGGTACAATGCCCTTGAAATACTTGTGGACCATGGCGATAACTCTTGAGAAAAGATTTCCAAGATCGTTGGCCAGGTCTGTATTCAGCCGTTGCACCATGGCTTGCTCACTGTAGTCCGAATCCAGGCCGAATACCATATCCCGTATCAAAAAAAACCTGAAAGCATCGGTGCCATAAATATTTTTCATTTGAAGCGGTTCTACCACATTGCCGATGCTTTTGGACATCTTGCCATGGTCCACATTCCAAAAACCGTGTACATTCAGATGCTTATATGGCGGTATGCCCGCAGATTTCAATATGGTGGGCCAATAGATACCGTGGGGCTTTAGAATATCCTTTGCCACAATGTGCTGAGCATGCGGCCAATATTTTTTATACAATGCGCCATCAGGATAACCAAGAGCGGAAACATAGTTTAAAAGGGCATCAAACCAAACATATGTGACATAATCCTCATCAAAGGGAAGCGTGATGCCCCACTTGAGACGTGATTTGGGACGGGAAATACACAGGTCTTCAAGGGGTTCTTTCAGGAAAGAAAGCACCTCGTTTTTGTATCGCTCGGGTCTTATAAACTCCGGATTCTGTTTGATATGGTCTATGAGCCATTGCTGATATTTGCTCATTTTAAAGAAGTAATTGGATTCTTTAATAATCTCGGGCTCGGAGCCATGATCCGGACATTTGCCGTTCAAAAGTTCCCGTTCAGCATAAAATCGTTCACACCCGAAACAATATTGTCCTTCGTATTCCGCAAAATAAATGTCGCCTGAATCATAGATTTTTTGAAGTACTTCCTCGACGACTTTTATATGCGACTGGTCCGTGGTTCTGATAAAACAGGAGTTTTCTATGCTGAGTTCAGGCCACAGATTTTTAAAAAGAGAGCTGATTTTTTCGACATACTCCCGTGGGGTCATGTTTTCCTTTTTAGCAGCTCTGACGATTTTATCTCCATGTTCGTCTGTGCCGGTGAGAAAAAAACAATCTTGTTTTTTCATGTCTGCAAACCTGGAAATAACATCGGCAACAATGGTTGTATAGGCATGACCCAAATGTGGTCTGGCGTTCACGTAGTAAATTGGAGTGGTGATATAAAGGGGTTCGGTCATGATCTCTCCTGCGCTAAAATGCGATTTGAAAGTTCTTCCAGTTTAACCTCGATTTCCGTGCCGCTTTCCAGGCGGACAATAAGCCGGGAACAGATTGGATTTATGCGGATCACTTTGCCTGGACCGTGCTTTGTCTCAATGGTTTTACCCAGGCCCGGAAAATTCTTTTTTAACAGCCTGTATGTTTCGTTTTCAAATGTCAAGCAGCACATCAATCGGCCGCACTGGCCGGAAATTTTGGTGGGATTAAGCGAAAGTCCCTGTTCCTTTGCCATACGGATAGAAACCGGATCGAATTTTTCCAGAAAAGTGGAACAGCATGTTGTCCGGCCGCAACGTCCCAACCCCCCAAGCATTTTTGTCTGATTCCGAATCCCGACCTGGCGCATTTCAATACGGCAAGCCAATTCTTTGACCAACATTTTGACCAGTTGTCGAAAGTCGACTCTTCCGTCAGCAGTAAAAAAAAAGGTCAGCTTGTTACCATCAAAAGTGCTCTCGACACTGAACAGGTTCATTTCCAAATACAGCTCTTTTATACATTCCAGGCAAAAGGCTTGAGCCTTTTTTTCCTTTTCCTTATTTTTTTTGATTTCTTCGGAGTCTTTAACTGTGGCCAACCGATACACTTTTTTAAAGGGCTTTTCAAGGATTGAATCATCATAGGATTCCGGAGGTACTACAACAGTTCCAAAACCCAAACCATGCTCGGTTTCCACGATAACATGATCACCTAAATTCAGAACGAATGCACCGCAGTCAAAATCGTAAATTTTTCCTGCAGGCTTAAACCGTATTCCCACTTTTTTCATAAAACTTGTAATTGCTTTGGCCTGTTTTCGGCCAGGGTTAAAAAAAAATTTTCCAATAGAAGCCTGAGGTTGGCATTTGCATTGATTTGTTTTTGTGCGTTTTCGACCGCGGCTATTTGTTTCATCAGCAATTTGATGGGGTATCCTTCAGAAAGGATCGCAATGTTTTCTGCCAAATCTTTGTTGATAATTTTTTCCGTGCTGTATTTTACCATAACAAGATCACGAAACCATGTTTTTATCATTTCCAGCACATTTTCGACCAAATCCTTGCCCTTGCTTTTTGTTAAATTTTCAGCCAAAGCCAAAACTACAGACGCTGAGTCAGCATTCAAGGTCTTTATTTCTTCAACTATCCAGTTGCGAAACAACAGCCAGTCCCCGTTTTTCAGAGTTAAAACTTTTGAGAAACTTCCCCCTGACATTGCTGCCAACACCTCAGCTTCCTTTTGAACCATTTCATGATCCCGGATAAGTGCTTCAACCAAAAGTTTCGCGGGGATAGGACTAAATCGGATAAGCTGGCAGCGGGACAGGATGGTGGGTAGAAGATCATAAGCATGAGCAGTCGCGAGTATAAAGATTGTTCCTGGGGGTGGTTCCTCAAGGACTTTCAGGAGAGCATTTGATGCTTCCGGATTCAGCGTATGGGCTTCACCGATTATGACTACCCGCAGCCTTGCTTCAAAAGGTTTCATGGCCAATACCTGACGCAGCTCACGAATCTGTGCAATTTTCGTTATCTGATTCTGTGGCTTCAGATGAATTAAATCCGGATGACTGCCTGAATTAAATTTCCGGCATGATTTGCAATTGCCGCAGGCTTCAGTCGCAAAAGCCTCCTGTCCGAAATTCATATCCCGAAATTCAGGCAAATTTTTCCGCTCCTCCTTTTCAGGATTGGTGCAATTGGCTGCCATGGCAAATGCAAAAGCAGTACTTCGCTTTCCTACACCTTCAGGTCCGATAAACAAAAGAGCATTCGGCATTATTCCCTTTTTTAAAAGAATAGTTAGAAAACTGATGGGTTGTTCCTGACCGATTATTGACTTGAAACTTATCACAAATTAGTAGTCCACTCGTTCTTTTAACTCTTTGCCGGATTTGAAAAACGGCAGTTTCTTTGGTTTAATAGTGACTTTCTCTCCGGTTTTGGGGTTTCGGCCCATATAACTTTTATATCTCTTGACATAGAAACTGCATAGCCCGCGGATTTCAACCCGTTCTTCCTTGATGAGTGCTTCTGAAATATGGTCAAAAAAAATTTCAACTATTTTTGCAGCTTCTGCTTTGGAAATTTTGGCCTCCTTTTTCAACGCATTAACCAGTTCGAGTTTGTTCATTTAACCTCCTTCAGGGTAGCAATAACTAACAAATATGGATACTTCTAATGAAAAATGATTGATTAGTCAAGCATTTATAAGAGGATATCCGGCAATTTTTCAATGTCATCCTCACTAACTTCCACACCTGCAGACTGCCCCAGAAGTTCAATATTGACCACTACACGTCCTTTGTTGCCATAGCGCACAAAATTTCCTGTCACGCCTGCAAAAGGGCCGTAAATGACCATAACGCGATCACCCTCCTTAAGTATCGGACCTGTCGAGATGGTCTCATCGGTTCCCACCATGATTTTGAGGGATTCCACGGCTTCATTGGAAACCGGCTTGGGCCCATCGGAGCTGCCGATAAGACGAACAGCGCCTATGGTTTTTAAAATTTCCAGATGTTCAATAGGATTCAAGTCGGTTTTCACAAAAAGGTAGCCGGGAAAAAGAGGTACCCGTATCATTTTTTTCCGATCCCGCCGTTTGCTTCTTACCAAAATTTTGGGAAGAAAAACATCCATCCTTTTTTTTATCAAACCCTCATTAACGACACTTTCGAAGCGGCTTCGAGTATGCAAAACGTACCATAAACGATCTTCTATCTTCATCATACCAATATTTTAGCTCTCTGCTTTGTTTTTGTTAAAATATCCTGCTGATTTTTCAAAAGAGGGACTAACGGAATTCAAATGGGTTTTCGATCATTTTTCCTGCATAAGCTCTGCCGATTCCACCGATACCGTATAGATTGATCATCATTGCGTACTTTTTATCACCTTCTTCGTTTGAATACCCTATATCCACAGACCAGCAAGGTGTCATATATAAAAAACCGATTCCGTAAAGCAAGGTCTTTTGATTTTTAACATTTCTTTCGTATTCGGTAAACATGGAAATACGATCGTGAAGCCTGATAATTGCATCCCCGTAAAAAGTTTCCGTGAAATCCTTTGCATAGCGATGTTCAAAAAATAACCGGTCTCCCCGGCGGTTGGATATTCTTGAAGCAATGTTATTTGTCAACAAACGGTTGTCGTGGGTGGAATATTGAGCGTCGGCTCTAAGAAAAAAAAATCTGTTGGGTGTAAGATAGAGTTCGGCAAAAATTGGAGAAAAAGGTCTGTTTTCGATGGTTTCATTAAAATCGTAGCTTTGCTGCAGCTTTAAGCGGCCAAAGGGACGATATGCATAAGCGGGTTCATCATGTCTGGAAATGGTATTATTTGAGAATTTTTCGGGCAGGTTTTGCTTTTTTGGGTCTCCCGAAATTCTGGAACCCAAAGAAAACGTGTTGGTAACTGTATAGGTGACGATACTTGCTTTTTTTATACGATCTATTTCATCGAATTCAGGTAATTTGTTCTGAGATGTCTGCGGAATAAAATCATAGGTAATTTGGGGTCTGACAGAGTGTCTGATTTTTCGTGTTGCAGGCGAATTTAACGAATAAGTGCGCGACAAATCGGTCGACAAATCGAATCTGGCATCTGCAAGTTCCCTGCTAAACGATCTGCCGCCATTATTTTCTGAAAAATCTTCCCGGTCATCAAGATACCATAAGGTTTCACGGAGACCGACAGAGGATTCAAAAGATAAATAATTTTTATATTTTAAAGGAAGATAAAATCTCGGATGAATATCCAGGCGATGTCCTGTAAAGCTGTCTTTGCGAAAAAAGTAGGTATAGTCGGAGGTGAGATCATAAAAAAATAATGATCCAGCCAAGGGTTGGCGCACTGCATCCAAGCTGACAGATGGCAGCTTGTGCAAAGTGGGGTCCCGATCTTCCAGTCTTCGTTTAATAACATTGTCATACCATCGAACCTGGGTGTTAAAACTGTGAAGGTTCCAGTTTTTGTTAATGCGCAGCTGATTGACTCTCACGGGGTCATTATAGTCATCCAGGTCCCTTGCGAATTCTTTGAGAAAGTAATCTTTGGTTTCACTAAAGCTGCTATAGCCGTCTTTAAACTCCTGAAGATAGTCCTGATCACTGACAATGTCCAAATCGAGCCTTGCCGAAAAGCCCGAAGGCAGTTTCTGGTTATGTGTTCCTCTGAACCAGTAACGATCGTTGTTGGGGCGAAGATATGAATCACCTGTATAACCCCACCTGGCTGAAGTGTTTCCTGTGCCGTCGTCGACTTTGCGATCTTTTAAAAAGTCCGCCATTAAAGCACCTTTAGTTTCAGGGGTAAGGATATAGCGGTATTCGATGCCTAACTTGGCTCCCCTCAGGCTCATAAAATGTCCGTAAAATGTGGCGTCGGAGCTTTCATCAATGGCCCAAAAAAACGGTTGCATATATTCGGTTCCTCTTCTGTCGGAGAACCCGAATTGCGGGGTTAAAAAACCTGTTTGTCTTTGAAGTTTAACCGGAAAACGCAAGTATGGTGAATAGAGAACCGGCAAATTTTTAGCCCAAAGGGTCGTGTGTGTCGCAGTGCCATAACCTTCCACGGTTATCTGTACATTCCTGGCGGTTATTTTCCAGTCAGGCTCTTCTCCGGGACAGGTGGTAATGCTGGCTGTTTCAGCCCGGTAACTGTCTTTGCCTGTTTTTTGAATATGCTGACCACGAATGAAAAAATGGTTTTCTTCGATAAAAATCACGCCGTCAGACATCATACCCACCTGCTTGTTCAAATCCATCTCCAGATGTTTACCGGCCAAAATATCCTTGCCGGATATGAGCATAACATTTCCTTCAGCAAATACTTCCATGGTTCTGTGATAAAAGTGAACCCGGTCCGCGGAAAGTTTTAAATCTTCTTTGCTGATCAACACATCGCCCGTGGCAAAATACCGGCCTGTCTCGGAATCATACTGAATTTCATCAGCCGTAATATTCCATGGCGGGCCTTTTGGAAGCCCCTCGTTTTCGCCGGTTTGTGCCCAAACCTCTATATTATAAAGGCAGCAGACAATAAGCAGCGACAACAATTGTGTAAAACAAACTGCTTTTTGAACAACGGGGGAGAAACAATTTGTATAAGTAAAGCGGTTCCAATGCTGATGATTCATTTTTTCAGCCATATTTAAACATCTTTTTAAGTTATGTGACCACAGATAATTATTCTCGGCCATGCCACCTGCGGTTCAAAATACATGTTTACGGTGCAACCATTGCATGGTAAAATTAAATGATTACCAAATTAAATGAAACGAATAAAACCGACTCACCGGTAAATGTCAAGCTGAAGTTCTAATGAAAATATTATTAACAAACGATGACGGGATTTACTTCGAGGGGCTTTGGGCGCTTCAAAAAAGATTCAAGCAAAAACACCATGTTACCGTTGTTGCCCCGGATCGTGAGCGCAGCGCTGTTGGACACGGTATTACGTTGAACCATCCGCTCCGGGTGGTTAAAATGGCCATAAACGGAGCAAGTCCCTGCTGGGCCGTTAGTGGTACCCCAGTGGACTGTGTCAAACTGGGTATTTTGGAAATTTTGAAGCAAAAACCGGATATCGTCATTTCCGGAATCAATCCTGGAGCTAATGTGGGGGTCAATATCAACTATTCCGGAACTGTGTCCGCTGCCAAGGAAGCTACTCTCTACGGCGTCACGGCGCTTGCGGTATCCATGAATGGTAACAATACCAAATATTATGATGATGCTGCAGGATTTATTGAAGAATTGGTTGAAAAAGCAGTTCTCAACGCTTTGCCCTTTGGAACATTTTTAAATGTAAACTTTCCTGATTTACCCATGAAAGAAATCGCGGGGGTAAAAATTTGTCGCCAGAGCATCACTTTATATTCTGAATATATTGAAAAAAGAATAGACCCCAGAAATAACATTTACTATTGGCAGGGTTTTGATAAAATACCGGCGGAAGAAGAGTCGGACCTGGATATTGCAGCCGTAAGTCAAAACTACATTTCCATAACTCCCATCAAGTGCGATATGACCGATTATCAAAGCATCGATAAACTCAAAGACTGGAATCAGGAGTTTAGGGTAAACTAGTGCCTGTCCGGAAACTTTTCTCCCTCTCCCTTTGGGGGAGGGCCGGGGTGGGGGTGAATGATATCATGAGGTTATCTTTCCCTCCCCCAGCCCCTCCCAGAGGGAGAGGGGTTTCCAGGCAGGCACTAAACTAATTAATTAACCACCGTCAGTCTGAGGAAACGCGGTGTTGGCATAAAGGTATTCCACTTTTTCCTTGTGTTTGAGTTCTTCGTTGGCCATTTTCAGTAAAAGCTGCCTGACTTCACCGCTTTGGTGAAGATCGGCGAGTTCTGTATAAAATTTAAAAGATCGCAGTTCCCTGTGAGATGCCACCAGATAGACATCCTCACTTTTCATGTTGTTTTGAACTTCGGGTTCTTCCTGGTATTCTGCAATTTTATAAAAAAGGACATCGCTCATTTTCAAATCTTTGGGGGTCCAATTTTCGTCCCGATATTTAACCAGAAACGCCTTGTGCTTTTTTTCTTCTTCAGCAATTCCCTTTATGGTTTCTTTGGCAATGTCATCATTTACCTTTCCAAAAATATCCATGTAAAAATCAAAAGCCTCTTCTTCTCTTTTAATGGCGGTATCAATAAGTTCCATCAGTTTTTTTTCACCCATGTCTCGATCCTCCCTGATATCTGGTGACTGGTGATAGATAACTATCCAATCGCGCATGTATTGTGGATCATTATTTATTGCCGGTCCCCTTATTTGAATGTTAACATTCCGTTTAATCCAATTCTGCGTTTTTTAAAATAATTCGTCTTTTAGAACATTTTGTCAATATTTGTTTTCCGCTCCGAGCAAAAACGATCCAATTTTATCCTGATGGAACTGTTGGATTCTTTTTGAAAACTTTCATGTGAAAAATTCATTGCTTCCAACTTGAAAAATGATGTAGACTCAAAGAAGGGTTTTGATCCAGAAGCCTGCTTCAGATAAGGTGACCAAAACTTCTATCTGAAACTTTACAGGAAACGTGGGAGCTATTTGCATGAACAGCAGCGAGAACAATAAATTCGAATACGATAAGGACAAGGTGGATGAAATCGCACTTGCCCTTTTATACCTTACCACTTTTGAGGGTGAATTGGGATTGAAAGCTTGGAAAAACATCGATTTAGGTGTTTTAACAAGACTTTATGAAAAGGGATTTATCAGCAATCCCATTACCAATTCCAAATCCGTAGCCATTAGTCAGGAAGCCGCAAAAGAGTCGGAAATGCTATTTAGAAAATATTTTGCCATTAGAGAAGAAGAAAAATGAGTTCATTATTTAACCCTGCAAATACCAAAGTGGTGGCTTTTGACTGCGATGGGGTTATGTTTGATTCTTCAGAAGCCAATAAGGCCTACTATAATCAGATTTTAAGACACTTTGGAAAACCGGCGTTGAGCCCTGAACAATTCGCTTATACCCACATGCACACCGCAGATGATTCCATAGCTTATTTGTTTGAAGACAAAGAAGTTCTGGAGGCTGCTCAGGCATACCGAAAACAGATGACATATATGCCGTTTATTCGGCATATGCAAATGGAGCCCTATTTAAAGTCGCTTCTGGCCGGACTGAAACCCCGATACAAAACCGCCATTGCTTCCAATCGGACTGATACCATGCACAAAGTTTTGGAGGTGCATGGCCTGGAAAACGAGTTTGATTTTGTGGTCAGCGCCCTGGATGTTGACCGCCCCAAACCTTATCCGGATCAACTGCTAAAAATCTCGGATTATTTTCAGGTTGAACCGGAAGCAATTATTTTTGTGGGAGATTCTCAAGTGGATGAAATGGCGGCAGAGGCGGCCGGTGTGCCGTTGGTTGCTTATGACAACCCCGGCCTTTCAGCCCGTTTTCATATCCGGTCTTTAAAGGAATTAAAACTCGTTCTTTTATGATATTTGCCATACTCAGCCTTTTTTTATTCCCCGTAAAAAAGCAATAAATGCGCATCCAAGAATGGCCCAATTCAAACCTGCACCCGGTTTCTGAAGGTGTAAAAGAATACCCGATATCAAAAGGCTGGCTGATAAGACCATCCAACCGACACATCTGATGGAATTTTCCAATCGTTGTATTTGTTTTTTCGTATCAGGAGAAAAAGAATTGCGAACGGTTAGTTTCCCCTGCCGGGTTTGGGTCAATACGCGGTCAAGGCCTTCAGGCAGTTTGAGTAAATGAAGGGCAATGGTACCCATTTCCTTCTGCCAGCCAAGCCATCCCTGATTCAAATGGGCTTTTGCAAAACGCTCTGCATAAGGAATGGATTTGGTCCAGGGGTCAAAATCGGGATCAAGATGCGTGGCCAGTCCGGACAAAATTCCGACGGCTCTCACAACAAAGAGCATGTCTGCCTGAAACTGAAAAGGTGCATTGTAGATTACATCCCGATATTCTTTTAAAAAAAACTTTGCTTCAGAAACAGCCAAGCTTCGGAAACGGCCAACACGGACTCCCCATAGACGATCAAAAAGGACCTCATGGGCTTCTTCAATTCGCTCTACATTCTCATGGGCCGGCAAAGCTCCGGAGGTTATATAGGCCTGCACTATTTTATGGGCATCACGGGTTCCAAGTCCGATCACATATTCCCTGAGAGAATTTCTAAGACGTTCCGGAATGGTGACTGCCATACCGAAATCTACAAAAACGATTTTAAACTGCCTTTTTGCCCGGTAGGGTACGGGGTCTCCAGGGGCAAAATCGGCAATGCCACCGTTGATTTCTTCCTGGGTTGGAACCGGTTTTACAAAAAGGTTTCCCGGATGGGGATCCACATGAGCAAAAAAGGTTTCAAAAACCTGCTGCATATAAATCCGATAGAGCTGGTCAGCCACTTGAACGCTCGAGATACCGGCTTTTCTAATGGCGTCGAGGTCGTCTATTTTTAAAAAGTCGACCTTTTCCATGGTCAGAATATGGGTATTGCAGTATTCCCAATAAATTTCAGGGATATATAAAAAAGGATCATTTGAAAAGTCATTTGCCAGACGTTCCGCATTTTTTCCCTCGGCCATAAGATCCAGTTCTTTGCGGGTTACCTCGGTAAATTCATCGATTAGCCAGTCGAGATCGACTCGCTGCCGAACTTTTTTGTAAAGTTTCAGCCACCCGATGGCTTTCCGGATGGCTGCCAGATCAGTTTCCACAAGAATATGAATGCCGGGACGAAGCACTTTAACTACCGCCGGTTTTCCGGATATGAGCACAACGTGGTGTACCTGTGCCAACGATGCAGCCCCTATAGGTTCCTTATTAAAATACCGGAAAATATCGGACATGGGGCGCCCAAAATGGGTTTCGATCTGTTTTATAACAGCATCGGATGGTTCAGAGGGAACATTATCCTGCAGCCCTGCCAATTCACCGGTGACTTCGGGCGGAAGAATATCGACCCTGATGCTTAGAAATTGCCCCAGTTTGATCAGGACACCGCCCATTGCGAGAGCGATCTTGCGATAATCACGAGCAATTTTTTGCCATCGTCCCAGCGGTGAAGTTCGAAAAATTCTAAGGATAGGAAGCGTTAAAAGTACATCCCAAAACAGCACATGTAGAAATATTTTTGCAAAAAACCATTTCAGTTTACGGTAGCGATTGTAATCGACCGCCACTGTAAAATGATCCTTCGATTCACCTCTCCTGTTTTCGGTATTATGGCTGCCGGATTTGTCGCGTGATGGTTCAGAAAATGGGGGAAACATGTATTATGATCCTTTGGATTTGATGATGACTGACAAACGGCGGTATTCTAAATAGAGCTATGCAAATTGTCAATATTGGGTGTATAATAGTATAGATGTAATTTTTAAAGGAATCGGCAGATTACTTATGGATAAATGGTGATTTTGGCATGGATAATATCCTGCTTGTTGATGACAATGAAGAGGTACTGGAAACACTCAAGGATGGTCTTGCACTTTATAAAAGTCAGTTCAGGATTATAGCGGCTGCTGATGGGATGGAAGCCGTTAAACTGCTCAATGAGAAAAACATTTCATTGGTCTTAACCGATCTGGTGATGCCGGGGATCGGGGGTCTTGAACTTATTGCCTATATGACCCGAAATTTCAGCACCTTACCGTGTATCGTGATGACCCGGCTGGATGGAGCGCAATTGAAAGACGGTTTTTCCTGGCAAGGTGTTTTACGATGTATTGAAAAGCCCTTTGAGATAAGAGAAATTGGCGCTGCCATTATCGAGGGGTTAGATCTTCTGGATGAAGGATTAACAAGAAGAGGTATTGCTGTTAGCAGCTTTTTGCCCTTAGTTGAAATTGACGGCTCAACCTGCTTTTTAAAAATCAATTCCGCGGCAGCGGGCAAGGGCCTTTTCTATTTTGAAAACGGCATACTTTTTGACGCATCCTGTGGAAACTTGAAAGCCGATGAAGCCGCTATTGAAATGCTTACATGGGAAGGTGTGGAAATTACATTTTTGGCTGTCCCCTTGAAAAAATATGAAAGACGCATATTTTCAGTGCTAAACACTTTGATTGCTGAAGCCAGGCGATCAATTGAAAGAACTGTGGGTTATGGACAGCGTGCGGATTCTTTGCAAAAAAATCCGCGAAAGGAAGTCTTTATTGCTCCTGAAACCACCCAAAGAAATAATGATATTATCCATGAAGAAATATGTGCTGATGATTTGGTGGAGGAGGAGTTTTTTGTTGAAATAAAACCCGGCAGCAAAGAATTTTTCGAAAAAAAACTTTGCGCTTTTAAAGATTTTGAAGGCTTTGGATCGCTGTGTGTTTTTTCTCCTGGTGGAGAAATTATCGCAAGCCAATACGCAAACCAATACGATGGTTCCATAGAATTTGAACTGGTCGGAGATTGGGTTTTTGATATCATCAGAAAAACCCGAAAGTGTTTCAAATGTCTCGGTCTTGGACAACCTGACATCATGGATATTAAAACTGACAAAGGGGAACACTTTTTGATTCAGGAATATGCCGAGGGCAAAATCCAATATGTGGTGGTGATAGTTTGTTTCGGTGGCGCTGAAACAAAGAAGTTCAAAGAGCAACTGTCACTCATTGGTCCGGAATTGGCACAACACATCAAAATAAGATAATGCTGAAAATAATTACCTATATAGTTGCTTTTTATCTTCTCTATTGCGGTTTGATGTTTTTTTTACAGCGCCAGATAATTTTTCCGAGGCATTATGCTGAACCTGTACCCCAGGTTTCCCAAAAAATCTCCGGGCTTGAAAAAATCTGGCTGGAGTTAAGTTTTGGAAAAGTCGAATCATGGTTTATGCCTCCCATGGCTGAAGGTAAACATCCGGTATTGATCTTTGCCCACGGAAATGCTGAACTCATTGATCACTGGCCAAAAGCGCTTAAACCATTAACCCGCTCGGGATTTGGAATTTATCTGGTGGAATATCCCGGTTACGGCCGCTCGCAGGGAATACCTTCACAGGACACCGTGGTTGAGACTTTTACCGCAGCCTATGATTTTATCATTGACCGGCCGGAAGTTGATAAAAATAGGGTGGTTTTCTGGGGAAGAAGCCTCGGCGGGGGAGCGGTTTGTGCGTTGGCCGAAAAACGAACACCAGCGGCTATGATTCTTATGTCCACCTTCACAAGCATTTCCGGAATGGCTATAAAATTTGGAGTTCCCGGAATTTTCGTACGAGACCCTTTTGACAATTTGAAAACCGTTGAAGCTTTTGACGGACCTGTATTGGTGATTCATGGAAAACATGATGAAGTCATTTCTTATTCTCACGGCGAAAAGCTTTACAAAGCAGCAGCTCAGGGAAAATTGATTACTTATCCGTGTGGTCACAATGACTGCCCCCCCGATTGGGATCGGTTTTATGAAGATATCAAAAGATTTTTAACAACTATGGAGGTTCAAAATGGAAAAAAATCATGAACCCTCATTCATAGAAAGCAATATGAGGATTTTTTTAGGAAGATACGATATATCTTTTTACAAAGAAGACCGGTGTGTAGAATATTTCATAATGGATAAAAAAACGGGGAAATATATTTCAAAAAACCTGATCATTTCTTTGGATATTTACAAAAAAAATATTCACATTGCTAAATTTTATCCCGACCTTTACAAGCAGTTTAACTCAAAATATATGTCCGCCACCTGTTTTTATCTCTTGGTTCATCATTTCGGTCGACATTATAACCTGGACGAAACCTATCACATTGATCTTGAAACCACACCCGAGGTTTTTCACGAGTTTTACGAAAAATTAAAAGATTTTCATCTTCATGTGACCACTTTCGGCCTCGGAAACACCGTAAATGTCCTGAGTGACTATACGCCCGTTCAAATAGATACCAGCCCGATTCACGAGTGCTGTGAGGAGTTATCATTTTAGCTGCCTACATAAAACAGTCCAGCTGAGAGCATACCTTGGGCATTGCAAAAATGATCAACTAGTCCTTGGCATGAAAAACCGTACTGCCGTTAGGGATTATCACCTCGTCATTTCTGACGATGGCTCCAACAAGCAGTCCTTTAGGAAGATTGGCCTCGGCAATTGACTTGCCGACGACATCAGCCGAGTCCAGCAGGACCATCTCCTCCACTTCGGCAACTTCATCTTTCAGCACTGATAGAGAGACTACTTCCTCTTTATGGGTATAACGCAGTATCTGAGCAGCAGTGATCTGGTGCGGATTGACGATGTGGGTGATCCCTACGGTATCATAAATATGCTTGTACATGATTCTGGTCACTTCTGAAATTATAATATTAACTCCCAGACGCCGGCCCATGACTGAGGCAACTATGTTGGTGCGGTCGTCTCCGGTGACGGCCACCAGTATGTCTGCCTCGGTGATTTCTTCCTCGTTAAAAAAGGAGATCTCGGTTTCATCGCCCTGGACCACTGTGGTTTTGTTGAGGTTCCGGTACAGCATATCACAGCATTTTTCGCTCTTTTCAATGATTTTTGTCATGTAGTTGTTCTCCCGGTTTGACTCCAGGATGGTGGCAAGATTATAGCCGATACTTCCGCCCCCCAGAATAATCACCCGTCTTACATGATTTGTTTTAGGGAGCAGAAGTGCGCTGGCCTCGGCCATTACCGAGGAGCGTCCGGTGAGATAGACCTTGTCTCCCGGTTTGATCTTATCTTTGCCTCCGGGTAGGAAAAAATCACCGTCCTGGCGCTTGACCCCGACTACGATGCATCCTTCGGGGAAGGGCAGTTTTTCAATTCTCCGGTCGGTAATCCGGGCTTCTTCGTCTACGTAAACTCCTACCATCATTGCCAGCCCCCCTGCAAAATACTCGATTTCAACAGCACCAGGAAACTGGATCATCTTGGCGATTTCCTGAGCAACTGCTTTCTCCGGGCTGATGATGACATCAATGCCGAGCTTTTCCTGGGAGAGGCCTTGGGCATCAATATCGATATCCCCCGCGGATTCAGGGTCCCGCACCCTTGCCATTGTGTAGCGAACCCCCAGGGTTTTGGCAATCATGCAGGCGATTATGTTCACTTCGTCGGATTCTGTGGCCGCAATGAGCATATGGGCGGACTTGATTTTTGCTTTATGCAAAACTTCCAGGTTAGCCCCGCTTCCGCTGATAACCAGGAAGTCCAATTCCTGGTTAAGCCTTTCCACCTTTTCCGCATCCTTGTCAACCAGAACCACCTCATGGTCCCTGGCGTAGAGGTTTTTGGCCAGTTCTTGGCCCACATCTCCGCCACCGATTATAACAATGTACATTACCAGATTTCCTGTCTCATCAATCCATTATTAAACCCAAATAAAAACCATTCTGACATTATTTGACTTTCCGCCGTCCCAGCCTGTCGGCTATACGCGGAGCCCAGCCGAAGAGATAAACTCCGGAAATAGCTGTAACCACAACGTAGATTCCCAGAAAAAACCGCAGTACCGGCTCAGCCAGAGCAGCTATCACCACGGAGAACTCCCCTCTCTGGTTCAGAGAAAAAGCGGCCCGGATGGATCCCTTAAGGGATAGTCCGTACATCCTCCCGCCCAAGTAACCCACGATCATTTTGCCTGCCAGGGCCCAGGCCAGCAGAACCACGAGGGCAAGAGGGGAGGTAATTCCCGTACCCAGAGTGATACTTGTACCGAACCAGATAAAGAAAAATGGAAGGGTAATATCCTTTACCGGAGTTATAATTTTGGTGAATTCCTTGGAAGCTCCGATTTCAGATAGCATGACTCCGGCCAGGAATGCCCCCAGAAGCTTGGAAAGGTCCAGGGCTTCGGCTATTCCAGCGAAGATCAGCCCCACAGCAAAGGCAAACAGCGGCATAAAGTCTTTGAACATGTAGCGGCTGGCAAAAAGATCGAGTCTGCGGAAGCCGTACAGGGCGATAAGAATAGACACCACAGTCAGGAGGACAACTTTGACAAAGATCACCAGGACAGCTTGAGGCGTAATTTGCCCCATCACGATAATCCCTGCCAGAAAAGAAACCATCACCGGTGCCGCAAGATCCTCAAAAACAAGCAGAGCCATCTTGAATTCTCCCTCGGGACTCTTGAGCCGCTTGGAATCTTCCAGCATTTTAAGCGTGATGGAAGAGCTGGTCGCATAAGCTACACCACCGATGATCAGAGCTGCAATCAGGTCGAATCCTAGCAGGTACGCCAGTCCGAAGCTGACTCCGAAATTAAGGACGATGTCCATAACCCCGACGCGCCAGACCCGGCGTGAGATGTTCATGAGACGGGCCAGGGGGAAATGCAGGCCCAGAGAAAAAAAAGAAGCAAGATTCCCAGGCGGGCAATTCCGTCGACAATGGTTAACTCATACCCGGTCAGCAGGCTCGACAAGGCAAGGCCCAGAAAGACATAGGCCAGCAGGGAAGGAAGTTTGAGCCGCTGAAAAAGATAGCTGACCAGGAAAAACAAAAAAAAGGTAATCCCGCCAAGGAGAAAAAGGTGTTCAGCACGATCCATTAAAGGCAGTCCTGAAAGTATGAATGAGATATGTTTCGCAAGTCACTTCGAATATGAAATTATTGGCAAGCCCTTTGCTACTCTGTCTTGGCTCAAAATAAGACTTTAAAATAAATAGGAACTTGCTTTTTGTCAAGCAAATATAAAAACGGCACATACATCAGGTGTCGGGTGGGGTGATGAAAATTGTCCCAAGATTGCCCTGAAAAATCCTCTACGTTTTGTTCTGTTGGAGAGTCCATAGATATCGGGTGTCAGGTTTCAGGTATCTGCAATTTGTAATGTATTGCCCGAAAAAAAACTTGATAATGGAATATGAAGAAACGCAGGGGATCTTACACAGATAGGAAGAAAGGGAAGTATATCTATGTTGAGTGAGATATCTGCTAAATCTCAGAATAGATGACCTCAAAAATTTCGAGGGTGCTAATTTCAGTAGATCAGTAAATATTTTGGCAAACATGGTACAGACAAATGGTCTGCACCACTTAATTCGCCTTGAATACGGACCAAAATCCGGCACGAATTTAAAGAAAATTCTGTAGAGTCCTCCAGCAACTTTTTCCCTGTGGAGACAGTCATATACTCTACAATGGACAACGGGGTTCGCATTGTGCGAATGAATTCGCACCTACAAGTGGGCACAAGTCTTTTTACATAAACATGTTACACTCAATTGTTTTTCAGGTGAACCGGCTTGCAGCCGGTCAGGCGAAAGTGCAACTTTCGCACTCCCGCCTCACGGATTGTTAGTTGATTGTACCACTCTTTGTGAGGGTTTAGAACAAACATCAGCTCCTGCTACTTTCGCTTACTAAGCATCCGATTTGCAGTTCAGGATCCCCTTCAGAAGCCCTTGAAGATGTTTGTGTTACAATTATGCGAGGTCGAAGCGATCAAGGTTCATTACCTTGTTCCATGCTGCAACAAAGTCGTTGAGAAACTTCTCCTGTGAATCCTCACATCCGTAGACTTCGGCCACAGCCCGCAGCTGGGAGTTTGAACCGAAGATCAGGTCGATACGGGTGCCGGTCCATTTGAGCTCGCCCGTTGCCCGATCATGCCCCTCGAACACGTCTTCATTCTCCGAGGTTGCCTTCCACGTCGTCTCCATATCGAGCAGATTAACGAAGAAGTCATTGGTGAGTGTCTCCGGCCGTTTGGTAAATACGCCGTGCCGGGACTGTCCGAAATTTGCATTCAAGGCGCGCATGCCGCCAACGAGGACCGTCATTTCGGGAGCAGTCAGGGTCAGCAGTTGTGCACGATC
>SKZT01000318.1 GCA_007127235.1 Desulfobacteraceae bacterium
ATGGCAAAGCCACTGAACTCTGACCTGGCCCAGAGGGCCAGGGTTTCTATATTGGATTAAATCGACCGATTTTCCTTAACGGCTACCAAAATATAAAGCTGTGGTTCATCAATGAATTTTTGAATATTGAAGCCGAGTGGTTGAAACAAATTTTCGGCTTCCGGTCTATCCGGAAAATCATCCAGGGGGTAGGAAGCATTTTGCTGTAACCTTTTTACAAACGCTTTACCCAAGGGGTGGCTGATCACCATGCGTCCGTGGGGTTTGAGTATTCTGCCAATATTTTTAAAGGCCCCCTCCTTGTCTGCAATATTAGGATAACAGGCATTAATGAAAACAACATCAACGCTTAAAGCAGGTAAGGACAGATCCTTTACATCTGTTCTGATGGTTTTGACTTCAGGGTAGTTTTTATTAAGCTGTTCTAGCATCTTATCGGATAAGTCACAGGCATAAATTCGGGAGGGGCTGTATTTCCGAATGATTGGTATCAGGATACCGGTTCCGGAACCCACATCGAGCACCACTTCATCCTTTTCAATTTGTCCGTTTGCCACGATTTTTTCAAGCCTTTCCGGAACGTTTTCGGGTAAAGGAGGTTCAAACTTATAGAACAGCTCATTAAAACGCTGCTGCTGCAGTCGATTGATTCGATCAACCTCCTGCTGTGTCGGTTTATTAAAGTTTTTTGTCATTGCTTTTAAAGATACGGTAAATAGCAGAAAAATCAAGGCTGTCGATGCCTTCTGCAAAGGTTCTGGCGTACAGCTCCTTTGTTACTGCCCCCGTGAAAAGGGGGTGTTTTTCTTCATTGGCCAGGTCTTGAAGACAGTGTAGATCCTTGTATATCAGGGCATTGGAAAAATGGGTGGAAAAATCTTCAGTCAGGAGTTTGGTTTTCTTGGCGTTAAGCACCAGCGACTGGCCGCCGCCTGCATTGAGAATATCCAGCACCCGGTCTCTGGAAATGCCGACTTTTTCAGCAAAGGCGAGGGCTTCTGCCAGGGCGGCCATGAAATTGCCTAAAACGAGGTTGTTGATTAGTTTCATCTTGGTGGCCAGGCCTGGTTCCGCCAGATAAAAGAGATGTTTTCCGATCTGTTCAAGAACCGATTGTGCCTTGCTGTATCCTTCCTCCTTGCCGCTTACCAGCACGGTCAGAGCTCCCTGGCTGGCCGGGACCACACTGCCGAGTACCGGCGCTTCCAGATATATGCCTCCTGCACCGGCACAGAGTTCATGAAAGGTGGTGACATTTCGAAAATGGTTAGTGGTGTGATCCACCAGCACCTTGCCTTTCAGATCGGTTGAAAAAAGGCCGTCTTTACGTTTCAGCACATTTTCCACTGCTAAACTGTCAAACAGGCAGAGGCAAACGATGTCCGACTGCTGTGCAACCTGAGCGGGTGAATCGGCAATAGTGACATCAAGACCGTTGGCTTTCTCTGGGGAACGGTTCCAGACGGTCAGCGTGTGTCCGCAGTCTATTAGTCTGCCGGCGATAGCCTTGCCGAGATGGCCGAGTCCGATAAATCCGAGTTGCATGTGATAAACCTCCTGTTGTCATATCCTAACGATTAAGGTAGACATTCCCGTTCATTTAATCCAAAAAAGTTGTATTGGAATTATTTCTTTCCATGTTACTAAAGTCAAGTTTATAATAACTGAATTAAGCTTTTGTTACACTCAAAACATTTTCTGAAAAGATATATATCGGAGAAAACCCATGAACAGAAGTAAACTAAAACGGTTTGCATTGATTTCTGGCATTATTTCATCGCTTTGGATTTCTTTGGCATTCCTTTTTCCCTTCATCACCGACCAGAATGCTTTTGGGGAAATAGTTCGGATCGGACAAATTACAGCAGATAGTTCCTTTACATATCAATCTTCTGTTCTCAAACGTCAGCAGGAGAGGGAATCTCCCATTATTAGCGTGAACCTTGCCTTAAATCCCGAGAAACAGGAAAAGTGGCAACCGGAGTTGAATATTCTTTCAGATTCGGGACAATTTGATCTCAGTGAACTCTTTGACT
Source organism: Desulfobacteraceae bacterium (assembly GCA_007127235.1). Taxonomy (GTDB): domain Bacteria; phylum Desulfobacterota; class Desulfobacteria; order Desulfobacterales; family SKZT01; genus SKZT01. The sequence continues at coordinate 2,037 of SKZT01000318.1, forward strand.
GGGTGAAACAATTAGAGGGGATGGAAGAACTTCTCAAGGATCTGGCAGTCACGAAGGGAACACTTTACATCGATGAACTTTTCCTGACAGGGCCTCTTATGGAACCTGGAGGGTGGAATTTCCGGGTCGAGGGGAAGGTGGAAGGTATGGAAATGGCATCTGTCCATCTTCCGGAATCAATATCGATGACAGGATGGATCACAGCCGGTCCGGAGAAGATTGAATTTACAGATTGTGAACTCTCTTTTATGGATTCGACCCTTCTGATTTCCGGAAGAATTGAAAATTACCTGAAAGGTCCACGAGAAGCGGATCTTCGGCTTGAGGGTAAAATGGGGCCTCAAGCTGTCAGATGGATTGGCGAGTTCATGGAAACCCCTGCCAGGCTTAAGGTTAACCAGTCTCTTGAGATGAAAAATGCTCAGGTGCTTTGGAGTGAGGGGGAAGAAGCCCGTTTTTCCGGAAAATTGCTATTGGAGGAAGGCCCCAAGATTATTACCGACATACGATACACGGAAAAAATCCTGTCTGTAAAACAGTTACGCATTGTTGATAAAAACTCTGATCTCGTGCTTAGTTTCCGGCTACAGGACAAAGAACTCGATATGACCTTTGAAGGTCATTTGAAGGGTGCCACTCTTGACCGGATCCTGGAAGAAAACCCATACCTCGAAGGCGAAATAGAAGGGGATTTTCAAGGGAAGATTTTACTGAACAATCTACCGCGATCTACTGTCTATGGAATGCTTAAGATTGAGAACGGTTTTTATCCGGATTATCCATTTCAATTGGCCAATGTCGTGCTTCATGCCGAGGGTGACCGTTTGGTAGTTGAATCTTCCAGTTTTTTCTGGGCCGACAAACAGCAGGGTTCTCTGAGCGGAGCCATAGATTTTTCTGCGGATGCATTTTATCTTGATTTGGATTTGGCGGCTGATGGTCTGAAATGGGAAGATTGGAAAAAGTTCAGAGCTTTAAGGCATGGGAAAGAAAAAAGACAAAAGAAAGTCACATTTGATGACGACCCTTTCAAGTTTGACATTGCATTTGGGGGGATAATCCGTACCAGTCTGGAATATTTCAAATACGGCAGATACAGGTGGAAGCCGGTTAAGGGTCAAATCAAATTTTTCGATAAAGAAAGAACTATCCAAATTGATGAGGCAAACCTTTGCGGCATTCAAACTTCAGGCCATATTCATTTTACCCCCGAAGCAATCCGGCGGGCATTCCATGGATCAGCCAGCAATCAGTCATTGAGAGATACCTTGGAATGCCTCTGGGGGAGAGAGGATCTCATAACAGGCAGCTATGATCTGAAAGCAGATATTACTTTTCAAGAAGAAAAAAAAGGAGACGATCCCATCGAGTCCCTCAGAGGGACGGTTGAGTTCAATGCGGAGAATGGGCGGATTTATCGCTTTGGTTTGCTGGCGAGAATTTTTTCCGTCGTCAACATAACGGAGATTCTGAGATGGAGGACCCCTGATTTGATGGGAGAAGGGCTTGCTTTCAATACCCTGGTGGCGCAGGGCGTACTTGAGGGAGAAACGCTGGTGCTGGAGGAAGTAATCCTGGATGGTCCTTCTATGAACATTTTTACCATCGGAAGTCTCAATTTCAGAGAAAATACCCTAGATTTGACAGTAACCCTAGCACCATTCAGAATGGTTGATTTCATCATCGACCGCATTCCGCTTTTAGGGCATATCCTCGGGGGAAATCTTATTTCCCTTCCGGTCCGGGTCAGCGGAAGCATGGATAACCCTGTTGTGTCCCCCCTCTCCCCGCAGGCAGTAGGAGATAGGTTGATCGGAATTATGAAAAGAACATTGACACTCCCGTTTAGATTGATCGATCCTATTCTGCCCCAAGAAGAGGAGGACACTTATTAGGTATAGTAGTTTTATTAAAAATTAAACTGGGCCCGTACTATGAAAATCTTTGGAGAATCCTCTCCGCCGGGAATTGCAGCAGGATTCCTGTCGGTTACATCAACCATGATATAATTTGCCATAAACCGGATATGGCTTGAGACGTAATAATTAAGTCCCAGGGTAATATTTTCCTGTTTTCCGCCCTCGAATCCGGAGTCGGTCAGGTCGATTGAACTCCACCGGGCTGCAGCTTCAAATGCTCCCCATGGATGATTTTCGGGGGTAACTCCACGGAAAACACCGTTGCGATAACCGCGGGACTCACCGGTCAAAACGTAACTGGCTTGAATATGATATCCGTTAAAACGTGGTTCCCGGCCTGCATTTCTGTTTAAATCCACCGTAAGGTATTCCGCTTCCACGGAAAATGGCCCGTATAAAAATGCCAGTTCCAGACCTGCCTTGAGTGTGTCGTCCACATCGATGATGCTTCCGGTATCAATCAGCCGAATATCGGAATCGGCCCGGGCTTCCGGCCTGTCACGAAAACGCAGGGTATCGTAGTCCCTCCTGTTTTCATAGGCCAGAGAACCTCCCACGTGTATCATCATATCGCTGTTGTAAATCGGGTTGGCATAAATGCGTCCGGCAACTCCCATGGGCATATCCCCATCCTCTTTTCCGCCAATATCACGTCCGTAAACCATGGACTGAAATCCGAACTGGTTGATGTGATAGTCATAACCAATGCCCATTCTGCGGGAATCCGCAATTACGTTGCTGTTGGAGGCCCTTTCAATAAAAGTCATGGAGTTTGAGCTGGTCAGCTCGTTTAGTCCCATGGGGACCTTGAACTGTCCAAATTTCAGGGAGCCGTCTCCGATTTTTGCGCTCATCATGACATCATTGGCAGATGTGCTGTTTTCTGCAAAATCATATTCGATGATAAATGACCAGGTCGGGGTCAGTTTACCCTGGACCCCTATGCGGGTTCGGCGGTTGTTAAAGCCGTCACCGAACTCGGTCACATCTTCATTATGCCAGCCGGCATCCATGTGGAAACGGCCGCGCAGTTTCACTTCCGGAAAATAATCTTCAGTAATGACACCCTTTTTTTTTAAAATGTCCCCCAGTTGTGTGGCATTTGCATCCGTTCCGACACAACATAATGTTAATATTACCGCAGCCGCCACCAAAAAATTCTTCATCATTTCTTCTCCTTTTTTTCAATAGTTTAGGGTTTCTTCAACCTATCCAATCTGTTTTTTCCATCTTTCATGTTTGGGAAAAATTATGATTTAATTGGTTTTATGTTAAAAAACTTATAAAAAATCTGAAACCCGAGTTATAGTATCATTTTTATCCTACTGGTTCTAACCGGAGCTATCCTTTAATTTCTTCGATTTTTCCGGTTAATTCAGGAACAAATTCAAGAATGTCTGCAATAATGCCCACATCAGCAATTTGAAAGATAGGAGCTTTTGGGTTTTTATTGATGGCTATTATGAAAGGTGATCCTTTGATGCCTCCGAGGTGCTGAAATGAACCGCTGATACCCAGTGCCAAATATACCTTTGGCTTGACGGTTTTGCCCGAAGTTCCAACCTGACGGGATTTATCCAGCCACCTGGCATCCACGATGGGTCTCGAACAAGAAATATCGCCACCCATGGTTTCAGCAAGTTCGTAAATGATATCCATGTTATCCTGATCTTCGATACCACGCCCTACAGAGACGAGAATATCGGATTTGGTAATATCCACTTCACCGGTTTCAGCCTCAATGACTTCGAGGTAACGTCTTTTACCATTGGGTATTCCCCCGGAAAGAGCTTCTGATGTTTTGTCGACAATCTGACCTTTCCCCGCTGCGGTTGCTTCAGGCTTAAAAGCTCCGCTGCGGACCGAAATAACCACTCCCTGGGATATGTCACACATAACATGGGTGCTGACCTGACCTGAAAATTCTTCCCGGATTGCTGTGAGTTTATTTTCTTTAATGTCTTCAAATGCGACGACATCGGGAATGAAAGCAGCTTCCAGCTTGATGGACAGGCCCGGGGAAAGGTCCATACTGAAATGCTCGTGGGGTATCAGCAGTATACTTCCTTTGGGGATTATTCTGGCAAGCATGGGTCGAAGGGTTTCCGCTATGATGTAAGAGAGGCTTTCATGATCAATTTTCCAAACTTCATTAAATGAAGGGGCAATCTGTTTTACAACGTTTTCAAGCTCTTTGTCTGAGCCGGCAACCAATGCGGTTACAGAAGCTTCGGGATCGATTTTTTTGGCCGCAGCCAGTAACTCCAAGGCAGTATCATCGGCAGTGCCTTCCCTGTGTATTACATAGACAAAAATTTTTCCGGGCATTATTTGATACCTCCTTTGGATTTTAAAATTTCAACAAGTTTATCCAAAATTTCCTGGGTGTTTCCTTCCAGCATTTTTGCACCTTCACCGGGCTCAGGTACAAAAAAATCCAGACGCTTGACCAAGGATCCTGCTGGACCGACCAACTCCGGAGAAAGCTCAAGGTCATTGGCACCATGCACGGGAATATCAGCGGAAGCCACCTTTCGAATTCCGCGTATACCTACATAACGGGGTTCATTAATACCCGTCTGAATTGACAGCACACAGGGTAAATCGATCTCATTGATTTCCTGATTGCCACCGGCAATTTCACGTCCCACTAAAATTTTTTTATCATCGATGACTTCGATTTTATTTACCAGTGATGCAAAGGGCCAATCCAGCATTGCCGCCAGCATTCCTCCCACCTGTCCGGCACCGTCATCTGCCTGGGCCCCGGTTAATACAAGATCATATTTGCCCTTAACAATTTCAGCTTTCAGAATTGAGGCAATACCTTTACCATCAGAACCTTCAAAGGCTTCATCACACAAGAGAATACCCCGGTCTGCCCCCATGGCCATTTCCCGCCGTACGACTTCTTCGGCATCGTCATTGCCAACAGTTATCACCGTAACATTTCCACCGACCTTATCTTTAATCTGAATGGCTTCTTCAACAGCATAATTATCCCATTCATTTACCGAGAATACGAGGTCCTCCCGTTCAATATCCGTTCCGTCCCGATTGACAATGATCTCATTTTCGGCGGTATCCGGAACCCTTTTTACGCAAACTAAAATCTCCATATGCTCCTCCTGTTCTTTTCGGAGTGCAAAAGCTGAGCTTTTGCGTCAGCCGAATAAAACTTAAAACTTTATTACCTTCCTCCCTGTTTCTAAACACGGCCTTGCGGAGCACTCATGAGTTGGCGGTCAACAAGTTCCACCAAATCAATGACCTCCATTTTCCCCTCCAGCCCACTGGTTTTGACGGCATCTTCCAGGTTGATCATGCAGAAGGGACAGGCCGTTATAATAACATTGGCACCGGCTTTGGCAGCCATTTCCACACGAACCTGGCCCATGCGTTTTTCTTCCTCAGGCTCATAATAAAGATAGAGTCCACCGCCTCCGCAACAAAAAGACCTATCTTTGCATCGGTTTCCCATTTCCACACGCTCAATGCCTCCTATGAAATCCATTATAGTCCGGGGGATATCATAGAGGCCGTTATGCCGGCCCAGGTAACATGGATCATGATAAGTAAATACTTTGCCTTTTTCTTCAAGGGGTTGCAAACGAATTTTTCCTTCTGAAAGGGCCCGGGCGATAACCTGACTGATATGTTCAGTTTCCGGCAGGCCCCCATAGTCTTTTTTCAGAGCATTATAGGCATGGGGATCGGCTGTGACTATTTTTTTTACGCTGCTTTCCAATATGGCCAGGGTGTTTTTATCTCTGAGCAGCTGAAAAAGCATTTCTTCGCCAAAACGACGCACTTCATGGCCCGAATCCACTTCGGCAGGTCCCAGAATACCGAAATCAATACCTGCGGCCTTTAAAACCCTTGCAGTGGAGCGACCGATCTGTTGAATGCGTTCATCGAAAGATGTAACGCTGTCCACGAAATAAAGGGTTTCCGCTTTTACCTTGCGTTCAAGAATCTTGATCGTGCAGGTATTTGCAAACTCCTTATCCTTTATCCAATCGGCTCGTTTTCGCTCCATTTTTCCATAAGGATTTCCTCTTTTTTCCAATGCTCCCAGTGGTTTTTGAAGCGATTGTGGTACCATTCCTTCATCGACCATGAACCTGCGAAGATCCACAATCTTGTCAATATACTCGATCATGACCGGGCATTCTTCTTCACAAGCTCCGCACGTGGTGCATGACCAGATTTCCTGCTCGTGAAGAATATTACCAATCAAAGGCTCATCGCTGATTTTGAAATCACCCCGTAAAGGATAATGCCTGAAAGAATAATCCCGGCATTTGATGGTGATAAACCGTGGTGAAAGAGGCCTTCCTACAGTATTCGCAGGACATTGATCACTGCATCTGCCGCAGTCTGCGCATGTATAAAAATCCAGCATATGTTTCCAGGTGAAGTCCTCGAATTTTTTCACACCAAAGTTTTCAAGTCTATCCAGCTGCTCATCAGAAACCCCCCAACGAACCGGCTTAACACTTCCTTTGTCAAGTTTTCGCATAAAGACGTTGGGAAAAGAGGTGATAATGTGGAAATGTTTACCAAAAGGTAGAAAACAGAGGAAAAAAAAGAAAATTACTTCATGAAAAAAATAGGCGGCGATATGAATATGTTGAAGACTTGCTGTGGAAACACTGCCGAGCAAACCCGCAGCCATCCAGGAGAGTGTGCCGGGAAGCATCCACTCGGGGGATAAATCCTTTTGAATCTGAGCCGAGGCAAGGCTTCCTTCGAAAAAAGCATCCGAGATCAGCAGGCCGGAAATGAGCAGCAGAACAAATATGGCTTCTGCTGTGTGATCTTTTCCGTACGTGGGAGGCACTTTGTAACGTTCGGGTTTAAAAACAACCCTGCGTATCATTGCCACAATACATGCACCCAGGACCGCAGTGGCCGCAACATCTTTCACCACGTTATAGTTTGTACCCCATTGCCCGCCCAATCCCGGAAGATGATATCCTTCCGAAATACCCAGGAGCACCAGGGTGATGGATCTCAAAGAAATAATAATAAAACCGGCAAAAAAAACGATGTGAAGAATACCGGCGACCAAGTACCGGGGTTGTTTATATTGTCCAATCGCATATTTAAAAAGCGATGCCAAACGTTTTGCGGGATAATCCCTGCGTTCATCAGGCAGGGCCCTGATCAGGGGAGCCAATCGCTTTGCAATGATGTAAGTGAATATAGCTACACCCATAACCGGAATGATCAAAGAAAATATAACGGTGGGAATTCCCAGAACTGCTGCTTTTGCCGGGGAAATCAGCGCTGCTTCCATGATTTCTCCTTTATCAGATTTTTAATATTGACATTTTGGGATTATTATTATCAGATGCTGTCGTTTATCCTTGGGACCAAAAACGGTTTTAGGTGACTGGCAATAATAAATTATCCAAAGATTGCGCCGGATTTTGGTCCGTATTCAAGGCGCATTGAGGGGTGCATACTCATTGTCTGTGCCCCTCAATGCAACGCAGAATACGGGC
>SKZT01000257.1 GCA_007127235.1 Desulfobacteraceae bacterium
TGTGCACAGGAGCCAGTGGTTCCGGAAAATCAACCCTGGTCAACCTTCTCAACGGCCTGGCTCCCCATTTTTACAAGGGCAGACTCACTGGCCTGGTCCGGGTCATGGGTATTGATACCACCAGACTTTCCTTGCAGGATATTGCAGACCGGGTCGGCACTCTTTTTCAAAAATGAACCCACTGCCAACCTTGATCCTGAATCCACAGAAGAGCTGGCTGAGATCCTCAAGGTCGTTAAAAGCCAGGGAATCGCCATTGTAATTGTTGACCACCGCCTGTACTGGCTGGAAGGACTCATTGACCAGGCCGTAATCATGGACCAGGGGCAAATGGCCTGGCAAGGCTGTTTCCAGGAGCTTCACTCCAGGGAACTCCAAAACCGTTTCGGCCTTCGTGCAACCCGGGTATCAGATCCAAGACATTCTCTGCCCGAACTTCCCCAGTCCAATTCTTACGTTGGCCTGCGCAATATCAGCTTTTCCTATTACAGGGACAAACCTCTTTTCAAGGGACTTGACTTTGACCTCCCTCAGTGCAGTGTGGTTGGCATGATCGGCCCCAACGGAGCCGGCAAGACCACCCTGGCCCGCCTCATGGTAGGCCTTTTAAGACTCGGAAAGGGAGAAATCAGGATCAACAACAGGCCCATCCGCCCTAAAAAACTTCTTGCCCGCACCAGCATCGTTCTTCAGAACATGGATCATCAACTGCACATGCGCACTGTCAACCAGGAACTTGTTACAGCCATGGGTTCGGGATCCCGGGCCATCCCCGGCCAGGTGGAACAGATGCTGGACCGTTTCAACCTGGGCCACCTGGCCCAACGCCATCCCCAGTCTTTGTCCGGGGGTGAAAAACAAAGGCTGGTTATAGCCTGCGGCATGATCCGCAGTCCTGAGATCCTTATCCTGGATGAACCCACCAGCGGACTGGACGGGCGAAATATGGCCATTATTGCTGAAAGCCTGAAGCAGTGTGCAGGGGAAAAAGGAATCGTCCTGGTCATCAGTCATGACCTGGAACTTCTTGCAATGGCCTGCACCCACCTGCTAAGTCTGGAATCAGTTTAATTCCCCTAAACCTGCTGAAAAGGAGAAACACTATGTTTGAAAACCAGCTCAATGATGAAATCGTGAGTATCATCCGCAGGAAAGTCAAAGAAAATCCGAGCATCATGCCCATGACCATGGCCCAGGAACTGAACATTTCCGAAGGTGCGGTCATTCAGGCCCTGCCCCTGGAGATGCGTGTCTTTGCTCCTGCTGATGATTTCGCTATTATATGGAAGGAAATGAGCAAATGGGAAAAGGTGACTTTCATCGCCCGGAATTCTGGAATAATAGCCGAATTTAGCGGACAGCTTCCCAAAGGTTTCTTTGGAAACGACATGTTCAATTTACGTGAAAAGGACCATCCCTTGGGCGGACACATACTTGTGGAAAAGATCAAAGCAATATTTTTTGTTTCCAAACCCATCTTCAAGCTGGAAAGTCACTCCATTCAATTTTTCACATCTCAGGGTGCTCAGGCTTTTGGAATATATGCCGGCCGTGACAGTAAAAGACAGCTTCTTGACTCTGTCACACAGGGCTTCATGACCTTGCGCAAACGTTACATGAATACTATGGAGGCAACATGAAAACATTGGTTGTTTATTCAAGTCGCACCGGCAATACCAAAATGGTGGCAGAAGCGATATTTGAAGTCATGGGACAAAACGCTGTAATCGCACCGGTACAAACAGCACCTGATCCGCAAGACTTTGACCTGGTCATCATTGGATTCTGGGTTGACAAAGGCATACCGGATAACACGGCACGCCAGTATATGGCCAAAATATCAGGAAAATGACCCCTGAAAGAAAGGCTCGTCTCGAAGAAGCAGCCAAACACCCTGATCTCAATGATCTGGCCAATGCCGGAGCTGTATTCTCCAAGATAAAGAATACTGGTCAGCAGCTTTAAGGAACGTGGCAAGGACTTAAAAAAACATCAAGGAAGAAGATCCATGAGAGTCATGAAAAACGAAGAAATGCACCAGTTGATTAACCTGTGCCGGTGGGCGACCATATGCAGCGTGGACCCTGATTGCACGCCCTATGCCATCGAAGCCACTCCCTTTCACGATGGCGGGGACATCTGTTTCATGATCAACCCCCGTGGAAGAACCTGGAAAAACATTCAGTCCAACCCGAAAATCCTGCTAAAGTTCACCATGGCCAGTCCACAGCTTTCATGGTGGGCCGGAGTCAGCTGTCACGGCAAGGGAATGTTTGACACAGACCCGGAAAATATCCGCAGGGGATGGGAACTGCTGGGCCAGGTCATGAACCAGGATTATACGCGTTTTGCTGAAAAATTCAGTTCCCGGCCGGCACGTTCTACCTTGTTCCGGGTCAAGATAATGTCAGTTACCGGCCGTTGCAGTGCCCCCGTGGGCGAACCGCTCGACTTCAAGGCCATGCAGGAAGAAATCCGGGAATCCTGAAAATATCGCATAAATCTAAAGTATGGTTCCCCTTTCAACAAACTGGTCTTTGCACACACTTGAGACAAGGAACATATTTTGGGGGTGATATCAGCATCGCCGTTGTAATCGTTATACATGTGTGGCTAAAGACCACCACCCCGGCTCTCACCCAAAGAACGATGGGTTCCATTCTGGCAGTTTTTGCTGGATGCAAAATATCAGTTTGTTCTTGACAATAACTGAAACAGGCAGTAAAAATATTGATCATAATGACATATAAGGAGACATCAGTATGCGTACCACTTTAACCATTGATGATAAAACTTTCTCTTTGCTCAAAGAAGCAGCCAACAACAGTGGTAAACCTTTCAAGCAAGTCGTCAACGAAGTGCTGCTTCTGGGTCTTGACCAGTTGGATAAACCAGAATCCCAGCCCTATCAACTGCAGCCGGCCTCACTTGGGAAGGCAATTCAGGGAATCGATCTGAACAAGGCCTTACATTTGGCTGAATATTTAGAAGACCTCGGAATTGCTGCCAAGCTGGAGCAACGAAAATGATTCTTGTAGATGTAAACCTCTTGCTATATGCTGTAAACAAAGATATGCACGGGCATTCGGCAGCCCGTTCGTGGCTTGAACAAGCGTTGTCGGGGTCCGAAAGGGTAGGTTTTCCCTGGATAGTGATACTGGCTTTCCTTCGAATAACCACCAATGCACGAGTATTTGAAAAGCCAATGACCATTGAAAGTGCTATCGGTTATATGGATGAATGGCTGAATCAGCCGGTATTGGTAACTGTTGTTCCCGGACGAGGCCACTGGAAAATCCTGAGAAGTCTTCTTGTCAGAACCGGTACGGGCGGCAACCTGACCACTGATGCCCATATCGCAGCCCTGGCCCTGGAGCATGGCTGCACAGTTTATTCTACCGACAACGATTTCAAAAGATTCCCCGGACTTCAGCATGTTAACCCCATGAATGATTAATCTCAAATCCAGGTAGAAGGTGGGGTGATGAAAGCTACAAAAACAAGCGGTTGAAATAGCAAAATCATTATTTAAAATCATATTGCACGCGATATTCACCAATACAATTACAGGCACGGGTTCGATGAAAATATTCAGCCCCCCGATGGTTCAAATATCTTGTCAGGGAATGTGACAATGATGTTGCGCCCCTTCAGTGCTTCTGTCACGGGGGAATGTCTACCCAGGGCGCTGCCCTGGGCTTGGTATGTGAAGCCCTTCCAGGGTTTTTGTTGATTTCTGCCTTTTTTTTATCATCTGCTCCTTTAAGTCCAAATTACAATACTTTTAGGTTTAAAGAGGCTTTACGCGTACTAAAGGCGCAAAACATACTCAGCCCAGGACAGCGCACTGGGTTTTTGCATATTTTATGAAACCCTCAAGGGCCCGACATATAACCAGATTCGATATGCCGAGACAGATTTTTGTCGCGCCTAATTTAACGAACTTTCAGCTCATTCCTTACGGTCTGAGTTTTAGGGACGTGGCAAGAGTCCTTATGTGGTAATGCTATTCTTTTTTGTAAGATAATGGTTTAATATTACGTCATTCTTTTTCAATTTGAAATGAAACAGTTCGAACCTGTTTTTCTGTTAGTATCGCATTACGTTTTTCCAAAAAAGAAGGATTTTTTCCATTGTAAATTAAAATATCAGAGTTTCCTTTTCGATTAATGTACCACCCAGGGATAGCTAATACTGGAAAAACATTTAAATTTTCACCTGTCGCTTGTTGGATCCATTTTTTTAACCAATTAGCTTGAATTCTAGCTTGCTCAACAGGCTTGGTTTCGGTCCATCCCGGGAATTTTAATTTCTTTCCATTAAATTCAACTTTCCAGTTTTCGTTTTCTGTTTTTGATCGTTTAGCCCTTCCTTTTGTTTCAATAGCAAAGATACCGGTAGGTCCAACTGCTATGTGATCTATGTTAAAACCTTCTGCATTGAAATCATGATAAACATTAAATTTTTTCATTACAAGATGTTGTAGATTTTGTGCTATAGCTATTTCGCATTAAAGCCCTAACCTTAATTTATTCCTTAGGTTTAGAAGTTTATAGATTTTATAGTAAAAATAATATATACATACTAGTGAAATAAAAATATATATTAAAATCATGTAAATAGAGTTATATGTTAATCTAAATAAGGTATATATAGTGCATGTCCGAAAACTCTGTTTCTCCCTCTTCCTTTGGGGGAGGGGCGGGGTGGGAGTGAATGATATCAGGAGGTTACCTTTCCCTCTTTGGCCCTGATGCCTTCGATGATCGATGACAGGAAACTGTCCAACGCTCTGTGTGCTCTATTTTTCGGGATGGAGGCATCGATTGCCATTTTTTCGATCAATTCCTTTTTGTTCATCACTTTCACTCCTTTGGTTGGTGTCTGAACCAAAACTTGTTGATATTATCCCCCGATAAGAAATACCAGATTGGTAAACGATAATTTCGACAGGTTTTTTTCTTAACCCGCTTTTCGATTTTGGCCGGTTTGATTCAGTTGATTACGGTATGCCCGCATGGTTTCAAGGCAAAGGTTTATATCAACGGCAAGTTCTTTAAAGGCATCGTTTCGGCGAAACTTTACCGGTTTTTCAGGAAATTCACCCCGGGCCGCGGCTCTGAGAATTTTTCTTGCCCTGAATATAGGGCCAACGATGGCATGGGTCCGTTTAACAGTCCAGATCATAATGGCAGCCGCCACAAAAAAAAGGATAATTCCCATTTTAATAACATAACTCCTGTCAATGGATGCGCTGAGATTGTCCGTCATGAAATACACAAAAAACCAACTGACAACCAGGGTTGTAACTAATATGCATACGCATGAAATAAGGAGCATATTGCCGGCAAAAGCCAATTGGAACTTTTTGTCAATAAAATAACGGCGCCGCCTGAAGTGCAATTTGCCGGCACCCGAAATATCACCGTATTTTTCCATTGCTGAAGAATTCATGGATTCCTCTCTGATTTTAGAATTGAAAACTCTTCCGTTCAGGGTCCTGTGGTCCGCAAATCATCTCCGGTGTTTAATATTCCATCAGGGCCTTTGCTGATCAGAATATAGGTTTTATTATTATTACCTGTCTGATAAATTAGCCTGTTGCCCCAGTGATCCAACCCCAGCTCATGCACAGGACTTTCCTTGAAGTTTTTTCCATCCAGTGCAAAAACTCTTTGCTGTCAGGATAGCGCCCTTTTTGCAGAAAATGGTAGTCAAGCATATGGCTGATGCTGCGAAGATCTGCGGCGGTGGCCAGATGACGTGCATTTGCCACAGTTTCATCATAGAATTCAAAAACATATTCGGCATTGCAAACAAAAAGACCAATGGCAAAACCTGCCACTATCAGCCTTCTGATAACATCTGCCATTATTCGGTCTCACAGGCTTGATCATCAACAGCCTCCGCATATTTAAAATTGTTATTTTAGTCACGCCCCTGGAAGGCGCGTGACTAAAATAACAATACTTTTACCGTGAAAATGCGAATGGACATGATGGACTTTGTGGACAAAATGGACTTTTGGACGGTGTCGAAACCATATTCGTTTTCTGATTTTCATGGCTGAGGGTGAAATTTACATTTCATGGCGGTTTAGACTTATGCGTCCCGAACGAAAAAGCCTCGGGTCCTTTTTTTCATGAGACAGTCTATATAGTGCCTGTCCGGAACCTTCTATTCTCCCTCTCCCTTTGGGGGAGGCCCGGGGTGGGGGTGAAATGATATCATCATTTCCGGCGAAAACAGTGTAATGACCCGGTGCTGGATGCATAATACGTAGTAATTGTTTTTAAAAAGCTCAACCCGGTAAAGGGTTTTGGGTTTTGGTTTTCCCCGGTAATCATCAGCCGAAAGGTATACCGTTCGTCCATCTGATTTGACCCGGTTGAGGGCCTGAGCAATTATCCTGCAGATATCTTTGCTGGTACGCCGCTTGCGTTTTACCGCCGGATCATCCACTCTTGCCTTGTAGGAATTTATCGGATGAGCACCGATCAGCCAATCGCTCTTTATAATTTTTCCGAATTTGGCCATGCTTGATTCCCTTTCCATTACATTTTACAGGCATTGAAGAACAAATCTCTTTTTCAAAGAGTTCATCTGCTTCTTTAAATTCTTTCACGATGCCTTTAAGCGTCAAAAGGCCTTTTCTGCTTAAAGCGCTGATATTAACTATTGGGGCACTGGGTTGAAGTAAACGGATTTTTGAACGTAATATCTCCGTTTCACTAGTGGATACCAGGTCGGTCTTGGTAATAATAACCGTATCACCAAGGCTCAGCAAATATTTCATTTTACTCAGGGTGTACATACCCCGAAGACTATCAATTACCATTATGATAGGAATATTTTTAATATAAGGTATCCAGCTGCAGAAAAATACAGATGCTTCAATGAAAAGAATCTCAACTTTTCTAATTTTGGCCCACTCGAAAACTTCTTTAAGAGTCGATAGGCAATAAAAGCCAGGACAAATTAAATTGCAAAAACCTTTTATTTTCATGGTTTCAAATTCATTTCCACAAAAGTGGTTTTTTTTCCCCGGTAAAATATCACTTCTCGCCGCCGCTGCTTTTATCCCCAAGGACATAAAAGTGCTGATAAGCTTGGCTATAATCAATGTTTTACCTGCACATGGCAGTCCTGCTACTATAACAACTTTCATTCGTTTCCTTTCCGCCTTTAAAATAAGTTCACGGTAAAGAGCTTCCATACGGGCTATGCTTCCAACCATCAATATCCGTTTTTTGCACAAGTCAAAGGCTTTGTTGATTATTTTCTTTTTTTTACTTGAAATCTTTTATCCACGTCCCTTATCTTCCACATTCAGATTTAAAATCCAGGACAACCAAAACACAGACATATAGTTTCTAATAACTATTATTATTAGAAAATTCTAACTTTTAAGGCCAAAAAATTAACGCTTAAAGCCAAAAGTTTGGATTAGAGTTGAAATCTGATTATAACCGATTTGGGAATAACTGACACCGAATTCCCTGGCACTCAATATTTGGTATAGATTCGAAGTGATAAAACAGGTCTTAAAACTGGGTGATTTTCATCATCTCATTTTGGGACTAATTTTTCATGACCTTCCAGCATATTTCGATTGGCATCTGGTTCAGGTTGCATTGTTGGAATCACCAAACTAGGCTTAACCCTGAAGATCCGTCCCGTTTATTTTTCTTTTTTCAATCCCCGGCCAAACTGCACCCACAAACTGTACAGAAATAAAAGGATGCTCAAGCCGATGAAGACCGTAATATAGTTAGCCACGAAGGGCTTTTGGTATGATTCCATGAAGAGACCTTCGTTGATTTCCACGGTGATGGTCTTGGCGTGAAGGCCGTGGTCGGATTCTCCCGCAACCTTGACGGTCCATGTACCGGCTTTGTCAGGCAAAAAGGATACGAAACCGTTCTTGTCTGTCCTGCCGGTTTTATGCGGGATGGTTTCATCGGGACCAAAAATTCCTTGACTAAAACTGTAAGAAAACCAGTGCGCCGACTGTGATCTGCTTTACGGCTTCTGCCGTAATTGAGTGTAACCTGTTTGTGTGAAATCCGATATTCTGTAGGTGCGAATTCATTCGCACTTTTAATCCGGCACGGATTTACAGAAAAGTCCTTAGAGGCCCGCAGTAACTTTTTTCCTGGGGAAACGGGCATAGCCTCTATAATGGACAATGGGGTTTACGTTGTGCGAATGAATTCGCACCTACAATTGAGCACAAGTCTTTTCACACAAACAGGTTACACTCCGTAGCTGTTATCGCAGAGACATGGTTGCGTCTCACGCAGAGCATTGGCACGAAAAAAATGCAAAAGCACAGCTTTTGCACTCCTTCAACAAACTACCCCTCACCCCCAAATCCGTTATAACCAGCAATTTTTTTTACTTTTTCATTTATCTGAACTATATCGGGCTCTTTATCTTCCGATAAACGCTTTAGTTGCTCCTCAAGTTTTGAGATGGCTTTGTTTCCAAATATTTTTACCCATTTGAAAATAGAGGCGTGGGAAACTTCGACTTTTAATAGAGAAGGCCATTTTAAGCCCCTCTCCCTCCGGGAGAGGGGTTGGGGTGAGGGAAGGTGAACCTCCTGCCACAGTGCCTCCAAAACCAAATCCGTTTGCTGTAAAACGTCGTTGCCCCGGAAACAAACCCCTCCGAATCCCTTGTTGGTTCAGGTTGTGGGCATGTTTGAGAATATTGGGGGGGATAGAGGGTTGGTTTTTTGCCTTCGGCATTTTTCCCCTCACCCCTAACCCCTCTCCCAGAGGGAGAGGGGGATGTTGATGGCATATCGGGCTGCCGGTTTACATCCCAATAGAGAAGGCACTTCTAAGCCCCTCTCCCTCTGGGAGAGGGGCTCGGCGGAAAAAACTTGAACATCGAGTTATAATGTTCATGCCCGTTGCCCCAGGGAAAAAGTTGCTGATGGCTTCTGAAGAATTTTCTGTAAATCCGTGCCGGATTTTGAGTGCGAATGAATTCGCACCTACAGAAAAATCGGACTACACACAAACAGATTACAGTCAAATGAAATAATAATCCGTGAGTTTGAAGTGCGAAAGTTGAACTTTCGCCTGCCGGCTGCAAGCCGGCTCACCTTAAAAACAATTTGGCAACCAGAAACGGCTTTAGGTGACAGGCAATAATAAATTATCCAAAGATTGCGCCGGATTTTGGTCCGTATTCAAGGCGCATTGAGGGGTGCATACTCATTGTCTGTGCCCCTCAATGCAACGCAGAATACGGACCAA
>SKZT01000087.1 GCA_007127235.1 Desulfobacteraceae bacterium
CCCGGCCCTCCAAATCCGCTTCCGGGCACAGTGAGGATAAGTTCTTCCTGAAGTGCCCTTACAAAAGCCACATCATCAGGTATGGGACTTTCGGGAAAAAGGTAAAAGGCGCCGGGGGGCTTTATGAATTTGTATCCGCAGGCTTTGAGGCCGTCACACAAAAGTTCTCTTTTTCGGGCATACTCGGAAACGTCTACGGAAATTCCCTGAAGCTTGGAAACAACTCTTTGCATGAGAGCGGGAGCATTGACAAAACCGAGGATGCGGTTGGCCATTGCCATTGCCGCCACCAGATCCTGTTTAAATGTAGCATTGGGATTCAGGGCAATAAAACCGATTCTTTCACCCGGAATGGAAAGGTCTTTGGAGTAGGAGGTGGCAAGGATGCTTTCAGGATAGCAGAAAAAGATACCCGGCACCGTTTCGTCGCCATAAACAATCTTGCGATAGGGTTCATCTGAAACCAGGTAGATAATGTGTCCAAAGGTTCTGCTTTTTTCCATGAGCAATGCTCCGAGATTCTCCAGGCTTTCTTTGGAGTATATTTGCCCTGTGGGATTATTGGGTGAGTTGATCAGAACAGCCCTTGTTTTTTCAGTGACCGCTTCCCCTATGGCATTCAAATTAAGAGTAAAATCATCGTTGGTGGGCACGGTTTTCAGCACGCCGCCATGATTGTCCGCATAAAAGAAATATTCCACAAAAAAGGGGGCCGGGGTGATAATTTCCTCACCCGGATTTAAAATTGTTTTAAAAATTACATTAAGGGCTCCCGCCGCACCGCAGGTCATGATGATATCATCGGCCAAAACATCAACCCCCTGTTCTTTGGACACCTGCTGCGCAACAGACATACGCACCGGGGGATAGCCGGCATTGGGCATGTAGCTGTGATCCTGGGGGCGAAGCGAATTCACAGTCTCTTTTAAAATGTTGATAAAATCTTCAGGAGGTGCCACATTCGGGTTTCCCAGGCTGAAATCATAAACATTTTCAGGGCCGTGTTCTCCTTTTAACTTTGCCCCTTCCTCGAACATTTTCCGAATCCATGAGGATTTTTCCATGAAACCGGCCATCTTTGAAGTTACTGCCATTGCTCACCTTACTTTGGAGGGGAAGCAGGAGCTTTAACATCCTGCTTCCCGTATTAATCCCAAATTCATTGTTCAACAGATTCCACGCTTTTGACCTCCGGAATTTCCTTTTTCAGAAGTCTTTCGATGCCGTTTTTTAAAGTCATCTGAGACATGGGGCACCCTTTGCATGCTCCTGTCAGCCGAACTTTGACAATACCGTCTTCTATTTCCACAAGTTCGACATCGCCTCCATCGGCCTGCAGCATCGGACGGATTTTATCCATTACTTCCTGTACTTTTTCTTTCATGTTTATACCTCATTCTTTTAGTCGGGTTTTTCACCCGTGTTTCAGGTTAGTTGCATTTTAAGATTGCCTGAGAGAATAAAAATTGTTTTTGAACGCATCAAACCGATTTTCCCTGATGGCTTTTCTTATGTCTTTCATAAGGTTTATGAAAAAATGTATATTATGGATCGTATTGAGCCGGTAAACCAGCAATTCCCGGCACAAGTAAAGGTGTCTGAGGTATGCACGGCTGTAATTTCTGCATGTGTAACAGGTACAGTTATCATCCACAGGACCGGTATCGTATTTAAACCGGGAATTGCAGATGTTCAGGTTGCCCCTTATGGTAAAGAGCTGTCCGTTGCGGGCGTTTCTTGTGGGCAAAACGCAGTCGAACATATCGGCTCCCAGCCCCACGAGTTCCACAAGATTTTCGGGAGTTCCCACTCCCATAATATATTTGGGGCAATTGTCGGGAAGACCGGCCAGGGATATATCGGCCATTGCATAAAGCATTTCCGTAGGTTCACCCACACTCAGTCCCCCGACGGCATAACCGCTGAAACCGATATCTTGTAAGGACTCAGCAGCCGTTTTTCGAAGATCTTCATACATCCCCCCCTGAACAATTCCAAACAGAGCGTTATGTTTATTATTCTCATTTTCCCATGCCACCTTGCTTCTTTTTGCCCAATCGGTAGTAAGTGTTAAGGCCTCTTCCGCTTCCGCCCTTGTGGAGGGATACCGGATGCAGTCATCAAGGCACATGATGATATCGGAGCCCAGAGTCAATTGGATCTCTACGGCTTTTTCAGGGGTCAGCATGTGACTGGAACCGTCAATGTGAGACTGAAAAGTGACTCCATCTTTGCTGATTTTGGCCAGTTTTGCCAGTGAAAATACCTGAAAGCCTCCACTGTCGGTCAAAATAGGGCGATCCCAGTGCATAAAGCGATGGAGCCCCGAAAAGCGGTCGATGACATCACATCCGGGCCTTAAATACAAATGATATGTATTGCCCAGAATAATGTCAGCACCGATCTGTTTTAATTCTTCCGCCGACAATGCCTTGACGGTACCAAGAGTTCCTACCGGCATAAACACCGGCGTTTCAACACTGCCATGAGCCGTATTGAAAACTCCGGTCCGTGCCCTTCCGGGATTGGAGCGGGAGAGAATTTGAAAATCAAACATAAAATTACTCAATAAACATGGCATCGCCGTAGCTGTAAAAACGATAGTTGTTTTCAAAGGCCTTTGAATAGGCCTCAAGAATATTTTTTCTTCCGGCAAAAGCGGACACCAGCATAATCAGTGTGGATTTGGGAAGATGAAAATTGGTGATCAGGGCATCCACAATCTTGAAACGATATCCCGGATATATAAAAAGATCACATGTACCCATGCCGGAGGCCAGGCGGCCCTCTTTATCAGAAGCGTATTCCAGAGTACGCACACACGTGGTGCCCACAGCCACAATTCTTCGTCCCTGATTCTTACCCTCGGTAATTTTCTGAGCAGTATTTTCAGAAATATCAAAAATTTCGGAATGAATTTTATGTTGGCGGATATCGGAAGACCTTACCGGAGCAAAGCTGCCGTATCCAACATGTAATGTAACAGGGGCAATATCGATACCTTTTTGCTTGATTTGGTTCATGAGTGATTCGGTGAAATGAAGCCCGGCGGTAGGGGCTGCAATCGCCCCTTTTTTTTCCGCATAAACCGTTTGATAGCTGGTGTTATCTTCATGAAAATCGGAAAATGAGCCTGGGTTGCGTTTTATGTAGGGAGGCACGGGCATCTTTCCGATACGATGCAATGTCTTGTCAAAGCTTCCGGAGCAACTGAATTGTACCTTATAATAACCATTTTCATTATTGAGCACTGTGGCTTTCAGGCCTTCCTCAAAATAAATGATGGTTCCGGGTTTGGAAGGCTTTGATGCTTTGATGAGGCATTTGTTTACGCAAATGTTTTCGTTTTGCTTATCCTGAGAATTTTCAGAATATTCCAATAAAAGCAGCTCCACCTGGCCGCCTGTTTCTTTTTGCCCGAACAATCTTCCAGGAACAACCTGTGTATTGTTTATCACAAGAATATCACCAGGCCTCAGCATTTTCGGAATCTCGTAAAAATGCCGGTGTTCAACCCCACCACTGTTTTTGCATAACCGCATCAATCTTGACTGATCCCTTTGCTGCACCGGTTGCTGCGCAATTAAGTTATCCGGTAAATCGTAGTGGTAATCGTTTAAATCATACATCTTATTAACACTCACCCAAAAGCCTTTTTAAGTTGTTCCCATGTAAACCAGTAATAGCCCGAAACCCATCAGGAAAAATCCGAAACGCCTCAGTGCCCGATCTTCAATTTCTAAAAGTTTTTCAACCAACTGTTTCATTTTATCCGGGAATGCAAAGTACGGAAGTCCTTCGATAATCATGACCATCCCGATAACACACAAAAAAAAATCCATAGTATTCCTCAAACAGCCCATTAGAGAGGATATTTTTAATCCACCCCGCTTCTCGATTCCGTTTCAGAACCATCATAAATATTATATATAGAATTGAAATGCCTCATTTGTCAAAAAAAAGTGTTAATGTGTCGAAAGGTACGGTAAACTGAAAAGACGATAAACGAGGCCGTGAATGTTTTTAATTAATTCACCCAGGACAATGGGAGACAACAATATTAAATCCGCACGAACAAGAAACTCAACAATTTCTGAATAGCCCAGTTTAAAACCGACATAAGCGTTTGTGTCCAAGATAAGTTTTATTTCCACATTTCCTCATCAATCTGCTCACAGGATTTGATTGAAAGTGAAAACCCGGATGCCTCTTCTGGGGACCATCCCCCTGCCAGTTGTTTCAAAGATGACGATGGAGGTTGTTCCTTTTTGAATTCCTTGTAAATAATTTCTTTGATAATCTGATTGATCGATTTGTGGCTCTTTTTTGCGATTTGTCGTATTTTTTTTTCGATTTCGGGTTCTATACCCCTTACAGTAATTTGCGGCAGGTTTTCCTCCTTGGGCTAGTATGACTCAATATATGAGGCAGCCTGATTCGTGTCAACAAAGATCTCAAGCCGCGACAATAATTTGAAAGGGACAGGCATTATTGCCTGTCCGGAAATGCCTCTCCCTCTGGGAGGGGTTGGGGGAGGGAGTATAAGAGTTCATGGTCAGGCTCGGAGGATACATACATGAAAAGGAATAAACTGATATCGGCCCCCTTTTTCCTTGTTTTGGCAGGCATCGTGGTTATGTTTCCAGGGGTGGATATGACACAATCGGCTTGTGCCGAGCAACCTGGATATATTGTCAGTGTGCAACTTGAAAATGACCTGTTCGGGAGTACAGACCGTTATTTTACCCACGGATTTTACTGGTACGTTTTTACAGGAAGTGAAGCAAGGCTGGTGATTCGAAATATTTTTCTGGATGGCAATACTTTCAAAGACAGCCATTGCGTTGATAAAAAGCCCCTTGTGGGTGATATTCAGGCAGGAGTTGTTTTTCAGTATGACAGAATCCGCCTTTCATACACACAAATTTACAGGTTGAAAGAGTTCAAAGGCCAAAAAAGACCTCACAATTACGGATCCTTAGGTGTGTCTTACCAGTTTTGAAAGGCAAATTGGTCGCATCCCCCGAATTCTTAAAGCACTATTTGGAGAAACAGATAATGCTCCGATTCATTTTTTCATTGTTTTGTTTTTTTGACAGGATTTAAAGTATGCAAAACGTTAATTTCAAAAAAGACCGGCTGACCCATCAGGTAAAGGGAAACTGCGATATTTCAGATGCAAAACATGCCGGCCTCTATTCAATATGTGGCCTCGCCCTCCGTTTAAGGGATCTGTTCAAATGGGAAAACCATCTTGACCCATGGGTGGAAAAAGATTCGGGCGAAGTGCTCGAATGGATCGGTGCTAAAGAAGAACTCTGGGAGCATCTATACGAAAATGATTATCGGCACTTGTCACTGAATGGAAATACTTTTGATCCCTTTGATACCAAAAACATCAATGAATTTTTAATACCGCAAGGTTTCTTATATGGCGGCGGATACGCTCAGGGTTTAAAACCCACATTTTTTCTGGCGGCCATCGAAAAAAAATTAACCATTGACAATCTTGATGTTTTTATATTGGGCCGTGAATTTGCCAGAGACCTGCTGACTTTGCCCGCCCTTTCCCAGAACGACCAGGTTTTGTTTCGAAAAGATTCCGCGAGGCTGTTTTTCTGGGACCAGCTTTTTTATATGAAAAAATCGGGCCACCCTTTTCTGGGTTATGCCATCAGCAAGTGCGGCATTGATAAAAGCGAGCCGCAATATTTGCAGAAAAACATGGACTACCTTCTGAATCTTTACCAGGACACCTACCTGTACCACGAAATCGGTGAAATAAAAGATAAGGATTTTGACAGAAATCTGTGGCGTGAAATTATCGCTGCCCATCCTCAAAGCGTTGTTGAGTATTTTGCAAGAACAGTAAAAGATCTTCTGGCCGATACCAATGCCCACGGAACTCTCCGGCATATGGTACACGACCGCAACGACATATCCCTGAGCCTGTATGCGGCATTTTTTGATGGTCTTGCCCGCAGTATTTTTCCTGAAATTCGGGCTGCATTCACCTGGTTTTATAAATCCGGGGACTGGGAAGAAATAGAAGCGGCAATCTCCACGGGATATGACAGAGCAAGACATTGCAAGGACATAATCATCAACATTTACCAAGAAGGGCTTGACCGGGAAGACATCCGGTGGACCGAAAAAAAGATTGAAAACATTCTCAATTCGGATATTCACAAGATGTAGGTGCGGATTTATCCGCACAAAAATCCTGCAAGGATTGATCAAAAATACCGAATTAAGATAAGTTGACAGGCAATAAAAAATTATCCTGGTTATAACGAATTTGGGGGTGATTGGTTAAATGAATAGAAGCTCGAAAACGTTTCTTTCCTTTGGTAAAAGGTAGGTTTGTGGTTCCCCCCTTTGGAAAAGGGGGATTTAAAAAAGCCTCAAATCCACCTGTCCTCCCTTTTTCGAAGGAAGGAACCTTTGTTTCAAAAATTTTCAAAAAAATGCTTGACATTTAAAATAACACGGTATTTAATGAATAAAAATTGACGAAAAGGCAAAGCTTCCGAAAGGGAGTGACGCAAAGCTATGGGTCTAAAATCGATTTTTCGATCATGACAGCCGGGCCGCCGAATCAAGTATAATTGCATATATGGACGCGAATATACCCGGCGGGTAAATTCGTGTTTTTTTTTGCCCCTGTCTTTGCACCCTCACTTTGCTCAAAAATTTGCCTCAAGCATCTAAAAATAAAACCTGATGTAGTTTTCAAGCAGGGAATCAATGAAAAAATTTATTACACGAAGACATTTCATAAAATACCTATTGTCAAATGCAACCTTGCTTACCATGGGCAATCTGGCTTTTTCAGGGCAGAATGTATGGCTTTCTGCGAAAAATGCCTGTCCGGAATGTCATGCTCCCGGTGATTTTTTGCGGCCTGATTTTTTGTTTGAATCTCAAGTTGGTGTTGAATCTTATTGTCCCAATTGCGGCATCAATCTGCGAACTTTAAAGCATGATGTAACATGCGACCATTATTTTAATTGTTGGCAGAAAAAAATTCTGCAGAATGAAAAAGGCCGGAACAACCATGGTATGTGCGGCGTTTGTTTTAATGTTCCTTTTCAGTCCCAAAAGGCCGGGCAGCAAACCAAAAAACCCGGGCTTAACCTGAGTGCTCTTAATTTTTGAAATCGGGGCCTTGATTTTTAGCTTTTGGGTATGGCGTTACGCCATGCAGGCATAATCACTTGCTTCGCACGCCAAATACTGGATATTTGGCGTAATGTAAAGGTAAAAAAGGCCCCGATTTTTTCTCTCGCAAACATCAAAAGGCTAAACAATGCACCATTGCCATAATCAGGAGAGGTATCTTGACAATTTAAGGCGGGTTAACGAGCAGGCCGGAGTTGACAGGCAAACTGTGGATATCATTGTGGCATTTGCAAGGATTAAAGTTGAACGTCAGCAGATCATTGACTTTTACCCCGAGTTTACCCCTCAAAATGACCCGGTAATTAAGAAGTTTTTGGAAAAAAACCGCCATCTGGATCGTCGTACCGGCCGTTTCCTGGCCGCCTATTTTCATGAAATGCATAAGCGGGGCCTGTGTTGTATTTTAAATGTATCCCACCTGGCCAACCTTCTGGATATCACCCCCTCCCAGTTAAACCGGTTGGCATTGGATATCGACACACATTACCAGCAGTTTCATATCCCCAAACGCAATGGTCATATGCGCAGGATCGATTCACCAAGACCGCAGCTCAAAAAAATTCAGCGAAAAATTCTGGATACGATCCTGCATCCGGTACGGTTGAATGCACATGCCGAAGGTTTTGTGCGCCGCAAATCTATTGTGACCAACGCCCGGCGGCATGTGGGCAAAGAGATTGTATTAAAAATGGACCTCAGCAACTTTTTCCTTCCATTACGTTTCCCCGCGTGGTGGGTACTTTTGAGACACTCGGATATCCTCACAATGTGGCCGGGATGCTCGGCAAATTGACTTGTCATGAAGGGCGTCTGCCAATCGGTTCGCCCACCAGTCCGACAATCTCTAATATCGTATGCCGGAAGATGGACAAACGGTTTGCGCGGCTGGGGCAAAAATGCGGCTTCAGCTATTCCCGGTATGCGGATGACATTGCCATCTCCAGCGATAATTCACACCTCAACGGAATGATTCCCTTTTTTCAACAAATTATCAGGGAAGAAGGTTTTGCTGTTAATCATGAGAAAACAATTGTCATGAGAAATGCCGGACGGCAAAAAATCACCGGGGTTGTGGTTAACGAAAAAACCAATGCGCCCCGGGAAGAAATCCGCAAGCTGCGTGCAGTGCTTCATAACTGTCTTCGCAACGGTCCACAAAGGGAAATGAGCAAATGGGCTCATCTGGAAAAAAACTGTCCCGAAAAAAAATATTCTCAATTTTCATTCAGAGCATCTTTGCTGGGGCGTATCCATTATGTGCGATTGGTTAATCCTGCCAAAGGTACACAGCTTTTAAAACAATTCAAACAGATTGAATTCACCACGTAACCGGCAGCTTTGTTATGGCAATATCAGAAATGAAATTTGCATCTCCATTAAAACTGTTTGCAGTCTGTTTAACCGTTTTTTGCACTCTCCTGCTCAAGCCTTGTCCGGCAATGGCCCAAACCGGGGTTATTGTCGCTCTTACCGGCACAGTTGATAAAATCCGGTCTGCAATGCAGGTGACCGCTACCAGCCATTATGCTCAGCGTGAATTTATCAAGGGAAAATTATCGGATACCGATATCGTTCTGGTACGATCACCCATGGGAATAATCAACAACGCCATCACCACCCAGGCACTCATTGCCCGTTTTGACGTAAAGCGCATCATTTCCATCGCACCTGCCGGAGGCCTGGTCGATCGGGTGAAAATCGGTGATTTGGTCATTGCAAATCAGGTTTGGCAGCATGATTTCGGTACCATGAAACCCTATGGCTTTATCTGGGGAAAAACACCCGATGGAAGCGGCAGCCATTCACTCGGTTATCAGCAGACAGATAAAAAAATGTTGGCCATTGCCCGAAACACGGCGGACAGTATCACATTATCTGAAAACCATATCCATGAAGGTATTGTGGCCAGCGGTGACACTTTTATCGCCGACAAGGGCAAGAAACAATGGATAGCCGGAAAATTCGATGCCATGGCGGTAGATATGGGTTCCGCCGCCATTGCCCAGGTCTGTTATGCCAAAGGAGCTGAA
>SKZT01000015.1 GCA_007127235.1 Desulfobacteraceae bacterium
TTTTACTGGTGCCCGGGACGAGAATTGAACTCGTACAGTGCTTTGCACCGAGGGATTTTAAGTCCCTTGCGTCTACCTGTTCCGCCACCCGGGCTTTCTTTTGTCTTTCCGCAGACAATTGGCCTTAGCCTTATTACATTACCGGTCGAAATTGTTACAATTAGCTCAATTATGATGTAAATGCAAGGGAAAATAAAGGTCTGGGTTCAAAATCATGGATAAAACAAATTAAAAATATTGGATTAAAAAATCCAGGCATTGAGTTTCAAATTAACCAGTTTCATGATATATGTCTGCAAATTTTGCAATGAGAAAATAAAAAAATGACTTTAAATATCAGACCTGAAATTGCCGCCATTGAATCGGAAATTATTGATATCCGAAGAGATATTCACATGCACCCGGAACAAGGATTTGAGGAGCACCGGACAGCGGCCCTTGTGGCCAAAAAGCTTCGTTCTTTAGGAATCCATGTTCTGGAAAAGGTTGGAAAAACAGGGGTCATAGGCGATCTGGTAGGAAAATATCCCGGGCCAACCATCGCTTTGAGGGCCGATATGGATGCTCTTCCGATTCAAGAAACGGGGGACATACCCTACAAGTCGAAAAATAAAGGTGTCATGCATGCCTGCGGTCATGATGGGCATACAGCGATATTGCTTGGTGTTGCCAGGGTTTTGTCCGAGCAAAAAAATTTTCTTCACGGCCGGTTGCGATTTATTTTTCAGCCCTCCGAGGAAAAAGACGGGGGAGCCACCTATATGATCGATGATGGCTGTTTGGATGGTGTGGATGAAATTTACGGGATCCATCTTTGGAACTACAGTAAATTTGGAGAGATCGGTTCGAGGCCAGGAGCTGTTTTGGCAGCAACCGATTCTCTTAAAATTCTGGTTAAGGGGGTCGGTGGACATGGGGCTATGCCTCAGGGAACAGTGGATTCTATTATGGTTTCTGCAAATCTTATAAACGCCTTGCAGACAATTGTCAGCAGAAACATGGATCCGCTTGAAAGTGCAGTCGTGACTGTCGGCACCATTCATGGGGGAGACAATCATAATGTGATTGCATCATCGGTAAAAATGGAAGGCACGGTTCGGGCATTTTCCAAAAAAATCAGCGGGCAAATCACCGATCGAATTCGTCAGATCGCCAGAGGTATAGAAACCGCCTTTGGAGCAACCATCGAGCTGGATATTGAAAGTGGTTATCCGGCGACAGTAAATGATCCAAAACTTTTTGAAGTGCTGATGAAAGCAGCCGGAAAAGTTGTGGGTGATGGTGCCCGTATCATTACACCTTTTATGGGAGGCGAGGATTTTGCCTATTATGCACAAAAAGTACCCGGTTGTTTTTTTTTCATTGGGTCTTCACCAAAAGGACTGCCTCCCGGAACGGTGCCGCACCATTGCTCCCACTTCGACTTTGATGAAAAAGCCCTTTTGGTGGGCGCTTCCGTTTTGTTGGAATTGGTTGAAATAAGGAGTGTAATTTCCTAACCTTCCGGACGGTAATATGTCATCGCTTCTGGAATCATATTCTTGATATTTTGAATTCGGGCGGCATCTGATGGATGGGTACTCAAAAATTCAGGAGGAGCCTGACCCACTTTTTCCTGGGTCATTCTACGCCAGAATCCGATTGCATGATTTGGATCATAGCCGGCCATGGCCATAAAAATCAAACCCAGTTCATCCGCCTCTCTTTCCTGAAGCCGGCTGTAGGGGAGCATAATTCCAATCTGTGCACCTGCTCCGATAGCAGCCATCCAAAGTTGCCGGGTTTGCTCGGGATAAGAAGACAAGGCTGCGGAAAGGCCCATCCCCCCCATCTGAACAAGGAGAGCATGGCTCATTCTCTCATTGCCATGCCTTGCGACGACATGTGCAATTTCGTGCCCCATTACAACCGCCAAACCGGCTTCATCCCGGGTAATCGGCAGAATACCGGTATAGATAGCAACTTTTCCTCCGGGCATGGCCCAGGCGTTCATCTGATCATCTTCTATAAGGTTGAACTCCCATTCATAATTCCGGATTTCATGAGCCATGTTGTTTTCAATAAGATATTGTTCCACCGCCCCGGCTATTCTATGTCCCACTTTTTTAACCATCTGCGTTTGAGCCGGATCCGTGCTTAGAGGATTTTCTTCCAAAAACTGAGCATACTGCTGAAAACTCATGGAGAGCATGGTTTCATCAGGAATGATACTAAATTGAGTTCTTCCGGTAATGGGGACTGTTGCACATGCTGTGGTAAAAAAAAGAATCACCAGAATAATTAAACTCAATCTTTTTGTGGATTTCATGGTCCATTCCTCCAAATATAAAACTGAACTGTAGTGAGTTAGTGCCTGTCCGAAAATTCCTCTCCCTCCGGGAGGGGTTGGGGGAGGAAAAGATAACCTCCTGATATCAATCACCCCCACCCCGACCCTCCCCCAAAGGGAGAGGGAGAAACAGAGTTTTCGGACAGGCACGAGTTAATAATTTTTTGAGTTTTGTTTCTCAGAATATAGTTATTTTATATCAGGAATATAAAATTGTAAACTTCTCATCTTCAATGGGTTACGGGTTTTGATTTTTATACCCTACTTCCCACGCAAAGTATGGCAACGAGAAAAAAATGCAAAAGCACAGCTTTTGCACTCCTTCAACAAGTCACCCTCAAATCCGTTATAACCCGGATTTTTTTCTTTGACCTGTAAGGTCATGGTGGCCTAAACTATGCATTAGGATAGTTTGAAATTTTTGTGCAATACGATGTTGGAGGAAAAGAAAATTATGGATGAGGTTTTCACTCCTGAGCTTTTGGGAGCTTTGAAAGCACTTAGACAAAAATTACCACAGGCTGTAACAGGTTTGAATGCAAGTGACCGGGTGGGTATCGCCGCCTGGGCTCATGTGATGGAAAGTAAGCTGCTGCCGGTGTTCACATCCGATTTTCCTCTTCTGGCAGCCATTTGTGGCGGAGGATCATCGGGTAAATCAACCCTGTTTAACGCGCTGGTGGGAAAAAAAATATCCCCGACCGGGGGAAGAGCAGGAATAAACAGAAAAGTTCTGGTTGCTGCAAATGAGAATTTGTTGAACAATGCTGATTTTTTATCTTTTTTGTTTGAACCTTTCGGGTGCACGCCGGAGCCTCTAAAAGATATAGAAGAGTTGACAATACCGGGTCCCCCGGTTTTTATAACCACCAAAAAGCTTCCGCCAAAACTCGTACTTATGGACACCCCGGATTTTGATACCGGTTCCAAAGGAACATATACAAACCGGGAGCTGGCGCGGCAAGCTCTTGAAACAGCTGATATCTTTATCTATATATTTACCAATTCCAACTATAATAACCGGGACAATACTGATTTTATTTCTCAATCACTTACCGGAATCGGAAAGAGGCATTGTTTTTTAATCTATCGGGTATATCCCAGTTTTTCGCATGAGGAAGTTACCGAACATGCCATGACTGTTGCCCGAAACATATACGGTGACCAGGCCGAAAAATATGTACTGGGAATATATCGTGCCGACGAAGACAACGCGGTTGCTGCAGGGGAAAAATTCATGCAGCTTTATGCCGTATCGGAAGATCAACCCTCATTTTCCCAGGCGCTTCAAAAAATTGATGCAGGCAGGCAGCGAAAAAAACTTTTAAAAACCATTTTGGAAGATACGACCTATCAGGCAGCACACTTTCTGACTTCCTGTGAATTGTCATATAAAGCCCTTGAGCTTTATCTCGATTCTCTTCATGCCGCCCAAAGCCATTGTGTGCAGGAGGCCCTGAGCCATTTTCCAATGGATCGTGTCTTAAAAAGATTTGCGCATCTGTGGCTGACCACTGACCCGGCCCATATTAAAGCCATGCGAAAAACCGGCGATGTGGTCGGTTTTCCATTTAAAGTTGTCATGGGCATGGTGAAATGGGTCAGAAAAAAATCCTCTGAGGAAGAAAACCAGCCGGTCAGGCAAAGCTATAAGGACAAAGTTGAAGAAGACCTTCTGACAGCGCTCAACAGTCTTTACCAGAAAGTTTTGTCATCCAGGATTCATGTATCTCTTCCCGACAACAATGCTGTTACCAATCGAATGTTATCGGTGGTTGAAATTCTCAATGCCAATCCGAAAATCGCCTTCAAGCCTCTTCCAAAAGCAAATCATTTGATTGAAAAAGGCATTGTCAGGTTTTCAGTATCAGTGCACCCTGCCCTTTCGACAGCTCAGGAAAAGCTTCAGGACTCGGACTGGAGTAACAAAGTAAAAAATGTTTTGGAACAGCAGGAAGTAATTATATCTTTTGGCGAAAGTATCGACAATGATTTGAAAGACCTGGTGCAACATTTTCGAAATAAGATGGGTTTTCTGGAAAAATCGCGACAGACCTTTTCTGCGCTTCTGAATGTGCTTCCTGCCACAGCTGCGGTGACTTACATCCTTGCCACAGGAGATCCGGTGGGGGCATCCGGAATCAAAGTAAAGCTCACAGGTCTTTTCGGCCTTCAGGATCTTTATGCACTGGTGGCTATCCCGGCCACTACCGGCTTAAGTAAAGCCGACCGCAACCAACTGGAAAATCTTCTGGCCCCAATCGCCAAAACCTGGCTCAATAACAAACTCGACACGGTGCAGGACATTTTTGATCGGCATATTACAGGTGAAATCATTCATCATGGACAAACGATTCTTTTGGAAAACAAACCGGTCCTTGAAGAAATTGCTCAACATATCGACATCTGCAAAAAGGCAGCAGAGGCATAAATGATTCCCGAAGTTCAATATTCATCGGTAAAGGTTCTGGGAGAAATTGAATCCATCAAAGAGGAGATTATACAAATCTCTCAGGTTTTGGAATCGGTCCCTCTGTGGCGGCCTGCTTCAGCTTTGAAAAAGCAGTGCCGGGAAGTCATCAATGTGATCGAAAATTTGCGGGAAAGATTCGATCGTAAACTGGTGGTCACACTTATCGGTCCCAGCGGTGCCGGTAAATCTACGCTTCTGAATGCTCTGGCGGGTGTTGACGATCTTTCCGAGACAGGAAACCGCCGCCCCACCACCAGGAATGTAATGGTACTAAGCAGTCAAAATCATGACGCTGAACAGCTTCGGCGGGAAATTGGCCCAAAAAATGTCAATGTATTGACCAGTGAAGCATCGGCTGCTCTTAATTATGCGTTACTTATCGATACCCCTGATACCGACAGCACAGAGCAACAAAAACATATTCCTTTGGTAAAACGTGCCATAGAGCTTTCGGATGTGCTTATCTGCCTATTTGACGCCGAAAATCCAAAAAGAAGAGATTATGTGGATTTTTTAACGCCTTATGTTCGACTTTTTCATGGAGATGCTCTGGTAGTCGCTCTCAACAAGTGTGACCGTCAAGACGAAAGGGACCTGAAAGAAAGCATTCTGCCGGATTTTGAAAGTTATCTTCGAAAAGCCTGGGAAAAACCGGTATACAGTATTTTGTGTATTTGTGCCAGAAACCATCTTAAAAACCCGGAGTGGGACCAGCAGGCGGCTCCCAGGCATAATTTTGACCAGTTTGAACAGTTACGAAACATCATATTCGGAACCTTTAACCAACCCTCTTATGTTATTGACCGGCGGCTTGAAAATGCCCAATCCTTGAAAAATTATCTTTTCACTGAGATTCAGAACCAGGCTAAAACAGATGCCGGCACACTCTCCGCTGCCAGGGAAAAACTTATTGAGCTTGAAAAACAGGCCGCCAGGGAAGCTGTTTTGGCTGTGGGGGCAGACGATTCCAGGCAAATGTTTGGTGTCAATGTGCTTTTGTACCAAAAGCTTTCACAAAAATGGTTCGGCCCCGTGGGCTGGCTGATTGCCCTGTGGGCAAGAATATTAATATTCGGTACGGGCATGGCGGCAATATTTCGTTTTGGAAATCCCATCCGTCAAATTACAGGTATCGTATCTTCCCTCATACGATTTAAAAGCTCCCAGGCAGCCGTGGCTGAAGCAAGCGATACACAGAGAGCCGAAAGTTCGCTGCGCCATTATCGCCTTGCCATTTTAAGGCAATGGCCCGAAATTGGTGAAACATTGATCAAAGGCAATTTCGATCACTCGCTCAGAAACCCGGAGATTGTCGGACAGGATCCTGAAAGTATTACTGAAACGCTTTCCAACCTTTGGTCGGATGCATTGGAAAAATCCATTGCCAAAACAACTGATCGTTTCAGCGGTTTTTTTCTTCAACTGTTTTTCAATTTACCTACTCTGGGCATTTTAGGTCATGCGGCTTATTTGACCACCAAGCATTATATTGAAGGCGACTACTTTTCGTCGGAATTTTTCATACATGCTTTTTTGACTATGGTCATCATTCTTTTTTTAAGCTTTTTTATCCTTCAGGCTCTGCTCCGGGTTTTCGGGGGAACCCGCAGAATTACATCCAGAGCATTTCACATGATGAAAACCAAGGCGGAAACATGGCCGGCAGTGGCATCACACCCGGTAGCCAACCAAATTGATACCGTATTGACCCTTTCTTCAGTTTTACCCGAAGACCAATAACCCATTGATAAAATTAAGGGGAACTCAAATGTTCAAAAGAATCAGACAATATCTTTTTATCGCATTGATTATAGGCACGGTATATTTCGGCTTGAGCCGGCATATCATTTTTCATGGAAAAGATTTTTATCTTCTGGAAAAACAAGACATGACTCTGGAATATACCTTTTTCAGTATTCAGGAAAAATCACCTAAAAATATTTTAAAAATAGATCCGCTGCGAAGGGCTGGAATCGGAGGCATTCTGGAAGATCTGGGCATGCTTACACAACAGGAACGTTACAATTTTGAACAGTATTTTGAATACAAATCATATTAATTAAGTCAATGAAATTGAATGGAAACCAGTTCTGCCGTAAATGAGCCTATAGCAACGCTGCTTTCAACCTTAACCGGAACTTTTCTGCTGTCTGCGGTGAGCCATACCCGAATTTTTGCATCCTTAGCTTTTTCAAAAACGCCGCCTATTTCTTCGATTTCAGGTTCTAAAAGATAAGTATCAAAATCTTGGCTTCCGACGGTAATGTTTTCCCTTTTAATAATCCTTGCTTTTCCGATGACGCACTTTTTGCCATCGGAAACCGGTACATTAATTTCCTGGATCTCGTCAAAGTCCTGCAATCTTACAAAATAAAGCACCGATAAAGGATCGAGCGTTCCCGGTAAAATATCCACTGGAGATCTTTCCCGGCCGAAATTAGAATACGCAGCTTGCTTGTTTTCCCAGTCAAATACCACTACGATATCTCTTTTGCTGCGACCGCCTCTTTGTTTTTTATGATAAGAATATGAGCGGGACAAATCCAGAGCTGTATGAGAACTGATTTTATCCCGAACCTTATAAAAGGTATCGAGAAACCTATTGGAATTTACTCTCAATTCGAAAAAGTAGCCATCATAATCATTGTCTTCCTGCAACGGGAGCACCGATAGTGTACCTTGTCCTACAGGGATACCACTCCATTTTATTTCATAGGTCAGGGTTTCACCGGGGAAAAAAGGTTGATCCGTTTTTGAGGCAGAGGTACTCGGTAAAAAAAGCAACCCTGTAAAAATTACGACAATCAAAAAAAAGCCGCGTTTTTGAATGATATCTGTTACCATTTTTCTCCTGTTGTTTGTTTGCGTTTTCGCTCTTTTTTCCATGCAATATCTTTTTTCTTTTTCTGAAATTCCTTTTTTTTGTGCTCTTTTTTGGGTGAGAAGTCAGGGAAAAAGCTTCCTGGCGATGGTTCCACCATTTCAACAGGTGCTTTAGGCTTGTTAATCACAGCTCTTTCCTTTGGGAGTGCAGGGGCGGTAAAACAACCGACAGGTATTGTCTCAGTCAGATATATTTCATTTCCCATTTGAGAAAAAGCGACACCCATCTCCAAAGCTTTCGCCACCTGAACTGTGATCAATACCGGTTCACCATCAAAACGCCTGCCTATTTTCATGGCCAATTCAGCATTTCCGGAAAGAACCACCTGAGTATGACCCACTGGAAACAATCCGTTTTCAATAGCAAACCGATGCGCTTTTTTGCGAACACAGGTATAGAGAAGTTTCGGTGGTTGAAGCGCCGAAACAATTTCTGGAAGTTTTTTGCGATCTGTAGCCCGAATCAGTTTATCCTGAATTTCAAAAGGGGGCTGTGAAACAGCCAGAATAATTTCATCCAGATCCGATTTGCGTACAGATCGAAAGCCATCTTCTTCCGAAATTACTTTTAGCAGTTCCTTGATTTTGACGAAGCCGTTTTCATCCGGCACAAGTCCGTATTCACCCAGGTTTCGTCCCAGAATACAGGCAACAAATTTAGAGAGATGTTTTAAGGATTTCATAACTGTTATATTTTTAAGATTAAATTTTTAATGGTTATACCATTATTCACCGATGATTTTTATCAGAACCCTTTTTTTGCGTTTTCCGTCGAACTCTCCGTAAAAAATTCGCTCCCATGTGCCAAAATCGAGCTTTCCTTCAGTTACCGCCACTACAACCTCGCGTCCCATGATTTGTCTTTTCATGTGGGCATCTGCGTTGTCCTCACCGACATTGTGCCGGTATTGATCCACAGGAGCATGAGGGGCAAGTTTTTCAAGCCACACCTCATAATCATGATGCAAACCGGATTCATTATCGTTGATAAACACAGAGGCGGTAATGTGCATGGCATTGACCAGCACCAGCCCTTCCCGAATGCCGCTTTCGGCAAGACATTTCTCCACGTGGGATGTAATGTTAATAAACGCCCGCCTGGTGGGGACTTCAAACCAGAGTTCTTTTCTGTAGCTTTTCATAACCTCCTCCCGAGAAGTTTTGATCACATGATATTCGAAAAACAAAGTTTTGAAAAGGATAAGGAGTGCAAAAGCTGTGCTTTTGCAAAAAAAAATGCAAAAGCAAAGCTTTTGCACTCCGTTTCTCGGAGATTTCTTATAAAAATAATAGCATATACAAAGAAACAAAAAAATGTCAAATAACTATTTACCGGCATCATTTTCGGATTGTTTATATAGCTTTTCAGAAAATGATTTTGGCAAGGATAGAGGGAGGAGATTATACTTTTTCGTATATCTCCGACCGATAACGCCGCCAAAAACATTTTCTGGAAAGCTATAGATGTATGAGGTGGATGTGGATAAAA
>SKZT01000315.1 GCA_007127235.1 Desulfobacteraceae bacterium
GGTTAAAGGTTAAAGGTTAAAGGTTAAAAGTGGATGAGCGGGTATATGAAAAAAAGATTTATAATCGGCGTAATGGGTGGCGGCACGGTTTTGCCTGACGCCCTTCAGAGTGCCTACCGGATGGGCAGACTGATCGCTGAGCAAGGCTGGATTTTGTTAAATGGAGGACGAAATTCCGGAATCATGGAAGCTTCAGCCCAGGGCGCTTTTGAAAATGCCGGCCTGACAGTGGGTGTACTCCCTGACGATGTGGATACCAGAGCTTCGGCCTATATATGTGTGCCGATCATTACGGGCATGGGAAGCGCCCGAAATTGCATCAACGTTCTTTCCAGCCATGTGGTGGTTGCCTGCACCGGTGGTGCGGGTACTCTTTCGGAAATTGCGCTTGCCCTTAAAGCCGGTAAAAAAGTGGTTCTCCTTGATTTTGATCCGGGCACAGGATTTGATCAATACCGTAAAACAGGGGATTTAATTTATGCGAAAACCCCCGAAGAAGCTATAGCGGTTATTAAAGAAATTTTGCTTGTAAAGGACTAAATTATCTTAACCGGTTTGCCCCCATGATAATTTCCGCTAAAGCAAGGTCTTCCGGTGTAGTAATTTTTATATTGTATGAATTGCCTGGCACAATTTTGACTTTGCCCCCTATTCTTTCAACAAGAGAGGCGTCATCGGTTCCCCGGTAACTTTCCATTTTTGCTTTTTGGTGGGCCATTCTAAGCAAGTCACATCTGAAAGTCTGGGGTGTCTGTGCTATCCATACGGTATCACGGGGCAGGGTTTTTTGAACAAAAAGGTCCTGCCCCACTTTTTTTACGGTTTCCTTTGCAGCCAACCCAATGATGCAGGCACCATACACTGAGGCCTCTGCAAGGCTGGTTTCAATGGTTTGGGGCGAAATCAAAGGTCTGACCCCATCGTGGACCACTACAAATTTTGTTTCCGGATCCAAAGCACGCAGTCCGTTAAATACTGAATCCTGACGTTCATCACCACCTTCAACCAGAATGATATCTTTTTTATCAGAACAAAAATGAAGG
Source organism: Desulfobacteraceae bacterium (assembly GCA_007127235.1). Classification (GTDB taxonomy): domain Bacteria; phylum Desulfobacterota; class Desulfobacteria; order Desulfobacterales; family SKZT01; genus SKZT01. The sequence goes on from SKZT01000315.1 coordinate 1,044, forward strand.
ATTTTTCGCCGAACAAAATCAAAATCTTTTCGGGGGACCACCAAATAGATGCGATTGATCGCACTGCAGTTTTCAAACACAGACAAGGTGTGTGAAAGAACCGGTCGATTTTGTATAAGGAGGTATTGTTTCCGCACGGATGAATTCATCCGGATACCGGCACCTGCCGCCACAATGATTGCAGAAGCCTGGAGGCAATTCACTTTTCGGCTCAATGCTTCAAGACCTCAGATACCTCAGTTCTTTCGGAAGAGGTATGTCTTTTCCTATGGTGTCTTCTCCATAGTTGACCTTGGCCAATATCTGAATGTCCCGCAATGCCCGTGTGTCGCCCTCAAACACGACTTCTTTGATATCTTCCTTAGCAATCTTACCCCCTGCCCACTGAATATCAAGCACACTGCTGGCATCAAAGCGGTCCTCACCCACAAGCATTTCCACTTGACCGCCGAATTCCTGGACAATTTTTGCCACAAGAAGGCTGGGGCGCAAATGAAAACCGCGCTTTACCGGAATACCAACTCGAATACTCGAGCGTTCGATATTCTCATTCAAAATCTCGCTGGCAAGTTTTTTGCCGGTATTCAGGTAATGGCATACGTAATAAAGACCGTAATTGATTGTACGATCCAGAAGTTTTTCCGGATCAACAAGTTCAGAGAGTTGCTCTTGGACTTTTTTGTAGATGTTTTTATATCCGGCTTCATGAAGATGCCGTTCATAGAAGTGCAATAAACGCCCAATTATCTGGAGCAAATGAAAAACACATGAAAAATATCCCCTAAGCTGTTTGAGTTTGCGGTTTCCATATCGGAATCCGCCGTGGATCACGTAAGTATCAAAAGATGACTGAAGGTTATGAACAAGCATTTCAAAACGCCTGATTTCCACCTCATTGACCTTATCAGGAACAATTTGCATTATCTCCTGGTATTCCAAGGGTTCGTAAAAGCCCAATTGATCAAAATTGGAAGCTATGGAAAGAAATTCGCTGGCGATTTTTACAATATTTTTTTTCTGTTGGTCCCGGTTGACGTCATCAATATCGTAATCAAGGATCTCGCTGGTGGTGACACCCGGAAAATCATTGTGGCTAAAACAATCTTTTGGGATGGGAATATTCAATTGCCGGGCTGTATCCATAATGACGACTGCGAGTTTTCTCAAGGAAAAGGTCAGAAAATCCAAGGTCTCCCTGCTTGAATTTTCAAATTCTGTAGAATCGGGAAGGTCGTAAAATATCAAACGATTGTTGATATGGTTTTGAGAGTATCCCCCCAGGCTTAAATGCCTCACAGCCGCTGACAGTTCCCGGTAAAAGTACCAGGTCTTATTGTTTTTACTTCCATGAAAATCCAGAAAATCTTCCAGAAGCTGGGAAGTCGAAATCAGTTTGGAGTATAGTTTTTTGGTAAACGAATATTCTTCAGCCTCAGGGCTTGAAAGGTATTTGCACAGTTTTAAATAATCATGGGAAAAAACGCCGGCCTTTTCAATAAAGGAAAGGTGACTTCCGGGTTTTTTTATTTTCATTTTTTCCAGCATTCAATAATTTTCGAACTCATCTAAGTATATGGGGCCGGAGCAGGGCATAAGCCGAATTCTGTTCCCGTTTTCGGGTTTACCCAAAACCGGGCAACGATCATTCATCTGTGGATAACGGTTACCCGCTATCTCTTGCGACCTACCCGGGAGCTCGGACGGACCATCCTCAAGCACTCCCCTATTTGGTCTTACACCGGGTGGGGTTTACAAAGCTTTCCCGGTCACCCGGGAAACTGGTGCGCTCTTACCACACCGTTTCACCCTTACCGGCCTGGCCCCACGATGGAACCATCCGGCGGTCTTCTCTCTGTTGCACTTTCCTTCGCGTTACCGCGACTCCTGATTAAGGAGCACCCTGTCCTGTGGTGTTCGGACTTTCCTCCGGGCCATCGTCCAAAAAACCCGGCGATCGTTTGCCCTGCTCCGACCCGCAATCAAAATATATCATCCTTTGGCAGTGGGGGCAAAACCGGAGACTGTCACAGCGTTGCAATTCATTGTACATCTGATGAGGAATATTGAGATGGCAACCCTGACAAACAGCTTTTTTAACCGTTACAATGGCCATAGGCCCAACCAGATTCTGTACCCAGGTATACTTTTCAAAAAGCTTCGGGTCAACCATTTTGCCGGCTTTTTCTTTTTTTTCCTTAAGATCAGCCAGTTTTTTTTCTTCCTCTTTAAATTCGGCGGCAACCACCTTTTTATCCTGTTCTATTTTTTGAAACAATACCTCGCTTTCCTCTGTTTTTTCTGCAATCAGCACCTCACCTTCTTCTATCTGTTCCAAAATAACAAGCATTTCATCTTCCAGAGCAGACATCTTTTTTTTAAGATCTTCAATTTCCTTTAATACCGCCTGATATTCTTTATTGGTTTTTACTGATCCAAGTTTTTCCTTATTTTTTATCTCACGGTTTCTGCTGATAGCAACTTCTTCATCGATAAATCGATATTTTTTCTGAAGATTTTTCAAGCCGGATTCCATCTCAGTAATGGATTCCCTGGTATTTTCCAGATTTTTATCCAAAGCTTCTATTTTGTGCGGAATATCCCTGAGTTTGGTTTCAACAATCTGTATATTTTTTTCAATGCTCTGGATCAATACCAGTATATCAAGATTTTCCTTTTTTATCGACTCCATAATTTATTCCAATACAATAATAACTATTTAATAAAAAAAAACTCATCTAAATTATAGGACCCCGAAAGGGTCATTTTCCATTTCGGCACCATCAACCCTAACATCGAGGTTTTTCTCCTGCATAACTTTTTGGAGTTTTTCCACAAGCATCCGCACCACAATATGTTCGGAAGGGAAATGACCGATATCCAAAAGTCCGCGCTCTAATATTTCGGCATTTCTTGCATCGTGATAGTGCAGATCCCCACTGACATAACACTGGGCCGTTGAATTAAAAAATGTTTTCATCAAACCCGAACCGCTTCCTGAACAAAGCGCAACCCTTTCTATCAGAAGGTCGGGATCTCCGGCGACTTTTAAGGAATAAAGCCCCAGAACATTTTTGACACTCAGGGCAAAGTCTTTAAGATGCAAAGGGCTCTCCAGGTCTCCAATCCGTCCCAGGCCCGCTGACTCGGTCGATACGAGAGGATAAACATCATAAACCGGGGTTTCATAAGGATGGCTCATTTTTATACACTCAATAATCTGGGATAGATTTTTGCGGGAAACCACCGTTTCCAAACGAATCTCATCGGTTTCATTGAGTTTTCCCGGCGTTCCCCAAAAAGGTTTTGCCTCTGTACCTGGCATAAAAGTGCCTTTGCCCGGACTCCGGAAAGAGCAGCACTCATAGGCACCGATTTTTCCGGCCCCAGATGCAAAAAGGGAGGTTGAAACCTCCCTTTCATATTGCTTGGGAACATAAACGACAAGCTTACACTTGTCATTAACTTTTACTCTCTCAAGCACCTGTGTATTTCGCAAACCTAATTTTTCGGCCAAATGATCGTTGATACCTCCATCAGCACTGTCAAGGTTGGTGTGTGCCGAAAAAATAGCAGTCTGGTTTGCAAGGGCCGTTTGAATTATCTTTCCTGTAGGCGTTGCAGCATTCAGGGTTTTCAGCGGGCTAAAAAGCAGCGGATGATGCGTAATCAACAAATCGATGTTATTTTGGCATGCCTGCTCCACCACGTTCGGAAGCGGGTCCAGGGCCACACGAACCCGGGCTACCGGCCAGGAGTCATCTCCCACCTGAAGTCCCACATTATCCCAGGTCTCGGCGAGGTTTGAAGGTGCTATGGTTTCCATGATGTTTGTAATATCTTTAACGGTGACAGACCTTCTATCCATATTCAATCTTTTTTCTCTCTTCGGTTTCGTAAAACTTTCCAAAAGAACCTTTCCAATCAAATAAAACAAAAAAGGCGTGGTTGCCGAACTTCCCCACGCCTTTTTTATTTTTCAGGTATAGCTCCATGAGGCATTATCTTGTGCCCCCTGTGCCTCTCAGGATCAGGGACAAAGTGTTCCCGTGATATTTTCCTGTTCACCCGGATTGCGACCATGATCCTTTTTTTTACTCCCTCAATATCTGATGGGCCCACCTGGATTCGAACCAGGGACCGACCGGTTATGAGCCGGTGGCTCTGCCAGCTGAGCTATGGGCCCGCGTCCTTTAACTTGCCACGTCCCTAAATTTCAGATGAGTGTAACCTGTTTGTGTGAAAAGACTTGGACAGTTTACACTCATTTCAGATCAGGTTTATAAGTATCCGCAGAAAAGACTTTTGTCAAGTTGTTAAGTGTCGATAAAACTTTTCAATTTTCGACTTCGCGTCGGATGTCTCAGCTTTCTTAAAGCTTTTGCCTCAATCTGGCGAATCCGCTCACGGGTGACGGCAAAATCCTGTCCTACTTCCTCCAGGGTATGATCCGCTTTTTCACCAATACCGAAACGCATCCGCAGTACCTTTTCTTCCCGGGGAGTTAACGTAGCCAGCACTTTACGAGTCTGTTCAGCCAGGTTTTGGCTGGCTGCCGCTTCAGAGGGAAGCATAAACTTTTTGTCCTCAATGAAGTCTCCCAGGTGGCTGTCTTCTTCCTCCCCAATGGGTGTCTCAAGAGAAATGGGCTCCCGGGCAATTTTTAGTACTTTACGGACTTTTTCCAGGGGAATTTCCATTTTTTTGGATATTTCCTCAGGCTTCGGTTCCCTTCCCAGTTCCTGAACCAGATATCTGGAGGTGCGTATCAGCTTGTTGATGGTTTCAATCATATGTACGGGTATCCGAATTGTTCGGGCCTGGTCGGCAATAGCACGTGTAATGGCTTGCCTGATCCACCATGTGGCATAGGTACTGAATTTATAACCCCGACGATACTCGAATTTATCTACGGCTTTCATCAGGCCTATGTTCCCTTCCTGAATAAGATCGAGGAATTGAAGACCACGATTGGTATACTTTTTGGCAATACTGACCACAAGCCGAAGATTTGCTTTGACCAGTTCGCTCTTTGCCAGTTTAGCCCTTTCCCTGCCTTCGTCCACCCCGGCCATAATGCGCTTCAGCGTACGGCTGTTGGACTTGATTGCATATTCTTTCTGCTGAATTTTTTCAACAATTGATTTTAAATCCTCGTTAAGAAGAGTCACATCCTCGGGGGCAACATCGGTTCGGCTTTCCATCCACCGAAGGAATTCATCTTCGGAACTCGTTTTTTCCCTGAGCTCCTGAATCGAAACATCCAGCTTATCGGCAACCAGTGACATCCTTTTGTTTATGGAATCAAACCAATCAATTTGGCGGCGTATAATCTTTTCTATTTTATCGATTACAGAGCTTTCGAATCTCCAGTCTTTTAGCGCCTCAAATATTTTGTTATTTCTTCTGGCAATGCTTCTTTTAATTTTCCGCTGCTCTTCCTGATCAAGGGTTTCCGAAAAAAGCCGCTCTCGCAACTTTTCGTTTTCCTCATTGAGTTCCATGATTTTTTTGAGAGTTTCTAGAAAATCATCAATTTGTGATGATTCATCCAGAAGTGAATCACCTTCGTCAATGTCTCTGAGAACGTGTTTTGGCCTGAGGGTTCCTTTCTCGATATGTTTGCCAAGATCCAAAATGCAATCAACGCCCGTTATGGTTTCCAGCAAAGCTTTTAATACTTCCTGCTCACCAGCCTCAATCTTTTTGGCAATAACAACTTCACCTTCCCGGCTCAAAAGCGTTACCATACCCATCTCACGCAGATACATCTTTACAGGATCGGTTACCGCACCAAATTCATTTGCATTCAAATCGTCATTTTTTTTTATTTTCTTCTTTTTTGGCGTCGCCGACACCTTCCGCTTTTTCTTGTCAATGATATCGATGTTGACATCTTCAAACATGGCAAGTGTTTCATCGATTTGATCCGCAGAAAGCATGTCATCGGATAATGCTTCATTGATTTCATCAAAGGTCAGATAGCCCTGGTCTTTTCCTTTGTCTATTAAGTCCTTGATTACGTTTTCATCGACCTTGATTAAATCTGTTTCTTCCGTTACGGATTTTCTTGTCATATAAAATTGCCTCCTGAATAAAACAGGTGTCTTTTTGTTATTCAAATATCGTTATATTGGATGATTTTTTCAAAAGGGCCATTTTTTTTTTCTGGCTGGCCAAGGCCATTTTTTGATGTTCCAACAGGAGTTTTGAAAGTAAATCAATATCATTGTTTGCTTCGGCCTCCTTGATTTTGTGAATCAAAAGTTTTTCTTTACATCCTTTGGTGTATTCCATGAACTGAAAAATAAGCTGACGTTTCCTGCTTTGATTTTCACTCCAGCACTCCTCATCACCCATTGCCAAAGACGCAGCCATATTTCTTTGAATTTCGGTTTCAAGATAAGGCAACAGGTCTGACGGGTCCAATGGATTTTGCGCCCTGGTTTCATAAAGTGAAAGTATTGCCCGACCGATGGCTTTCAAATTGTGATCTTCAAACAAATCCAAGACTTTCCAGGCAACTATATCCGAGAGCACTTCGGGGCATTGAAGCATCATGGATATGATTTTACGTTCTGCCTTGTAACCGCCCCCGACAGTGGCCCGTGCCGTATTTTGCCGCTGGACTGACCGGGTACTGCTGCCTGGGACAACAGGATTTGCACCCTTTGAGCCTCGGTTACCCCCTTGACTTTTAAAAGATTCCTTACGAATACTTTCCAGGAGCAAATTTTGTTCAACACCAATTCGTTCACTCAATTCCTTGATATAAATGGAGCGGGCCACCGGATCTTCTATGGAACTCAACGTTCCTTTCATTTCCGTAATAACCGCCAGTTTGCCTTCCGAAGAAAGTCCATGTTTAGCGACAGCAGATTCAATCAAAAATGGAATAATATCCAAGGCTTTTTCAGCAGCCCGGTAAAAGGCTTTATCTCCGAATTTGAAAATAAAAGAATCAGGATCATGTCCTTTGGGAAGCACCATCACCCGAGCCTCCACGTTTTCCTGTCTGAATAGCGGAATGCTTCGGATTGCCGCTTTGGAGCCGGCATTATCCGAATCAAACACCAAAACCACTTTTTTCACAAACCCTTTGAGCATACGAATATGATCCAGAGTCAGTGAGGTTCCCAAAGTCGCCACCACATTCTTAACCCCATGCTGATACAGGGCTATCAGATCAAAGTATCCTTCCACCAGAAATGCCTCGGAAGTTTCCCGGCAGGCCATTTTAGTCAAATTAAGCCCGTAAAGGTTTTTACTCTTATTAAAAATGGGCGTTTCCTGTGTGTTCAGGTATTTGGGAAGCGATTCATCCATAACCCGCCCCCCGAAGCCAACAACCTTGTTCCGGGTGTTGGAAATTGGAAAAATGATTCGTTGCCTAAATCGATCATAAAATCCTCTTCCGGATTGCCTCGATGCAATCAGCCCGGCTTTTTCAACAGCATCCAATGGGGTCTTCTTTTTCGAGAAAAACTGAACCAGATTATCCCACCCTGCAGGAGCATAACCTATTTGAAAAAATTCGATCACTTCCCTGTTTAATCCCCTGCTTTTCAGATAATCCAAAGCCCCCTGCCCACCAGCTCCAAGAAGACAATCCTGAAAAAAAGCAACCGACTCCTTATTAAGAACATAAAGCTGCTCTTTTTCATCGATCCGCTTTTTTATTTCCCGACTCATTCCATGTTCCGGAAGTTCAACTCCCACACGGCGGGCCAATTTCCTGACCACCTCAACAAAAGATAGTCCCTCGTGTTTTACCAAGAAACTAAAGACATTCCCACCAACACCGCATCCGAAACAATAGAACATCTGCTTTTCCCGGCTCACCGAAAATGATGGCGCCTTTTCCGAATGAAAAGGACAAAGGCCTGTGAAATTTCTTCCAGCCTGCTTCAAAAGCACCGATTCGGAAATGATATCAACAATATCCACACTATTTTGAATTTCGGATATTTTATCCTCAGGGATAAAACCAGCCAAGAGAAGAACCCTCCATCGTGGGTTTTGTATAATACAGGAAAAACGGAAGGATTTTTTTAATATAAAACCGCTGTTGGCATAAATTTTCTTTTTCTAAACCTTTTTCTAA
>SKZT01000264.1 GCA_007127235.1 Desulfobacteraceae bacterium
ACCATTTTGGTGGCTGCGGGAACTTCGAGCCAATCGACACGTTTTCGACGCACCGGGACAGGCGGCATTTCTGGCTGGGGTATGCCTGAAAGGTACCGGTCGATGGCCTCAGCGGCTCTTTTGCCGCCTCCGATGGCTTCCACCACCGTAGCCGGACCCGTGACCGCATCACCTGCTGCGAAAACTTCAGGCCTGGCGGTTTGCATACTGGCCATATCCACATTGACGGTGGTTCGGCGTGACCATTTAAGATCGGAGATACTTTTCAGCTCCATATGGTCTACACGTTGACCAATGGCAGAGATGACGGCGTCGGCTTCCATGATAAAATCGCTTCCAAGCATGGGCACCGGAATTTTTCGATCACTTCCTTCTTTGGCCACAAGATCCGCACGAAGGCATTTCAGTCCCTTTAGATTATCATTTTCTCCCACGATTTCAATAGGGATTGTCAGGAAAGAAAACCGGATACCTTCCTCCTCTGCCTGCTCGACCTCCTCAATGTCGGCCGGCATTTCATGACGGGTACGGCGGTAAGCGATAATGACTTCTTTGCTTCCAAGCCTAAGGCTGGTTCTGGCGGCATCGATGGCGACATTGCCGCCCCCGATGACAACCACTCGTTTTCCGGGTAACTTGCGTTCTCCCAGGGCCACCTTTCTTAAAAAGTCGATGGCTTCCAGGACCTGGGAAAAATTTTTTTCACCGGGGATATTCAGGTCGAAAGCTTTGTGAGCGCCGATGCCCAAAAAGAAGGCTTCAAAGCCCTGGGATTTGAGCTGGTCAAAGGTGATATCTTTACCAAAGCGGGTATTGAACCGAAACTCCACGCCCAACTCTTCAATCATGGCCACTTCCCGGTCGATGACTTCCCGGGGAAGGCGATACCGGGGAATACCCAGCATCATCATACCCCCGGCCACCGGCTGAGCTTCAAAAACCGTTACCTGATACCCTTTTAGTGCCAGAAAATATGCAGCGCTCATACCTCCAGGCCCCGCCCCGATAACACAAACCTTTTTGTTCTTGTCCTGCGCTTTTTCCGGGTTTTTGTATTCACGATCCGAAAGGGCTTTTTCCGCAGCAAAAGCTTTTAAATGCTTGATGGAAATCGGCGTGTCAATTCTTCCGCGAACGCACATAAATTCACATGGTCTGGTACAAACAAGGCCGCAAATCCAGGGAAATGGGTTATCTTTTCGAATCACTTCGATGGCTTCAGCATCCCGGCCCATTCCGATCAGAGCAACATAGGTGGGAACATCTATTCCGGAAGGACAAGCCATTTGGCACGGGGCCGGGGCCAGACGAACACAGTCTCCGGTGGTACAATTATGGGTTTGGACATGGCTGGTAAACACTTCTTCGTGGTTTTCAAGCGCATGGATCACATTTTGACCGGCCTGTCCGGCATTTTCATCGGTGGAATCTTCAACGATGGTTTTTGCCAGATCCTTTATGGCCGGTATATGATCCTCACCGGCGCGGCCCCATGCCACATCTTTCATAAGCTCCAGAATTTCTTCACCAATACGACGGATCCGGGGGTCTTTAAATACGCTTGACTCGATAGATTCTTCAAGTACTCTGATGGTGTCGTTTACCGGGCACCCGTTCATAATTGCTCCTCATGTGTGTCCTTATAAGCCAATTGACAATCATCCAAAATGACTATGTTCCAGAGCGGCTACGGTATTGGCATGCCGTTGACGTCGAATCTGGGTCATATCCTCAACTTTGCCAAAGTGAAGACAGTGAGAGGTACAAATGGTGACACAGGCCGGTTTCAGTCCCTGATCCAACCGGTCTTTACAATAATCACACTTGACAACTTTTCCGGTTTCCGGGTTCCATTGGGGCGCGCCCCAGGGACATGCGGAAATGCAGGATTTACAACCGACACAAAGAGCGGCGTCAACAGATACGATTCCGTCCTCGGTCCGCTTTTGCATGGCTGCAGTGGGACATGCGGCCACGCACCACGGTTCTTCACAGTGAAAACAGGGCATAAAAATATAAGATGCCCGGGGAAGGCCTCCAATAAACCTTGGGCCGACCTGGACAATTTCACATATTTTAGGGCCTGGCGGAAGCCCTTTATTGCTTTTGCAGGCGATTTCACAAGAATGACATCCGATGCACTTTTTAGTGTCCTGAAATAAATAGTATTTACTCATTATGGTCCTCCAGATAATAAGGCTGCTTCATGATAGCAGGTGAAAAAGTGTTATCGGGCCCGTCTAAGCAGCTTTTACATTAACAAAGGTTTCATGAAATGCGGGACTTCCGCCAACCATATCCGATATGTTTTCTTCCAGCAAGCTGTCCGAGACCCCTTTGTTGTAGGAACGACTGGCCCGTTTGGACTGGTGACCGAATCCGTGGAGCATAAAGACCGATTCCGGGTGAATAAGATCGGACACATAAGCCCGGATAATTCCGGAGCCCCGGCTGGATGAAATTTCCACCATAGCATTGTTGGAAATGCCCAACTCAGCAGCTTTTTGTGAGTTGATCCAAAGGCTGTTTTCAGAGAGAAACTCATTGAGATACGGATTGTTCTGGGTGGAAACATGGGTATGCAGCGCGCATCGACCTGTTATCAGACGAAACTTGCCTTTATCCGGTTTGGCGATGGGTTCATATTCCGGAAAAGATGAGAATCCCGCATCTTCGAGTAAAGAAGAGCGAAATTCAATTTTACCTGAAGGTGTTTTGAGTTTCAACTGTTTGCGGTCCCAGAATATAGGATCTTTGCAATAAGCCACAAAACCTTTGCTGTCAAAGTCTTCCAACTTAAAACCGGTACCTTCCAGTTGCCATTGCACCAGATCTTCCATATTTTCATAAGGGAAATATTTACCGATACCCAATTTTTCCCCCAACTGTTTTAAAATCATAGCGCCTTCACGGGTATCATACCGCGGAGTGACCGCCTGCCGTCTTAAAAACATCTGGGGTTTTAGGCCGTTGGCCTGCTGAACGCAGTCGGTTCGCTCCAGGTAGATATTTTCGGGAAGAATCACATCAGAGTACCAGGCGATATCACTGTAGTTGATATCGATGGTGACGATCAGATCAAGCTTCTGCAAAGCTTTAAGGGTCATATTTGTGTCGGCAATGGACATGAGCGGTTCGAAGCGGTAGACAATGAGTGCTTTTATGGGGTAAGGATCTTCATTTAAAATTGCATTTGGAAGCATCTGCGGAATACCGTGGTTGGGATCCGGCAGGGGAAAATCTTTGGTGCCGACCTTATCAAAGCGGGGTGCTTCGATTTTTGTGTCAAACTTCTGTTCCGTTAGTTTTCTTGCAGGTTTGCCCCCCACTTCACCGGGCCCCTTTTTGAAAAACAGTCCCCCTTTTGCCTCAACAGATCCCATCAGACAATTAAGGATAAAAATGGATCTTCGCATGTATATTTCGTTGACCTGATTAGCACCGCGATACCCGAAATGAAAGATTACCGATGGCTTGTCTTTGCTCATTTCTCTGGCAAGAGCAACAATATCGCCGGCAGCGATACCGGTTTCTTCCTCCGCCCATTCCGGGGTGTAGGAGGATACAAATTCTCGAAGTTCAGGAAGGCCGAGCACCCAACGGTCTACAAAATCGGCATCGTAAAGACGTTCCTTTAAAATGACATGGATCAGGGCATAATTCAGGGCCAGGTCAGTGCCCGGACGAATCATCCAGTAGCGGTGAGCTTTCGTGGCGGTCACGGTCACCCGTGGGTCAATATAAGTTAGTTTTGCGCCATGTTCCAACGCATACATCAGATTGTTGACTTCTTTGACCGACACGGCTTCAAAAATATTTCTTCCATACAGCACAATGTGTTTGGTGTTTTTATAATCCATGGCCATTTGTGCATCAGTGTAGCCAAACAATGAGCGGCATGCGGTATTGACCGAACCTTTGCAAAGCGCATCATGAGTAAAATGATTTGGCGAGCCAAGTGCTTTTAAAAATGTTTTGCTCACGTGGGTGGCCAACTGTGTGCGCTCTCCCAGGACAATACTTTCAGGTCCGTTTTTGGCCATTATGTCTTTCAGTTTATCGGCAACAAAATCCAGAGCTTCATCCCAGGTGGCCTTGCGCCAATTGCCGGAGCCGCGCTCGCCGACTCTGATCATCGGAGTTTTAACCCTTTCCGGATCATAGAGCAATGAAATACCGGCAGATCCCCTCGGGCACAGACTACCTTCCATACCGGGTACATGAGGATTTCCTTCGATCCACTCCACCTGTCCATCTTTGGCCAATATCCGGATCGGGCACCTGATTGAACACATGAAACATAAGCTGTAGACTTCTTTATTCATTACTATCCTCCATAGTCTTAAAAAAAAATATCCATGGCCATTATCGATCGGGAAAGCCTCCATGACGTTCAACCTCTGTCCAACTGACCATTTTTTCATCCCCATCGCCTGTTTCATTGTCCTTTTCCCGGCGAAAATCAAAACGATACACCCAGGGCAGCCGGGGTTTTAACTTTCCGAAAATTATTCTTGTTAGAATGTAGCTCAGGATAAAAAGGGGAACATAGCTCATGGTGTTGCCAATTCCGGGAAACGTAAAAAGAATATCAATCGAAACATTGTGGAAACGTTGGCTCATCCACCCTAGGGCGAACGGAAGTGGCCAAAGACTGGATGCTCCCAGGCCAAACTGAGCAAAAAAATAACGCCCGAAAGCCTCATTTGCCTGGCGGTTACAGACCCGATAACTTTCTTTGTCTTTGGCCAGAATGGCTTTGACAGAAAGGTTGTGCATTCGGACCGTTTCTTTTTTGAGTTTTCGATAATAATTTTTATTTATGCGATACACGAGAATGATGGTTATTTCACCGAGAAGCACGCACAAAAAACACAAAAAAAACGTTCCCAGAAAAAAACCCGTTAAAGAGTTTTCCGGCAACCGGTAAAAATAGATCAAAAAAGGATCCAGCCAAGCATAAACGGCATTTAATGTTTTCATTGTTTGATTTCCCCTTTTGGCCTAGAAACAAAAAGAATTATAGAGATACTATAATCCGGCTTGCTGATTGATGCAAATGAAATTCAAGTTTATGCGCATTGATTATAAATGCAAATCCTTACGGTCCTGAAGAAATGAATTTCATCAGGACCGGGATTTTTTTAGAAACCAAGAAGTGCAATAATTCCCTTACCTACAAAACCGCGTAATACATAGTCGATGCCGACGTAAAAGGCCAAAATGATAAACAGTCGTTTAAGCCAGAGGTCCGGAATATACTGGGAGGTGCGCGGTCCAATAATGGATCCGACTACAATGCCCACCAACTCAATGCCAATCAGAGGCCAATGCACAATGACACCTTGTTGAAGGTAGCTGAAAATACTTATGATCATGCCCACCAAAACGGCAAAGGCGGAAGTTCCCGCAGACAGATACATGGGAAGCCCTGAAATGCTGGTTAAAAAAGGCACCAGCAAAAAGCCGCCGCCGACACCTATAAAAGATGAAATGGCGGCGATTATAAAGCCACCGATGACCGGATAAAAAGGATTGAATGAAAACTCAACTCCGTAAAATGTAAAGGTGAAGCGTTTAAGGGTAATGCTGGTGACTTTGACACCCAGTTGGCTGGTATCGATTTTCTCACCACTGCGTTGACGTTTCATGGTGGCTTCGAAAGCATCAGCGGCTTTTTTGGCTTCTTTCTTTTTTGCTCTTCCACGGGGAGTGGTTTCATACAACATGACAATACCCAATGCCAAAACAAACATACCAAAGTAGCCAAGATATTCCCTGAAACTGATTTTACCTGCGGTAAGCCATGGAATCAGATAGCTTCCAAAAATGGAGCCAAAAGCCAAAGCCAGTCCCAAAGGCAGGACCAGCCGCCCCAGGCGGTAGTAGTTAAACGATGAAATCAATGCGCTCATGCCCACCAGAAACTGGTTGGAAACCCTTACGGAATCGGTGAGGACCCTATTGAGCATAGGTGCGGTCTGGCGAAATTCTCCGGCATACCTGCCAATACCGAAAATGGTGATATGGCCGACTCCCGCCATAATACCGCCGAAAGCCCCCACCGTGGAAAAGATCCATCCGACCCAGACCGCCCATAAAAAACCTACGAGCAGGTTGATCTGGATTGCTCCCGGAATGCCCAGATAGCCTGGTTCTGCCGTGGGGTCAATTTCCCCGGTTTCCGTCCCCACAGGCGCTTGTGCTATGGCTTCGCTCAGCAGGTCGGCAGAAGCATAACCTGTCAATACCAATGGCAGGGCAATGAGCACTGACATCAACAGTAGAATAAATACGGGTCTTTTTTTTCTAATCATAACAATGCCTCCCAGAAATAAATTGTAAAATTAAAGTAAAATTGCACATCTCAAAAATGTATTTACGAACCTATTGAATTGAAACTTTCCCGTTCATGGTCCATCATTATACAAATCGATATTTTTGCCCCAAAGACCAAAGCTGATGACTTAAATACTACCAGAGCAAATCATGTGCCATCCATGGAATTTACATTAAAAGAGATTTTAATGTAAATGATAAGTTGCTGAATCGCTCTATTGTTCAAAGGTATAAATAGTAAAATTTTTTTTGCAGAACTCCCCCTCTTTAAAATAACTTCTGGCAGAATCTGGAAAAAGTGCAATAAAAATATTTCATGATAACAATAAAAAAAACGATTGACCGCTTGGATACCCACGCTGAAGCAAAATAATTGCACTGCATAAAAAATATAGCAGGTTGGTTTGCACTGTTGAGCTATGGATACTGATGGGGGTTCATTTTTGCAAATCCGGTTATAAGTGCGCCTCTGTGCGAATGAATTCGCACCTACAAGTAAGACCCACATCCGATGGAAAAAATCTGTAGGTGCGAATTCATTCGCACAGAGGCGTTTATACAGCCACATTCGCAAAAAATGAACCCCATGAGTATGCGAAGCTCAGCAGTGCGAATGAATTCGCACCTACAGATAAATCCAAAGAAATTAGGTATAAATATTGCACTTTCACGGTAAGTTTAAAAGGGAATTTTCTGATGTATTGGCTATACAAATAAAGAAAAATCGGATGGGTCAGGATGGTTTTGTCCAATATCCCGAATATTATCATGGATGTTATAGGCTCTGTTTCAGTGATCGTGCTGGTATTTTTGTGCCTGTGGCAGGTGGTTATTCTTAGAAGGCGGGATTCCAGCAATATTTTGTGGTCTTTTCTTTTCTGGTTTTTTTTTGCAGTTGCGGTCTTTAGTCTTTCACAATCAGTCGGTCAGTTGTTTAAGCAGATAAGGGTTTTGACTGATCACCAAAATATTTGGGAGGTGGCACGACCCTTAAATCTTTCAATTAATATCCTGATGTTTATGGCTGTGGGTTTGGTCATCTTCTATTTTTCAAGAAGCTGGAAAATTTATGAGCAAATTTTATCCGACAAAAATGCCCTTCAGGCTGCCTTTAACAATTTGATATTTATGAACTGCCGACTGGAAAAACTTGTCTCCGAAAGAACCGTAGCCCTTGAAAATTCAGCAAAGAAATACCGACGAATTTTTGAGGTTTTCCCGGATATGCTTCTGGTTTCACGCATGGACGGCACCATTATCGATATCAATCCGGCTGGTATACAACTGCTTGGGCTTGAAAAAAACGCAGACGCTTTTGAGGGAAAAAAATTTCAGTATTTTTTTGATAATGCCGAGGATTGGAGACGGCTGAAACAAAAAATTGATGAACAGGGGTTTTCGGCAAGTGATGAAATCAGATTGAAATGTCGGGATGGCTCTATAAGGCGAGTATTGATAAGCTGTGTACTTGACAAGGGGATAAATCAGGGGGAAAATACCATAGAATTTTTGATTAAAGACATAGAGCAGTGCAGGATAATGGAGCAGCAGTTGACACAGGCTGAAAAACTGGCTTCCATCGGACGATTTTCCGCAGGCATTGCCCATGAGATCAACAATCCCTTGGGTATAATTTTGGGTTATACTCAGTTGCTGATCAGGGGAGAAAAACCTGGAACCGAAAAATATCAGGATCTGAAAACCATTGAAAAACATGTGCGCACCTGTAAATTTATCGTAGAAGACTTGCTTAATTTTGCAAGGGGTTCAAAAACTTCGCAGGATAAGCTTTGGTTAAACACTGCAATAGATGAGGTGATATCGTTTATCCATCAGCATTCCAAGCTTGAGCAGGTTGAAATTATAAAAGATTATGACCAAAGTCTTCCGCCGTTGATTTTGGATAAAAAAAAAATCAAACAGGTGTTTATGAATTTGATAATGAATGCCAGGCATGCTGTGGGAACAAAGGGAACTATTTTTCTTTCAACCCGGTATCACCCATCAGCTCAGCAGGTGGTTGTTCAGGTCACGGATACAGGTTGTGGTATCGAGGAGAAAAATCTTTTGCGCATATTCGACCCATTTTTTACAACCAAACCTATTGGGGAGGGCACCGGAATGGGACTTTCGGTCAGTTACGGCATCATCAAAAACCACGGTGGCGATATTTTTGTAGACAGTGAACCTGGTAAAGGGACAACATTTACAGTCGTTTTACCTGCCAATTCAAACCGGCGATAATGAGCATGACCCGAACCATATTGGTTGTAGACGATGAAAAAGACATGCTCCAGTTGTTGAAAAGGAGTCTGGAACCCGATCTCGAATGCATTGTCAGCACCGCTTCTTCAGCTGATGAGGCCCTGAAAAAATATAGCCAACAATATTTTGATCTGGTACTTTTGGATATAAGAATGCCGGGCACAGATGGCCTTGAACTTCTTGAAATCATAAGGAAAAAAGCTCCGGATCAGACCGTTTTGATGATGACAGCCTATGGAAGTATCGACATTGCTGTGGAAGCTCTTAAAAGCGGGGCATACGATTTTATTACCAAGCCTTTTGACCACGACACGCTGGTGCTTCGGATGGAAAAAGCTTTGGAAAGAAGTGCTTTGCTCAGAGAAAATCAACGGTTGCAGAAAGCTTGTCAGGGAGAAAGCGCATTTCAGAATATGGTGGGCAAATCTGTTGCGATGCAGCGGGTATACGATACAATTCGTATGGTGGCCAAAAATGATCTTACAGTGCTGATTACCGGAGAGTCCGGGACTGGAAAAGACTTGACTGCAAGAGCGATCCATGCGTTAAGCCCTCGCAGCGACAAGGCATGGGTGGCTGTCAATTGTCCCACGGTTCCTGAAAATATCCTTGAAAGTGAACTTTTCGGGTATAAAAAAGGTGCCTTCACACACGCTACCGGCAATAAAACGGGACTTTTTCAGGAAGCGGACGGAGGAAGTATTTTTCTTGATGAAATCGGCGACGTGAGTCCCGCTATCCAGACCAAGCTTTTAAGAGTGCTTCAGGAAAAGGAAATTAAGCCTTTAGGAGATACCAAAACCATCCATGTTGATGTACGCATTATTTCTTCCACGAATCAGGATTTAAAAGAAAAAATAAAAACAGGTCAATTCAGAGAAGATTTTTATTATCGCATTAATGTCCTTCCCATTGAACTGCCCCCGCTTCGGCGACGAAAAGAAGATATACCCTTGATTGCAAATTACCTGCTGGAAAAACACTGCCGGGAACTCAAAAAACCCATGAAAATCATATCGGCGGAACTTATGGATATTTTTTTGCACAGAACCTGGGAGGGCAACATTCGCGAATTGGAAAATGTGATTCTTCAGGGCATACTTTTTTCCGCCAAAGATGAAATCCGTCCCAGAGACGTCGGCTTTGAAAAAAAGCCGTCTAAGGAAAGCAAATATCAGGTTGTTGTCAAAGAAATTCCCTATAAAATCGCCAAGGAAAAAACACTAAAACGATTCAA
This sequence comes from Desulfobacteraceae bacterium, assembly GCA_007127235.1. Lineage (GTDB taxonomy): Bacteria > Desulfobacterota > Desulfobacteria > Desulfobacterales > SKZT01 > SKZT01. Next base: position 9,842 of record SKZT01000264.1, read on the forward strand.
TGCGGAATATATCGGTCATTATTTGCAAAAGTGCGAGGGAAATGTTACCCGGGCTGCAAAGCTGTGTGGTCTCGAAAGGCAGGCACTGCAACAGATTATGAGGCGCTATAATATCAGGGCCGATCAATTCCGTTCCTGATGATATCGAAAAATTGCCGCCAAAATCGCTCAAAAACGAGGGCGGAAAAATATACCTTATTTATCCTGGTTATAACGGATTTGGGGGTGATTTGTTGAAGGAGTGCAAAAGCTGTGCTTTTGCATTTTTTTCTCGTTGCCATGCTTTGCGTGGGAACTAGGGGATCATAAAGTTGCCAATCTCAACAAAAAAGGTTACACTTAATTAAAAATCAGGTTAAATATACAGGGAAAAATAAAAATCCATGGATGAAAAAAGACAAAAGTCCCGGTCTTCCGGGTTTCGTTTTGAAGAAATTGAGCATACAGCCGATGTTGGTCTTCGGGTACAGGGAAAAGACCTGAAAGCGCTGATTGAAAACGCGGCGCTGGGAATGGCGGCTATTGTCTGTGATGACAGTTTTTTGCCGGATGATCGCATGGAACAGCTGGTCGAGGTGGAAGCCGATGACAGGGAAGGGCTCCTGGTGGAGTGGTTGAGTGAGTTGGTATTTTTGCTCGAAACCAATTCTTTTATATTTCAAGGATTTCAAATTGAAAATATATCTGAAACCCATCTAAAGGCAAAGGTATACGGAAAGGTTGCCGAAGAATTGAAAGTTCATATCAAGGCTGTTACTTACCATAACCTGAACATAATTGAAACCAAAGACGGCCTTGAAGCCACGGTTGTCTTTGATATATGACACCCTGATACCTGAGATCTTAAACCTGATATCCGTTTGGTGATTCTCGTCAAATTTTGCAGGAGGTGATTTACATGGTAGCTATCGATGATTTGGTAAAAATAAATGATTATGTATACGAAATACCTCAATCTTTCAGATCCGATATGAGAGTTCCTGCAAGGTTTTTCACAGATGATAAACTGCTCAAAGCTGTTATGGGCGATCGCAGTCTGGAGCAGTTGGTAAATACCGCAACACTTCCCGGTGTGGTCAAACATGCACTGGCAATGCCGGATATTCATCAGGGATATGGTTTTCCCATCGGTGGTGTTGTGGCTACCGAACTTCCCGACGGAGTCATTTCACCAGGCGGTGTCGGTTATGATATCAATTGTGGCGTAAGATTGCTGGCCACCAAAATTGAACGCGAAGAACTCTCTTCCCATATTGAGTTGCTGACAGGCGCCCTGTACAACAACTGTCCAAGCGGTGTCGGCAAGGGTGGCAATGTTAAATTGAAAAAAGGGGAACTGGAACGTTTAATAGAGCAGGGATGTCATTGGGCACTGAAAAATGGTTATGCCACCGAGGAAGATATTGAAAAGACCGAAGAGAGGGGATGTTTGGAAGGTGCTGATGCCAAAACGGTCAGCCAGCGGGCATTTGACAGAGGTCTGGGACAGGTGGGCACCCTGGGCGCCGGAAATCATTTTTTGGAAATTGATGTGGTGAATCATGTCTTTGATGAAAAGACAGCACAACGCCTGGGGTTGTTTCAGGGGCAGATTGTGCTTCAGATTCATTGCGGTTCAAGGGGATTGGGGCATCAAATTTGCACGGATTATGTCAAGGCGTTTCAAAAATGCATCAAAAAATATGGCTTGAATCTTCCCGATCGCGAATTGGTTTGTGCACCATTGAGCAGTTCGGAGGGGCAAAATTATCTTTCAGCCATGAAAGCGGCTGCCAATTATGCTTATGTCAATCGCCAGGTGCTTACCCATCATGTCCGCCGCAGTTTTGACCAGGCACTGGCCGGCAAGGTTGCAAACCGCAAAGTCTATCAGATTTACGATATTGCTCACAACATGGCCAAAATCGAGGAACATCAGGTCGATGGAAAGCTCATGCGGCTTTGTGTTCACCGCAAAGGTGCCACCAGAGCATTTGGTCCTTTGCGACCGGAACTTCCGGCTCCATACAGGGATATCGGTCAACCCGTTCTTGTTCCAGGTTCTATGGGGACATCGAGCTGGGTCCTTGTTGGAACCCAGTCAGCCATGGAACAGACATTCGGTTCCACTTGCCACGGCGCCGGAAGAATCCTGAGCCGGTCCCAGGCAAAGAAGAAGGTGCGCGGAACCACTCTTTTGGAGCAGCTAAAAGCAAAAGGTATTCATGTTTTGGCAGGAAGCATGGCCGGATTGGCGGAAGAAGCTCCGGAGGCTTACAAAGATGTCAATTGTGTTGTCGAAGTGGTCCATGGAGCCGGTATTGCCACAAAAGTGGCGCGTCTGGATCCTTTGGCGGTTATCAAAGGATAAAAGGCAAGCTAAGCAGAGCGATTGATTTCGCACACACAGGTTTTTTTTAATTCGGATGTGGGCTTACTTGCAGGTGCGAATTCATTCGCACAGAGGCGCATGTATAACCATATGCGCAAAAAATGAACCCCGGTAGTATGCGTAGCAATGGCATTCACTTATGGAATTTTTAAATCCCCCTAAAGACCAGTTTGCCAAAGGGGGACTTGCTCCAAACTCCCTTAGGTTAGCGTTTATGCCCCCTTACCCCCTTTGCTAAAGGAAGAAGAATTAAATATCCTATTTTCATAGTAACAATTATAGCTCTAAGGTCTTAAAAAATACATACCTGAGAATCTGAAAAAAAACTTGACAGTAAAGCCTCAATAAATTACGTTATGAGCAAATGCTCATAACAATTCTAAAAGGAGGTATAATTATGCCAAGAGGCGACGGAACAGGTCCTGATGGAAAGGGACCCAATGCAGGAAAGGGTAAAGGCCAATGTGGTCGGGATGAAAACCAAACCGGTTCTGATAAAGGTCGTGGAAGCGGCAAAGGCAATAGGCGTGGAAAAGGCGATTCTCAGGGACCCGGGCAAGGACGGGGTCAAAGGCCTAAAGGGCGCGGTCGAAGATAAAACATTAAATCCCTCTTGAAAAAAGGGGGATTTAATGAATTTTTCAGCGAGGTATATGGGTGTATGCCGCAATCCAGTTTGGAGTATTTTAAATGATTATCAGCATAGCCAGTGGAAAAGGTGGAACCGGAAAAACGACCGTGGCAGTCAACCTGGCTGCTTGTCTGGGTGAGAATGCGATTCTTCTTGACTGTGATGTTGAAGAGCCTAATGCCCACTTGTTTATTGAGCCCGAAATGCGTTTGTCAGTTCCTGTAACCACACCTGTACCCGAAATTGATGAGAACAAATGCAATTTATGTGGAAAATGTGAGGAGATATGTCAATTTAAATCCATTGTGATAGTGGCAGAGACGGTTTTGACTTTTCCAGAGCTTTGTCACAGTTGCGGAGGGTGCTTTCTGGTTTGTCCTGAAGATGCCATCCATGAAAGGCCTCGGGAACTTGGAGTGATTAAAGTGGGACAAAAAGATGGGCTGGAAATGGTTTTTGGAAAGCTTCGAATTGGAGAGGCCATGTCTCCTCCGCTGATCAAACGGGTAAGAGGATATGAAAGTGTCGACAAAGTTACCATAATTGATGCCCCGCCCGGGACTTCATGTCCCGTCATTGCTGCTATAAAGGATGCGGACATTGTCATTCTGGTAACGGAACCGACCCCTTTTGGGCTCCACGACCTGAAACTGGCTTATGGGGCTGTGAAAAAATTAGGAATACCGTGTGGACTGGTGATTAATCGCGCTGATTTAGGTGATGACAAGGTCAAAGAATTTGCCGGGGATTCTCAAATTCCGATTCTCATGGAGATACCTTTTGACCGTAAAATTGCCGAAATATATTCAAGAGGGGGGCTTTTGGTAAATGAAATGGGCGGAATGAAAGGTCAATTTTTAGATCTCTACAATAAAATACGGGAACTGGTTCAGAGCCATTCGGGGTCAGGCTTATGAAAGAAGTGACGATTATCAGTGGCAAAGGCGGAACGGGAAAGACAAGTCTGGTTGCAACTTTTGCGTCATTGGCCCAAAACCATATTCTTTGCGATGCCGATGTTGATGCTGCCGATTTGCATTTGATTATGAATCCGAAAATTTTAGAACAGTATGATTTTACCGGTGGCAGGCAAGCCATTGTGGACCATGACAAATGCACGGACTGTGGGTTGTGCAGGCAATATTGCCGGTGGGAGGCCATTGCTGAATCATATACCGTGGATTCAATTCTGTGTGAAGGTTGTGGTGTTTGTGTATATTTTTGTCCTGAAAAAGCAATAGATTTTCCCATTAAAACCTGTGGAGAATATTACATTTCAGAAACCCGTCTATGTCCTATGGTTCATGCCAGACTCGGAATCGCGGAGGAAAATTCAGGCAAATTGGTCACCCAGGTTCGCAAAACGGCGAGGGATCTTGCAGAAAAAAAGGGGATGGGATTGATTATCACCGATGGCCCTCCTGGGATCGGATGCCCTGTTATTGCATCCATTGGTGGTTCTTCTGCTGTCCTGGTGGTTGCCGAGCCGACTGTTTCAGGCATCCATGACATGGATCGTGTTTTGGATCTTGCCGCACATTTCGGGGTTCCAGCAGCACTTTGTATCAATAAATATGATTTAAATGTTGCCATCTCGGAAAAAGTTCGGGAGTATGCAGAAAAAAAAAGTATTGGTTTTATGGGAGCAATTCCTTTTGATCCTGCGTTTATCCATGCCATGGTTCATGCTAAAACCCTTCTTGAATATGACAGTAACAGCCCGGCTGCAAAAAGTGCCATCGAACTCTGGAGAAATTTTCTTCAGTTTGTTGATAATGGGTATTAACAACAATTTATATTACCCGCTTATTGGTTTTCGGTTTTATCGGAAGCAGGTTTCTTAAACATTTTAGGACTCAACAAATCCAAGGGTAAAGGAAAGACGATTGTTGATCCTGGATTGCTGCTGGCATCAAAGATTGTCGACAGGTAACGCAGCTGCATGGATTCGGGCTGTGCAGACAGTTTTTCGGCTGCCATAACCAGTTTTTCGGCTGCCTGTTCTTCACCCTCTGCATTGATAACTCTGGCACGCCGGTTCCGTTCTGCTTCAGCCTGTCGGGCAATGGCCCGTCTCATGCTTTCATCGATATCAACATGTTTGATTTCAACATTGCTGACTTTGATTCCCCACGCATCGGTTTGTTCATCCAAAATTGCCTGAATATCGTTGTTCAGCTTGTCACGTTCCGCCAGCATTTCATCCAAATCGTGTTTTCCCAGAACTGAACGAAGCGTTGTTTGCGCCAGTTGGCTGGTGGCTATCTGGTATTTTTCCACTTCAATGACGGCTTTTTCAGCATCTATTACCCGGTAATACAAAACGGCGTTTACTTTAACTGATACATTGTCACGTGAAATGACATCCTGACTGGGAACGTCTTCCACAACGGTTCGCAAATCGACACGAACCATCTGCTGAATCAGCGGAATAAGTATAAAAAAACCGGGGCCCTTGATACCGCTGAATCGACCCAGGGTAAATATGGTTGCTCTCTCATATTCCCGCATAATCCGTATGGCGGAGGAAAGAAATGCGATAATAAGAGTACCAATAATGATGTAAATAGATAAATCAGCTATCATGAGGGTATCCTTTCTGAGTTACTTATGGATTGTGTTGTGTTTTTTCCACCATCACTTCAAGACCATTTCTTTTTGCTACCCGGACACGATCTTCCGGAGCAAGATTTTTATCACCGTAAGCTCTCCATCGCTCTCCTCCGAGCATAACATACCCGCTTCCTTCCGACCATGATAATACCCTGCCTTCCTTGCCGATGAGTCCTTGGCTTCCTGTGATTACCGGGCGCCGATGGGAGCGCCACACATAACCCAGCACAAAAATAAGTATACCGCCGCTTGCAGCAGCCGTGAAGGCAATAACCGTCCAGGAGAGGGTAAAACCGGGCATATCCGTGTCAAACAGCATTGTTGAGGCGAGGACAAAGGCCACAATTCCGCTGATTCCCAATACTCCGAAAGAGGGTACGAATGCCTCAGCCACCATTAACGCCAGACCAAATATAAGCAACCCCAGACCGGCATAATTCAGGGGCAGCACATTGAGAGCATAAAGACCAAACAACAAGCAAATGACCCCGATAACTCCAGGTCCGATGGAACCGGGATTGGAAAATTCGAGGATTATGCCATAAATGCCCACCAGCATTAGAATAAATGCAATGTTGGGATTGGTGATGATGGAAAGCAGTTTGATTCGCCACGTTGGTTCTATGGTTTGAACATTCAAATTGGCGGTATTCAGGACAACCTGCCTGTCGTCCAATGTGACCTCCCAACCGTCGATTTTACTGAGTAAATCGCCGATATCGCTGGCTACTACATCGATAACATTTATTTTCAGAGCTTCACTAACTGACAAACTTACACCTTCCCTAACCGATTGTTCCGCCCAATCAGCATTGCGGCCTCTCAGCTCGGCGAGGCTCCGGATATAGGCTACAGCATCGTGAACCATTTTTTTCTCCATTGCCCCTTTGATTTCTTCGGGAGACTCTGGTTCGCGACTGTCATTTGCGCCGGGGGAATTTTCATCGTTAACTGCCGTTTTCGTGGAAAAAGAGGGTATATTGCCGCCAATCTGAACCGGTGTTGCGGCTCCCAGATTGGTTCCGGGTGCCATGGCGGCAATGTGACTGGCATAAAGAATGTAAGTACCTGCGCTTGCAGCTCTTGCTCCCGGGGGCGACACATAGACCGCCACAGGGATAGGGGAATTCAAAATGGCCCCAATTATGTCCCGCATACTTTCAACCAGGCCGCCGGGTGTATCCAAGGACATAATGAGTATTTCGGCATTACGCTTCTGCGCAGTTTCAATGCCGGACTCAACAAAACTCGTTGTAGCCGGACCGATAGGTCCTTCTATACGAATAACCTGGGCTGTTTTACCTCTATCTGCATTGTCTGAAGCAAATGCAAGGAAAGGTAAAAACAAGAGCAGGATTAAAATCAGGATTACAATATGGATGAAGTCCGATATTTTCATAATAAATTCTTCGGTAAATTGTCTTGTAACAAAACGATAATTTTTTATTGCCAATCACCTTATACAAGGGTTTACTTAAAATCCGTGGCTAAAATTTTGGTAGCTCTTTTTTACAATTATTCTACGATAAAATATAACCCTGAAAATTTTTTAGGCATATAAGGTAATATAGTTATTTTTTGGTGTTTTATCAAGTATGGGGTCAGAGAGGCACTGTATATTTCATAAACCTTCATAATTGCGAACCAAAACTTCACGGGGTTTGGCACCATCGGAGGGACCCACGATTCCTTCTTTTTCCATTACTTCAATAATTCGGGCTGCTCGATTGTAGCCGATGCGCAAGTGGCGCTGAATCATGGATATGGAGGCCTGACCGTTTTGGGTCACAAGGGCTACGGCATCATCGTAACGCTCATCGTAATCGTCATCACTGAGTTCTTCTTTGTTCTCAGAGGGAGTTTCGGTGACCGATTTATCATATTCGGGTGTTTTTTGAGTTTTTAAAAATTCAGTTATTTGGTTGATTTCTTCTTCTGAAATAAAAGCACCGTGAATTCGTTGCAGACGTGCGGTGCCGGGAGGAAGAAAAAGCATGTCGCCATTGCCCAACAATTGTTCCGCTCCGTTTGAATCGATGATGGTACGCGAGTCGGTGCGGGAGGATACTTGAAATGTCAATCTCGTAGGAAAATTGGCTTTTATAATGCCGGTGAGTACATCCACCGATGGCCGCTGCGTGGCCAAAATCATGTGAATGCCTGATGCCCGGGCCATTTGAGCAAGTCTTGTCAGAGCAAACTCCACATCCTTTGATGTTACCATCATAAGATCAGCCAATTCATCGATGATAATGACAATATAGGGAAGGGGTTCAGTTTTGGAAGACAAATCATTTTCATTTGAATCGGCGGAGTCTGGCAAATCTGTTGTGATTTTTGGCTCTTTTCTGATTTTCTGGTTGTATTGAGCAATATTTCGTACCCGTTTTTCAGATAAAAGCTCATAACGTCTTTCCATCTCCTTAACCGCCCAGAAAAGCGCGTTTGTAGCTTTTTTCACATCGGTGACCACTGGAGATATCATATGGGGAATATCGTCATAAGAAGTCAATTCTATTCGTTTGGGATCGATCATGATAAATTTGACTTCATCAGGTTTTGCTTTATACAGAATACTGCATATCATGGCGTTTAATCCGACACTCTTTCCTGTTCCTGTGGCTCCGGCAATCAGCAAATGGGGCATCCTGGACAAATCGGTCATAACAGGGCTTCCCACGATATCTTTTCCCAGGCAAAGGGTAAGTTTGGATTTTGACTTATCGAAATTGCTTGAAATAATGACATCTTTTAAACGCACAATTTCTCTTACCGCGTTAGGTATTTCAATTCCAATAACAGCCTTTCCCGGAATGGGCGCCACTATTCGAACACTCAAGGCCCGAAGGGCAAGTGCCAGGTCATCGGACAGGTTAACCACTCTGTTGATTTTTATTCCGGGGGCAGGAGCATATTCAAATGTAGTTATCACAGGGCCTGGCGTGATTGCTACGATCTTGCCCTTGACTCCGAAATCTTCCAGCTTTTTTTCCAAAAGCTGGGACTGCATCCGCAAATTTTCGTCATCCGCAGTTGCCATGGGAGGTTCCGGGTCCTCAAGAAATTGAAGTGGTGGAAGTGTAAAATCTTCATCGGATTTAACAAAATCGAAGATTTTCTGTTTGGGTTTTACTAAGGTTGCAATCGGTTCACGGACGGGTGTTATAATTTTGATGTCATCTTTTTTCGGCAATGCTTTTTGCTTGGCGTTTTTATGACGATATTTCTTTTCTTGGGCTTTTTTAAAATGCTCAATTAAGCGCATTACCATTTTTTTTAAGCGTGACTTCACAATTAAAACAGCGTTCAAAAGGGCTTTCAAGGAGGAAAGCAAAGATAATCCCGTGGCCATGATGAGCCCGATGATCCAAAAAACACTAAGAATCAGGGTTCCTCCGACAGTATTGGCATATTTAAGAAGTAAAGATTTGAATGGGGTCCCGATGATTCCGCCGGAAGAAAACTGGCTTTCAAAAAGTAAATAGTGATCATGACGGATTGAAAGTAAAGCGCCCGAAGTGATAATAAGAATAAGACTTCCGATTAAAGTGACAATTATTTGAGTTTTTTTGAGTTTTTGCCTGACAAATAGCCGGATGCTTCCCAAAAGCAACAGCAACGGTATCCAAAAGGCACCTAAACCAAACAGGCCGATGAAAAATCCGGAAAGATGCGCCCCCAACAGGCCGAACTTATTTTGAATTTCTTCGGTTGCGGTGGCGTGATGGATAGATGGATCATTGGGAGTATAAGACAACAGGCTGACCAATATCAAAACCACCAGAAAGAAAAGGAGTATGCCGGCAATCTCTTTACGCATGGGGCAATATTAACTTTAAATTTCCTGGATAAAGGCCAGAATGACTGGACGACGGCCGATGGTAAAATAAAAATACTTCTTTAGAGCGTTTTGGACCATTGCTCGGATCCGGGGGATACGGTTGGAGACATCCGGAGTGATTTCTTCAACAATTTCGAGCACAACGCATATGGCATCTTCCAGTAAATGACCAGTTTCTGTTTCAAAAACGAATCCTTTGGATACAATCTCAGGACCATATATCACAATGCCGGTTTCTTCGTCAAAAACCAGGCTGACCATTACCAGTCCTTCTTCGGAGAGAGTACGCCGTTCTTTGAGTACGCTTCTTCCGACATCACCAATGCCTTTTCCATCCACAAGTACCCTGCCCGTGGTGGTATTTTGATTTATTTTGCCCCCCGTTTTATCAAATTGAATAATCTGTCCGTTTTCCGACAGAAGAATTCTTTCCTCTGGAATCCCCACCAATTTGGCCAATCGGGCATGGAGAACAAGATGTCGATATTCCCCATGGATAGGTATAAAATAGCGGGGCTTTGTCAGTTGAATCATCATCTTGAGTTCTTCTTGAAAAGCATGCCCTGAAACGTGAATTGCGGATATCTTTTCATAAATGACATTGGCCCCGCGTCGGTAAAGGTTATTAATGATATTGGCAATGGCTTTTTCATTTCCGGGTATGAACTTGGAAGACAATACGACTGTGTCCCCGGCTTGGACTTTTATGTATTTATGACTTCCTCCCGACATTCTGGAAAGCGCCGACATAGGCTCACCCTGGCTGCCGGTGGTGATAATCATTATCTCTTCTTCCGCATACGCATCAATTTCGCTGATATCGATTTCTATGTCTTCAGGAAAATTAAGATAACCCAGTTGTTTAGCAAGTTGTGTGCTTACTTCAATGCTTTTCCCGTTTATAACCACTTTCCTGCCGGTTTTAAAGGCTATATTGATAATTTGCTGAATACGTGAAATGCTCGAGGCAAAAAGCGCAATGATAATGCGACCCGGGCTTTGAGAGGCAATATTACTCAAGGTTTCTCCTACCCGTTGGTCCGAGATGGTATAACCTTCTTTTTCCACATTCGTGGAATCGGATAATAGTGCCAATACTCCTTCTTGCCCAAGTTGAGCAAAGCGGCCTAAATCCGTTTCCATATTTTTTATGTTGGTGTGGCTGATCTTAAAATCGCCTGTATGCACGATAAGGCCAACAGGGGTTCTAAACGCAATGCCCACGCCATCAACCACACTATGTGCCACCCGCATAAAATCAAGTTCAAATTCCCCTATTGTAAGTTTACAGCCGGGGTAAATTTCATTGAGGACGGTACTGGATAGTAGGTCATGTTCTTCCAGCTTGTGGCGCACCATACCCAAAGTAAACGGGGTACCGTAAACGGGTACTTTAATTTCCCGCAAAAGATACGGGATTGCCCCGATATGGTCTTCATGGGCATGGGTTAATACGATACCCGCCAGTTTCGATCTGTTTTTCTTGATATACCCCATGTCGGGAATAACATAATCGATTCCCAGCATGTAATCCTCGGGAAACATCAGCCCTGCATCAACCACCAACATCGTATCCCCATATTCAAAGGCCATCATGTTCAGCCCGATTTCACCTAAACCACCTAAGGGGATTATTTTTAACATCATGGTCCTGCTTTATGTTTATCAAAGGATTCGCAAATAGCTTTTCTTACTAGAGCCATAAGTTTGTCCTTTTGTCTTCGGGTGAAATTTGCGGTGGGAATTGGTTTTTTGATTTCAACCAGAACATCGTTGGGCCGGATGCGAAGGGTTGTTCTTGGCATGATTTGCCGGGTTCCGTGTATTGTCACCGGGACAATAGGCACCTGAGAATCAATTGCCATGATAAAACCGCCCTTTTTGAAATCCCGGATTTGCCCATCCGTGCTTCGGGTACCTTCAGGGAAAATAACCACCGATGTGCCCTTTCGAATGGTTTCAGCAGCTTTTTTCAGGCTTAAAATGGCAGCTCTGAAATCGGAACGATCAATAGGAATGTATCCTCCCCGTTTCATGGCCAGTCCAAAGAGGGGAATTTTAAAAAGCTCGGTCTTGGCCAGCCAGCGAAACTGCAGCGGCATATACGCAAGAAGCACGGGAATGTCGAAGTTGCTCTGGTGGTTGGCCATGTAGATATAAGGCTTGGATGGATCGATATTTTTCAGTCCTTTGACTTTAACGTTGATGCCACTGACACATAATATGGCTGATGCCCAGATACGGGCGATCCTGTGTGGAAGATTGCCTGTTTTATCCAAAAAAGAAGCGAAAATGGAAATAATACCGAAAAAGACCGTGGACAAAACTGTCCATGTCAAAACAATGGTGGTTCGAAACATGCTTTTTTCAAAAACTCCCGTTTCTTTAAATCTTAATTTTTAACCTTTCCAAAATAGAATCAGCAAACCCAACAAGCCAGTTTCTTTGCAACTCATTTGCATATCCCATGCAATTACAACGCATACGATTGTTGGTTCTCACTAGAAGTTCCCAAGTGACCTTGTTGGGAACAATCTCAACGGCAAAACAAAAAGGTTGACACTGAGTATGGGATTTTTGAACCTCCGTGAGCAAATTTTCATCGATAGGTATCCAGTAAATGCCTTCCATCCCGGCATTTTTAAGATGTTTGTCAAGATAGTCTTTTACAAGGAAATAGTCTTGACTGCTGAGTTGATCAATTACATATTGTTTCATAATAGTTTTTAGCTACCATAATTTATTGATGCTTGCAAGCCATATATATTAAGGGGCATGATAAGAAACGGCTCTTCCTGATGGCCCCCCTTCTGTGCCGTAATCAGCAAATACGCTCAAAAAAAATGCCCGGGGCTCCCCAAAAGGAGCATGCCGGGCCTTTGTTTATCGAAATAATATGGCGTTTAAGTTTCTTCGACAGTAATCGCACCGGGTTCACAAACTTCGATACAGCTTTCGCATCCGAGACACTCTTCCGCATTAACCGGGACAGCTTTCTCGTCTTCAAGTTCGAACACCTCAGTTGGACATACGTCAACGCACTCTTCGCAACCTTCACATTTGTCTTCATCGACTGTTGGGATAAAAGCCATGAACAAGTCTCCTTTCATACAATATTTATCATACAAACAAACAACCAAATAAAACCTGGTAAAAATTTACCAGGGAAAATTACTGCAAACAAAGGCCTTATACCAATTGAAATATTCAGTCAAGCCTTTATAAATTTTTTTCATACATCATCGACAAGCCCGATAAAGGTTTTTCGAAACTTTGAAAAATTTGCATTTTTAAAGATGTCATCCGATTTTTTTAGGCTTTCTTTGAAAAGAGCAAATGGAGATTTTTGGGTAAAACAAAATATTTTTAGAGTTGAAAACCCATTGCCGGTATTATCCATTTTGGGAAAAGGTATAAGGTTATTTTCGGTTTGTTCCCGGGATAAGCGGGTCAAGTTTTCTTTTAAAATGTTTTGGAATTCAAGGATTTTTTCAAAAGTTTGGTTTTGCGCAGATATGTTTCCCGTGGATAAAACAAGTTGGTAATCGGGACATATTTCCATGATATGCTCCAAAACTGCACGGCTGCATGTTATAAAAAGTCCTGACCCGTTTTTATCGGGAGCCACAGGGTCATGCTCAAATATTTTCAGCCACGCGGCCAGTCTTTGCACCGTTTTATGAAGCCCGGCATCTTCCAATATAAATGCATCCGGTTCTTTGGCGTGGCTTTCCGCAAATTCGTCTTCTCCCCGCATATTTGAAAAAAGGTTATTTTCCAGACGTTGCAGATTTTGCATATCTTCTTTGAGTTGCTCGTTTTGAATATCGAAGTTTTGGGCAAGCAGGAGAAAAAGACGAGCGGCAAATAAAGGATCGGGTTTTTGGGGCTGGTGTGGGCGGCCTCCCCTTTTAATATCCGACTTGATTTGAGATGTCGAAACATCGCTGTACATGGGAATTGATTCTGCAACGCCACCGTGAAAAAGTCCTGTTTCAAAAAAAGCGCTTTTGCTTCCTTTATGCTGTTCAATCCACACCCCGTATTCCCGGAGCGCTCTCTCGAGTTTTTTCTCGTCACCGGTAACAGGGGTGCGAATTTCCAAAAGTCCCTCATTGGCGGCTTTTTCTATGTGTTCAGCCATTCGATCTGTGGTGGGCTGAAATAATATGGTCTGTGGAAAAAAGGTTCTGATTTTTTTAAAAACATTTTCAGAAAGAAATGTAAAAGGAAAATAGATGGGTTTCATGTTACCTCTTTTATAAATATAATATTTTATGGGACTTTTGGGTCTCTGATGGTAATGCCTCTGGTTTTGAGGGCATCTCTGAGCCGGTCTGAAAGCTCCCAGTTTTTGTCGGCCCTCGCTTTTTCTCTTTTCCGGATTAAGCGCTGTACTTCCGGATCATAGAAATTTTCCTGGAAATCAAAGATATTGAGTACCGAATCGATATTTTTGAAAGCTTTCAGAATTTTTTGGGCCCCATCAGGGTCAATATTGCCTTCCTTAATTAAAATATTGATTTGTTTGATATTACTGAAAATGGAGGCCATGGCCGCCGAGATGTTCAAATCATCATCCATGGCATCAATAAAGCCGTTTTTGATATCATACAAAAGCTGGTCCAGTTCGGGAAAAGGACTTCCTTGCTTAATTTGTGTCAAGGCATGTATACAGCTGTCAATACGCATCAGAGCATTCCGGGCATCCATGAGTCTGTCGACGGAATATGTAATCGCTTTTCGGTAATGATTGGAAATAAGCCAATATCGAATTTCCCGTCCGGAAAAACCTTCCTCGGAAAGATGGTCAAGGGTGAGCATTTTGGCGTTTTTTCCGGAAAAAGTTTCATCAAGCATAACCCGGTCGCTGTGAATCCAGTATTTTGCCAAGGGTTTACCGGTGATGGCCGATGCAATGGCAATTTCATTTTCATGATGCGGAAACATCAATTCCCGGCCAGCGGTGTGAATGTCGAAACTATCCCCGAGATATTTCATGGCAATGGCCGTGCATTGAATGTGCCAGGAAGGGCGTACATTTCCCCACTCTGTTTTTATGTAAATACCCCTTTTAAGTTCTGAAAGTCTGGCCCGTTTCATGAGAGTAAAATCTCTTGGATTGTCCTTTTCGTATTCGTCCAGATCCACTGTTGCTCCCAGCCTGATTTTGTCAAGGTCGATTCCGGACAACCTGCCGTATTCTGAAAACCGGCCGATGTTAAAATAAAGCGACCGAAGCTTTTCATATGCAAAGCCTTTCCTGGCAAGTTTTTCGGCCAATGCGGTCATATCATCCACATGTTCGCTTGCTCTCGGATATCGGGTAGCAGGCTTGATTTTCAAAAATTCCAAATCTTTCATAAAATTTTGGATATGACCTTCGGTGAACGCCGATAATTCCATTCCGGCAGCCTCAGAACCGTTTATGGTCTTGTCATCAAGATCCGTAATATTCATGATATGGGTTACTTCGTAATTCCTCAACTCCAGGTAACGTGTGAGCAGATCCGAAAAAATAAACCTTCGGCACTCACTCAGATTCATTCGGGCATGCGCAGTGGGACCGCAGGTATACACTGAAACCTTTCCAGGGACTAATGGTACAAAAGGTTCCTTGCTGCGGCTCAGGGTGTTGAAAAGCTTTAGTTCAACTTTTTCCCGCACCGTAAAGAGTGTGGTGCTAAGATAGCGCTCACCGCTGTCCGGAAAAATTGTTACGATTGTGCCTTCCTGCAAAGCCTCTGCTTCCTTGCAGGCAACAGCCATTGCTGCACCACTGCTCATTCCGACAAACAGACCCTCTTCTCTCGCCAGCCTTCTGGTCATCTCAAAAGCTTCTTCATCGTCGATATTGACTTTTTCATCCAGTAAGCTTTTGTCGAATATTTCAGGACGATAGGCTTCTTTCATGTTTTTCAGGCCCTGAAGCTTATGTCCCAGGTAGGGCTCAACCCCCACAATTCGAATATTGGGGTTGAGCTCCTTTAGTCGCCGTGACATGCCCATAACGGTTCCGCTGGTGCCAATGGTGGCAACCAGCACGCTTATTTTTCCACTGGTTTGTTCCCAGATTTCCTGTGAAGTCCCTTTGTAATGGGCCATCCAGTTGGCCTCATTATTGTATTGATCGGTCATAAAATAGGTATCCGGATTTTCCCGCACCAGGCGGTAAACTTCTTCAATAGCACCATCGGTGCCCAGATGTCCGGGTGTAAGAAGTATCTCTGCGCCCCGGGCCTTCAATATCTTCCGCCTTTCAATACTGGCGGCCTCTGACATGGCCAGCAGGAGACGATAGCCTTTCACGGAACACACCAAAGCCAGACCTATACCCGTGTTGCCGCTGGTAGCTTCAATGACGGTTTTATCCGGAGTTAATTCACCGGAGTTCTCTCCGGCTTCAATCATGGCAAGGGCGGCACGATCTTTAATGGAACCGCCCGGGTTGAAATATTCCAGCTTGGCCATAATGCGAACACGGGGATTCGGGTTCAGTCTTTTTATTTCTATCAGGGGTGTATTACCAATGATATCCAGTATAGATTTTCCCATTTAAATTCCATTCTAAAGCTTTCCAGAAAATGTTTCCGGCGGCATTATCGGCCGAAGACATACAAAAAATTACGATCTGCTCCTTTATTTTCTGCCAAAAGCATTTTCAGGATTAAAGGTTCAATGCCGTTTTCAAAATCTGTAAAATATTTTGGGTAACTTTATCCTGTTGCTGCTCAGCGTCAACGATCCGGAAACGATTGGGTTCCTTCCGGGCAAGCATTAGAAATCCCTGTCGGATTTTCTCATGAAATTCAAGTTTCTCATGCTCAAAGCGGGATTCAGATTCTGACCTTTGGCCAAATTTAAGTTGATTTTGAACCCTGGAAAGTCCAATAACGGGTGCAATATCCAACAAAATAGTAAGGTCGGGCTTTAAACCGTCCAAAACCAGATCGTTGATTTTTTCAACCAATTCCAGATCGATACCGCGAGCGTATCCCTGATAAACGGTTGTGCTGTCTGCAAAACGATCGGTTATCACTATTTTGCCCTCATGTAAAGCCGGTAAAATAAGTTGTTCAATATGTTGAATACGGTCTGCCGCATATAAAAAAAGCTCAGCTTTCGCAGTCATGTCAAGGTTTTCAGGGTCAAGCAAAATACGACGGATTTTCATCCCGATCGGAGTGCCGCCCGGTTCCCTGGTTATCACAAATTTTTTGCCAAAACTTTCAAGAAATCGGGCAATAAACTTAAGTTGGGTCGTTTTTCCAGAACCTTCCACACCGCAGATAGAAATAAACATAATCACTTGTTATCAGAATATTGTTTGAGTACCAATTTGAACAGGAATGCAAAAGCTTTGCTTTTGCGGTGGCAGACT
>SKZT01000025.1 GCA_007127235.1 Desulfobacteraceae bacterium
AAAAAAGTCTTTTTTCCATTCCAGCTCAACAGGAAACTGGTCAATAAGGCCAAAAAAGGTGCGATTGTTCTTCACTGCCTGCCTGCACACAGAGAAGAAGAAATCACCGGGGAAGTTATAGATGGGCCTCAGTCCGTTGTATGGGAGCAGGCCGAAAATAAACTTCATATGCACAAAGCCATCCTTGAAGCTTTAATCAATTAAACAGGAGAATTTATCGCGTGGGAGAAAAAGTTGAAAAAGTAGTGCTGGCCTATTCCGGAGGACTCGATACCTCTGTGATTTTAAAATGGCTCATTGAATCCTATGGGTGTGAAGTTATTGCCTTTTCAGCCGACATCGGTCAGGAAGAAGAATTGGAACAGGTGGAAGAAAAAGCTCTGAAAACCGGAGCATCCAAGGTCTATATCGATGATCTGAAAGAGATCTTTGTAAAAGATTTCGTATTCCCGGCTTTTCGGGCCAATGCCATATATGAAGGAAAGTACCTTTTGGGAACATCCCTGGCCAGGCCCCTGATTGCCATGCGGCAGATGGAAATAGCCAGGTTGGAAGGTGCTGATGCCGTATCACACGGCGCAACCGGTAAGGGTAACGATCAGGTGCGCTTTGAATTGAGTTATTTTGCATTCGATCCTCAAATCCGGATAATCGCTCCATGGCGAGAATGGGACTTAAACTCTAGAACCGCTCTGATGTCCTATGCCAAAACTCACGGAATACCTGTTCCCACCACTCCTTCCAAACCATACAGCACGGATAGAAATCTTCTGCACATAAGCTATGAAGGGGGTATTTTGGAAGATCCCTGGCAAACCCCTGATGAAGACATGTTTACATTGAGCGTATCGCCGAGGCAAGCACCGGATGAGCCCGAAATAATTGAAATCGCTTTTGAACAGGGTGATCCGGTTGCCGTTAATGGTGAGGCTTTGAGCCCGGCAAAACTTCTCAAAGCTCTCAATGTACTCGGCGGCCGCCATGGTATTGGGCGGGCTGATATCGTGGAAAACCGCTTTGTCGGCATGAAATCCAGAGGCATTTACGAAACACCCGGTGGAACAATATTAAGAACCTCACACATGGCCATAGAATCCATTACCATGGACCGCGAAGTCATGCATCTCAGAGATTCCATGATTCCAAAATATTCCGAATTGATTTACTATGGTTTCTGGTTTTCACCAGAAATGAAGCTGCTTCAGGACATGATTGACAAGACGCAGGAGAACGTCTCCGGCTTAGTTCGACTGGAGCTTTATAAGGGCAATTGTTCGGTTTTGGGAAGAAAATCCGACAAATCCATCTACAGCGTCGATTTTGCCACTTTTGAAGATGATACGGTTTTCAGCCAAAAAGATGCCGAAGGCTTCATTCGTCTAAATGCGCTTAGGCTCAGGATTCAGAATTTAATGAACTCGTGAATAAGGAGTCATATGGTCAGAAAATTGTGGGACGGCCGATTTTCAGAAAAAACCAACCAAAATGTTGAAGCCTTTACCTCCTCAATTGATATTGACAGACATCTTTATGCCTTTGATATTCAGGGAAGTATTGCCCATTGCAAAATGCTGGCTCATGTGGGAATTATCTCCCAGGAAGATGCATCCACGCTCATAGAAGGCCTCATTCGGGTTCGGCAGAATATTGAAAAGGGTCAGTATAAATTTGACGATAGCCTTGAAGATATTCATATGCATGTTGAATCCTGGCTGCTTCAGGAAGTGGGCAAAACAGCCCATAAACTTCATACAGCACGCAGCCGCAACGATCAGGTGGCCCTGGATTTACGATTGTACTTAAGGCACGAAACCCTTGAAATCATAAACTTGTTGATCCGGCTTCGACAGACCTTGGTAGAGCTTGCCCAAAAATATATCCACGTTGTCTTTCCGGGATATACCCACCTGCAGAGAGCTCAGCCCGTGCTCTTTTCACATCATCTAATGGCCTATTATGAAATGTTTACCCGGGATATGGAAAGATTTGCAGACGGTCTGAAAAGGACAAATATCATGCCGTTGGGAAGTGCAGCCCTTGCCGGGACAACATATCCCATAGACAGAGATTACACCGCAAAACTATTGAATTTTCCCAAGGTTTCATCAAACAGCATCGACTCGGTATCGGATCGGGATTTCACTATGGAGTTCTTATCCGGCGCAAGCATCTGCATGGTTCATTTAAGCAGAATTTCCGAAGAAATGGTACTATGGTCATCTGCTGAATTCGGTTTTATTGAAATTTCAGATGCATTTACAACCGGAAGCAGTATTATGCCACAGAAAAAAAACCCGGATGTTGCCGAATTGGTCCGGGGGAAAACCGGACGGGTTTTTGGAGACTTGTTTGCCATGCTGACTGTGATGAAATCACTTCCCATGGCTTATAATCGCGATATGCAGGAAGATAAGGAACCCCTTTTTGATTCGGTCAATACGTTAAAAGCCTGTACCCATATATATATCAACATGCTTCCGAACATTAAAATTAAGCAGGACACCATGGAAGATGCCACGAAAACGGGTTTTTTAAACGCCACCGACTTTGCGGATTATCTCGTGACCAAAGGCGTAGCGTTTCGGCAAGCCCATGAAATAGTGGGAAAAGCCGTCCAGTATGCTCTTGGATTGAAAAAAGAACTTCACCAGTTAAGCCTTAAAGAGTTGAAGTCCTTTTCTTCCCTGGTATCAGAAGATATCTTTTCTTATCTTTCCGTTGAGAAAATGATTGACCGAAGAAATTCTTATGGGGGCACTTCCCAAAAAATGGTGATGAATGCCATTGAACATGCCTGCAATCAAATTGAAATGGATAAGAAAAAATTTCATGAATTGGCTTAATTTTTTACTTAAAGTTTTGATGATTTTTTTCCTTGTTGCATTACCTTTGGCATCCTGTGGTAAAAAAGGCCCTCCAGTACCCCCGAAGATGCCTGCCCTGAAGGAAGTTACCGACCAGGAGGCAAGAAGGCTTGATAACAGGGGGGAGGATTTAACCCGGACTTTGCCTGTATTTCAGGAGGCTCCCACAGCTGAGGGGTTTAAGATATATCCATCCAAAAAAACTCCGGAAGACTTCGGCAAATGCCGGAATGTCCAAAATGAATAAAAAATCCGAAAATCCGGAGTGCGAAAGTTGTACTTTCGCCCAACCGGCTGCAAGCCGGTCAACCTGAAAAGCAGATGTGACAACCAGAAAAAAGTAACAGATAACAGCTTAGAAAATAGATCTTCCGGGTGAAACTATGCATCATTTTCAATACAAAAACGATGAATTATATTGCGAATCCGTTTCTGTTTCAAAAATTGCCGAAGAGATCGGAACACCGTTTTATCTTTACAGTCATGCAACCCTGAAACGCCATTTTAAAACCTTTGACAATGCATTCGGGGCAATAGAACGGCTTGTTTGCTTTTCGGCCAAAGCCAACACCAACCTTGCGATACTGCGTTTGTTCCAGAGTTTGGGCAGCGGCCTGGATATTGTCTCAGGCGGCGAGCTTTATCGGGGCATCAAGGCAGGCTTTTTACCCGAAAAAATCGTGTATTCCGGAGTCGGTAAGACAATCGATGAAATCGACTATGCCCTCAATTCAGGCATCCTTATGTTTAATGTGGAGTCACTCGAAGAACTAACTCTGATCCAAACCCGGGCAAAAACTTTAAATAAGCAAGCCCCTATCGCTCTGCGTGTAAACCCGGATGTCGATCCCAAAACGCATCCTTATATTTCCACAGGTCTCAAAAAAAACAAGTTCGGCATTGAAAGTGATGTGGCTCTGGAAGTCTACAAAGCGGCCATGAAGATGGAACATATCAGAATCGTTGGGATTGATTGCCATATTGGTTCACAAATTACCGACACCACTCCTTTTAAAGATGCTCTTGAAAAAATTAAGCTGCTGATCAATACCTTAAAAGAGTTGGGGATCTCTATTCAATATCTTGATATGGGGGGAGGTTTGGGGATTACCTACGCCGATGAAGATCCTCCTCATCCGGATGAATATGCAAAAGTGCTGGTTAACAGCCTGAAAGAGACTTCCTTGACTTTAATCCTGGAACCGGGCCGTGTGATTGTGGGAAATGCCGGAATATTGGTCACAAGTGTTTTGTATAGTAAACGGGGTGAGATCAAGAAATTTATTATTGTTGATGCAGGCATGAACGATCTTATGAGGCCCACCCTTTATGACGCATACCACGCTATTGAGCCTGTGAAAAAGCCAAAAGGAGACTTCATAAAAGCTGATGTGGTGGGTCCTATCTGTGAAACCGGAGACTTTTTGGCCCTGGATCGAAATATTGCGAACGTTGGAAAGGGGGATCTCCTTGCAGTCATGAGTGCCGGAGCATACGGATTTGCCATGTCTTCGAATTATTGCTCCCGACCCAGGTGCGCTGAAGTGATGGTGCACCAGGATCACTTCGAGGTGATAAGGCGCCGGGAAACCTTTCAGGACCTAAACAGGGGAGAATCCATTCCGTCTTTCTTGGAATAATCTTTACCGTAAAATTTTTTTATTCAAAAAACCAGAAAGGTTTATGAGGCAGGAAAGGTGTATGAGTAAGAAAGGTGTATGAAATGGACCAGATCCCTTTTTTTAAAATGAGTGGAAGCGGCAATGATTTCATTATTATCGACAACCGCGAAAAAATAGTTAAAGAAGCGGGTCTTCATGATATGATTGAAAAGGTTTGCCGAAGAAAAATGTCTGTCGGAGCCGATGGGTTTATTCTGGTGGAAAAATCCCATCAGGTGGATTTTGCCTGGAGATTTTTTAATTCGGATGGCAAGCTTGCTGAAATGTGCGGAAATGGAGCACGGTGTGCGGCTCGCTTTGCTTTTTTAAATGGTATTGCCGGAAAACAAATGTCTTTTAAGACGGATGCCGGAATTATTGAAGCTTCAATATCCGAACAAGGGGTCAAACTAAAGATGCCTGATCCTAAAAATATCGAAACCGACTTTATCATAGAGCTGCAAAGAGGACCCCTTTCCATCAACAGTGCCAACACCGGTGTTCCCCATGTAGTGGTGGTAACCGATAACCTGGATCGGGTAGATGTGATTAATCAGGGCCGGGAGATCCGATACCATAGGAACTTCGCCCCCGCAGGAACCAATGCCAACTTCATATCACTTCAAGATGATGGCTCTATCCGTATTCGTACCTATGAACGGGGTGTGGAGGATGAAACCCTGGCCTGCGGAACAGGATCTGTTGCCGGGGCCCTTATTATGGCACTCAGGCAGAAGATTCCATCGCCTGCCAGAGTGTTTACAAAAAGCGGTGTTTTTCTAAAAGTATATTTTAGTGAAAATAATGGTGTTTTTTCGGATATTTATCTCGAAGGTGATGCCAGGGTTATTTATTCTGGTATGTTGTGGCAAGAGGCATATACATACTCTTATTAAATTGAAATAAAAAGGGTCTTGCATTTTTAATGCCAATCGTATACCTTTCCATTGGCTCTAATCTTGGCAAAAGATATGAAAATTGCCAAAATGGCATTTTGCAGCTGCTTGGTATAACTAAATCTTTGCTGATAATGAAATCACCATTTTATGAGACCGAGCCCGTAGGATATGAAAAACAGGGATGGTTTTTAAACGCGGTAATCAAGATTGAAACCCCGCTGGGACCTTACCAATTGCTAAGGGATTTAAAATCTGTAGAGAGCGATTTGGGAAGAAATTTCAACCAGGTGCGTTTTGGCCCGCGGACCCTTGATCTGGATATTTTATTTTACGACAATCTTATTGAAAATACGGCGGACCTGGTAATCCCTCATCCGAGAATGCATGAAAGGCGCTTTGTTTTGAAACCTTTGTCTGATATTGCACCGAATATGGTCCATCCGGTTTTAAAAAAATCAGTCATCCAACTTTTAAAGGGGTTGGAAGACAGTGAGCAAAAGATTGTGTTATACAAATGAGATTATTAATTTTTCTTATTCTTTTATATTTGGGCTGGAGAGCACTAAAAAAGTGGATGGCCACTCATATTGAGCAGGGACCAAAAACTTTTTATGAACCCGAAAGACAAATTGATGATATTATGGTCAAAGACCCGTTTTGCGGGGTGTATTTTCCCAAAAAAACCGGTGTGTCTTTGAAAATAAATGGAGAAACTTTGTATTTTTGCAGCCGGGAGTGCCAGGAACATTATCTGAGCGGCAAAGAACCGAGTAACAAATGAAGGCAACAAGGGGTAATACCAAGTATAGGCCGGAGTGTG
Organism: Desulfobacteraceae bacterium; assembly: GCA_007127235.1. Taxonomy (GTDB): domain Bacteria; phylum Desulfobacterota; class Desulfobacteria; order Desulfobacterales; family SKZT01; genus SKZT01. Next base: position 6,245 of record SKZT01000025.1, read on the forward strand.
AAAGTTGTACTTTCGCCAGACCGGCTGAAAGCCGGTTTACCATGAACTTTTTCTGAAAATCTATAGATAATACTCAAGTGAGCCCGGAGGATATTCCATGAAATTTTTCATTGATACGGCCAATATTGCCGAAATAAAAGAAGCCAACAGTATGGGGATGGTCGATGGAGTTACTACAAACCCATCATTGGTTGCTAAAGAGGGCCGGTCATTAGAAGAAGTTATCAAAGAAATTTGCGAAATAGTCGATGGGCCTATCAGTGCTGAAGTCATCTCAACGGATTATGACGGCATGATCAAAGAGGCCCGAAATCTTGCGGACATACATGAAAATATCGTGGTCAAGATTCCAATGACCATCGATGGCATAAAAGCTACCAAAACATTAACCGAGGAAGGTATCAAAACCAATGTTACCCTGGTTTTTTCACCGCTGCAGGCGCTGATGGCTGCCAAGGCGGGTGCTACATTTGTCAGTCCTTTTGTGGGACGACTGGATGATATCTCTTCGGATGGCATGCTTTTGGTTGAGCAGATTGTTGATATTTACAACAATTATGCATTTGATACACAGGTTATTGTTGCCAGTATCCGAAATCCGCTCCATGTGCTGGATGCAGCACTCATAGGGGCAGATATCTCTACAATACCGTTTAGTGTTTTGAGTAAACTCGCGGCTCATCCGCTTACGGATAAGGGTCTGAAAGCCTTTTTGGATGACTGGGAAAAAGCAAAGAAATAAAATCTAATTCTTTCAACACGGAGTGAAATGTTTTGGAAAAAGTGATGTTCTCCGATAAGTTGAAAAAAGCGCTGATGAATCCCAATACGTTGACGCTTTTCAGGGTAGGAGCCATACCGGGCATCGTCATATTGATGATGTTTCCCAATAAAATTACCACCTTCATTTCGGCTATTTTATTCAGCCTGGCGGCCATCACCGATTATTTGGACGGATACTTTGCCAGACGGTGGGAAATGATTTCCAATTTTGGAAAAATAATGGACCCGGTGGCCGACAAACTCCTGGTGTCTTCAGCTTTCATCATGCTGACTTCCCACGGATGGATTCCGGCATGGGTGGTTTGTGTAATCATCGGGCGTGAATTGGCCGTAACCGGCCTTAGAAATATCATTTGCGAAGTTGGAGAAGACGTGTCTGCATCGAAGCTTGGAAAATATAAAACCGGGTTCCAAATTGCGGCACTCATACCTCTTTTATTTCATTATCCATATTTCGGAATCAACCTTCATGCTATCGGTATGTTTTTTCTATGGGGCGCACTGGTGATGACTGTTTGGTCAGGTATCGATTACTTTTTCAGATTTCGGAAGCATCTGGAAATTTAAATAATTTTAGGTTGACAAACTCTGAATAATCATTTAATTATTTGGATCTTAGCTGAGCGGGAATAACTCAGTGGTAGAGTGCGACCTTGCCAAGGTCGAAGTCGCGGGTTCAAATCCCGTTTCCCGCTCCATTTTTTTTAAGGCGGCATAGCCAAGTGGTAAGGCAGCGGTCTGCAAAACCGCTATTCACCAGTTCGAATCTGGTTGCCGCCTCCAACAAATAAAATAAACGGGTTTAAACTTTTTATCCCTTCCCAAAGTTTTTTTCGATTTATCTCACTTCTTTCTGGATCCCCAAAGCTTTCTTACCCCTTTATCCCAGCATCGTCGGAAACCCGGATATGGATTATGGGTTCTTTCGCCCCGAACTTCTCTAAAACCTCAAAGATCAAGATTATCCAGAAGACTTTTGACTCCGAATCCGCCCTGCTGAAGCACATGGGAATAGATCATGTGTCTCAAAAGCATCTCACCTTTCTAAGAAGTCCGCTCGATCTTCTTGAAGATGCAAAAAACGGCCAAAACACCTGGGAGATCGACAATGGGGGGAATCAATAGCACAAAAATCGAAGTCGCAGATATTTTTAGTGAGCATATTAAAGATTAGAGGGAAAGTACCGTTAAGTTTTTCATTTTTCTTAAAATAATATCCGTAAATGAGCAAAGTTTTATCAATCTATACAGATTTTCAGTAACCAAGCAAACAGCCTTTTACAGGCTCATTTGGGAGAAGTATCTTTACAATCCCCATATAAATTTGGTATTGCTTTTTTGAAGTAATAACAACAGGCTCAGTTCAACATCGTTTTAAAGTCGGCGCTGGTGAGTTTTCCGTTCCACCTCCAATATAACATTTTGAGAATTATAAAATGAAACCTGGATCAAGAGACATAAAATTGCCTATTCTGATTTCGGGAGAAGAGCTATCGGAATTGCAGCGCCACTCGTGGCAAATGGTAGAAGCCTTCGGGTTGGATAGACGAGTTGAAAATTATAAAGGAAAAAGACCAATTGGGCTATACAGTTGGGATTTTGACTGCCTTCTATCAGTTATCGAAAATGTAATAGACGACCCAAAAGAATACCCGGATAAAAATGATTCAGGGTATATAGCTTTAAGAAAACTGTATGATCGCCTTAATGCTGAATATCAAAAATTTGAGTAAGGGAAAAGCAGGCATCAATCGCAAAAAGGTCTCTTAATCTGTGCGCCTGCGGCGAACAATTGGTTTAGCGCCGCCGTGGTTACAGGATCATCGTGGCCAGTCACCTTACTCCAAGGGATGTCACTGGATAAGGAATACTTCCCAACACTACGCTTGAGCGGGACCGGGAAAAGTCGCGGCTTTTTGAAATGCTTTATCGATTCATGGGGTTGTGCCATTTAAACCGGCTTTCGGTTAGCGTTTCCCGGCCCCTCAGCTTCCCGTTATATTTCTTTTTAAAACTGGATAGATACAACTCGGTCACCTGATTCAACCATAACCTTTTCTAAATTTTCCATTTCAATTGACCATTA
>SKZT01000129.1 GCA_007127235.1 Desulfobacteraceae bacterium
ATGAGCCAGTAGTCCGGACCAGTTTTGTCATCGATTTGATCCAGTATCGATGACAGTTTTCGAATAAAATGCTCATTGACTGCTTGAGGGATGACGGCATGATCCAGATAATCATTGGTAGCAAAGATCTCAAATTTTTCTGAATCATACCATTTTTGCTATCATACTTTTTTTTTGTTTACTGCACTCATGTGTGTTTGTGATAAGATTCGAGACGTTTTCCGGAAATGTGATTCCGGATTCGGTTTTATAATTTTTCAAAGGTCGACTCCAGCTGTCATTTTTGGATTAACTGTCATTTAGAAAATGCTGTTTGAGGCCCTGTGGGTAATTATGGGACAAATGGGGGACGAAAGCTTCTAAGAACAGTTTGGCCAAAAAGCTGATTTGAGCAAAACAATTGCCGTCAGCCATCAGGGCTATAGACCCATATTGAAATTCATGATAATGAAACCTCACGAAATCAAAACGTAATATGATAAATACTTTCGAATCAAAAAAATGTTCAAACATGAAATCATGAAATTAAAAAAACAACCGATTATTCGTTTGCATCTATGGCTTGAGACCGATAAGGGACTTTTTTTCGGTTTAGGGCGCATGAAAATTTTGAAATGTATCAATGAGGGCCAATCACTCAAAGGGGCGGCAGAAAGCCTGGGAATGTCCTATCGGGCAGCCTGGGGGAAAATCAAAAAAACCGAGGAGGTCATAGGTGTAAAACTTATTGAGAAAAAAGGGGGGAATCGTTCCGGCTATCAATTGACACCAAAGGGCGCTGAGTTGATGAAACATTTCGATGAATGGTTCGAGGAAGTCGAATGCTTTGCCTTAAAACGTGCGCAAGAAATGCTTCCGTTCAAGGCTATCGGATTTAATGAAGCATATCATCAAGATGGCGATATCAAAAAATAGAAAGACGATGCTTGTATTTACGGCAACTCGAAGTGTGATAAACTTAAGGGACGTCGGCTCTATGGGCTTATGGGGATTATCAGACATTCAACTTTCTACAATAAACGTTACCGGCCCGTCATTGATTAAATGTACCTGCATCATGGCCCCGAACCAGCCGCTTTCAACCTTGATACCCTTTGCTTTGACCTGTTTTATGAAATATTCATACAGTGTATTGGCCGTTTTAGGTTCTGCAGCATTTACAAAGGAAGGGCGCCGTCCTTTTCGGCAGTTTCCGAGGAGTGTAAACTGGGAAATGACCAGCATCTCCCCTCCAATGTCGAGAAGAGATAAATTCATTTTTTTGTTTTCATCTTCAAAAATTCGTAAATTGGGTATTTTTTCAGCCAGAAAATCTGCTTCTTTTGAAGTGTCCCCTTTGGCCACACCCAGCAGGACCATAAGTCCGGACCCGATGATTCCCACCGTTTGGCTATCAACTTCAACCGAGCTTTCCCTGACCCTTTGTACAACTGCAAGCATAAACAGACCTTTTTGTTGTGATGAAAATTTTTACACCCTATAGCTTTCCGGAAAATGTTTTTGGCTGCGTTATCGGTCGGAGATATACGAAAAAGTATGATCTCCTCCCTCTATCCTTGCCAAAAACATTTTCTGAAAAGCTATAGTTCCCACGTAAAGCATCGCAACGAGGAAAAAATGCAAAAGCACAGCTTTTGCACTCCTTCAACAAGTCACCCCCGAATCCGTTATAATCAGTATATTTTCAATCCTTTCCGAAAAGATCTGCAAAAGGATTGTTAAAAGGGGCAGGACTTTGTTTTTTAGGAGGTGCTTTTTTCCCTTTGACCATTTCGGAAGCTGGATACTTTTGCTTTTTCCCTTTTGTGGCGGCCGGCTTTTGAGAAATGACCGGCTCTTGTCTCATGGAAAGTGAAATCCGCTTTCGATCAATGTCGATATCTAAAACCTTTACGGTGACTTTTTGATGAACCCGAACGACATCTGAGGGATTTTTGATAAATTTATCGGCCAGCTCGCTGATATGTACAAGGCCGTCCTGATGCACCCCGATATCCACAAAAGCACCGAAAGCCGTAACATTGGTGATGATACCGGGCAGTGACATTCCTGGTTTCAAGTCACCGATTTGCTGAACTTTTTTGGAAAATTCAAAACTATCAAAAGCTTTTCTGGGATCTCTTCCGGGTTTGTCCAATTCTTCCATAATATCGGTGAGTGTTGGAATGCCGATGGTTTCTGTGACATATTTGCGGATATCGATCTTGTCCCTTAGCGGTTTGTTTTTGATGAGATCATGGATTTTGCAGGATAATTCTTTGGCCATGGACTCGACCACCGGATAGGATTCCGGATGAACAGCGCTGGCATCCAGAGGATTGGTGCCATCCTGAATTCTTAAAAAGCCTGCGCACTGTTCAAAAGCTTTGGGACCCAGTCGAGGCACTTTCTTCAGCTCCTTTCTGTCCTTAAAGGCGCCATACTCATTTCGGTAAGCAAAAATATTTGAGGCAAGCGACGGCCCAAGGCCCGAAACATAAGTTAACAACTCGATACTGGCCCTGTTGACATCCACCCCAATGGCATTGACGCAACTGATTACAACTTCATCCAGGGTGTTTTTTAGTTCGGTCTGATCGACATCGTGCTGATACTGGCCTACTCCGATGGATTTCGGGTCTATCTTGACCAGCTCTGAAAGAGGATCACTGAGTCTTCGACCGATAGATACAGCACCCCTGATGGTCAAATCCAGGTCGGGAAATTCCCGCCGGGCGGCTTCAGATGCTGAATATACCGAGGCTCCTGCTTCATTGATCAACAATACAGGGATGGAATCAGTTTCGAGGTCCTGGATAAATGCCTGGGTTTCCCGACCGGCTGTACCGTTTCCAACAGCAATGGCCTCAATGTCATATTCCTGGCACAGTTTTTTTAACTTTTCTGCGGACTCAAGTTCCTTGCTTTCAGACATATGAAGAAATACGGTATCATGATGAAGCAGTTTTCCCTGACGATCCATGCAGGCAATTTTACAACCGGTTCGAAGACCGGGATCAATTCCCATGATACGTTTTGGGCCCAAAGGGGGAGCCATCAGAAGGTGCCGCAGGTTTTCCGCAAAAATTTTAATGGCATCGGCATCGGCGCGTTGCTTGGTGGCAAGTCGAAGTTCTGTTTCCATGGATCGCGATAGCAAGCGTTTATAGGCATCATGGATGGCTAACTTTACCTGTTGAGCATCCGGTGCCTCTGACTTCAAAAACAATTTTTCCAGAATGTCGAGGGCATCTTGCTCCGGGGGTGAAGCGCTCAGGTTTAAAATGTCTTCCTTTTCACCCCTTCGCATAGCCAGAATACGATGTGATGGAGCCTGAGAGGCTCGTTCCTCCCACTCAAAATAATCTTTGAATTTAACACCCTCTGTTTCTTTTCCTGAAGACACGCGGCTTTTAATGATGGCTTTTTCAAAAAACAATTTCCGAAGCCTCGACCGGGCAATTTCATCCTCGTTGATCATTTCAGCAATGATATCCCTGGCTCCTGCCAAGGCGTCCTCCAGGGACTCCACACCATTTTCAGCATTGATATAATCTTTGGCTGCTTCCACAGGGTCGATTCCATTCTGCCCGAATACCTCAAGCGCCAGAGGTTCCAGGCCTTTTTCACGTGCAATGCTTCCACGGGTCCTTCTTTTGGGACGGTAGGGCAAGTAGATGTCTTCCAAAACAGCAAGTGCTGGAGCCGAAAGCACTTTTTCTCTGAGTTCATCGGTAAGATGGCCGTTTTGTTCAAGTGATTTCAAGACTGCTGATTTTCTGGTATCCAGTTCCTCCAACTGGTTTAACCGCTGGCGGATAGACGTAACTGCTACTTCATCAAGACTTCCTGTCACTTCCTTCCGGTATCTCGCAATAAAGGGAATCGTGGCTCCCTCACCTAAAAGTTTGGCGACTCCATCGATTTGAAAATTCTGAAGGTCCATTTCCCGGGCAGTTTGTAAAATATGTTCCTGATTCATGCGTTTTCCTGGTAAATTGTAAATAATAAAAATCTGAAAGTATTCTTGTTTATGGAAAAATTCTATTACCCTTTTTTTGATGCCATATCAAGATGTGATGTAAGGAGACTGGCAATATATAATTTCACGAGAATCTATCAGTTGACAACATCTTTAAAATAATACATTTTTATTATAATGAAAATGATTAACAACCCATGATTTGAAATAAGGAGTTTTGCTTATGACTTTGCCGGCTTTTCTGCAAAAGGCTCAAAAACTTGATATCGAAGCTTATAAAAAGTCAAAAGACTGGAAAAGTCTTTCAAAGACTCATGTGCCATATAGTGGATCTCCACAGAAACATCCCTATGACCCCAAAAAGGTTATACTCGTGGTTGATCCTTTCAGTACCAACCCTTTTTATTATGAATTTAAAATCCGCGATATCGAATACATTGAAGATCTTCACAGCATGGTTACCATTGAAGGCGATGCGATAACCATGTTCAGAGTATGGATTAAAAAGAAATCCATTGGTGTAAGATCTATCCCCTTTGTTGTGGAAGATACCAACCGATGAGGTTTTAGTATAGGTGTAAATTCACTTTTTTCTGGCTATAATGGATTTGGGGGTGATTTGTTTATATAGCTTTCCAGAAAATGTTTTTGGCGGCGTTATCGGTCGGAGATATACGAAAAAGTATAATCTCCTCCCTCTATCCTTGCCAAAATCATTTTCTGATAAGCTATAGAATATCAACAGTGGAAACCTGTAGGGGCGGGTTCCAAACCCGCCCCCGTTCCAAATTCCCCGAGTGTTGCATTGTGCTATACATATTAAGCTCCCTCAAACGTCATTCAACTCATGTAAACAGAGAATAATTTTTATACCCTAGTTCCCATGAGTTTCCTCGCAAAGCATGGCCACGGGAAAAAATGCAAAAGCACAGCTTTTGCACTCCTTCAACAAGTCATCCCCAAATCTGTTATAATCACTTTTTCTTAAAGTATTTTGCTTAGGAATAAAAATTGCATTCAGGAGTATGAAGTTATGTAAAATTTTCAAAGTTTTTGGGGATGTGTTAAAGGCAATATATGGTTTCTTTAGCTTTAAAGATAATATTAACGGTTTATTTTATTGGTCTGTTCTTTTTTTCTTTTGATCTGAATGCCTATTCGCAGCAGGCTTCGGAATATCTCAAAGTACCTGATTTTTCCGATGATGAGCGCATCAGGGTGATTGTGGAACTGGACCAGGATTTTGTTCCTGAAGGTCAGCTGCTCCCCGAAGGGTTGCTTTTGCAGCGCCACAGGATTTTTTCATCTCAGGATTCTCTGCTGAAACTGCTCAAGAAAATTGAAGCCCAAAATGTCATCAGATATTATACGGTACCCTTTCTGGCTATGGATATTTTTTCGAATGATCTGAAGGCTTTGGCAGCCGTGCAAGGGGTAAGGTCGGTCAGGCTTGACAGCCGGCTGGAAGCGAAAATGAATGAAGCTGCAGGCATTACCGGTGTAAAAACGGTCCAGGAAAAGGGTTTTACCGGAAAAGGATGGTCAGTTGCTGTTTTGGATACGGGTGTCAACAAGAACCATATCTTTTTGAAGGGCAAGGTCAATGCGGATCTGGAAATATGTATTCTTTACGATTTGGGATGTCCCAATGGGAGTGATTTGCAGTTGGGGCCGGGAGCTGCCAGGGATTATAACGGCCATGGAACCCATGTGGCGGGCATAGCGGTCGGCAGTGCTGATATTGAATATGGAGGACATTATTTTTCCGGGACTGCACCGGATGCCGAATTGATCGCCATGCGAATAATTGATGAGCGAAACGCAGGATGGATCAGTGAAACGGTTGCTGCACTTGAACTGACTTTGCTGATAAACCAGTGGGGTCTCAGCAGGGTGGCGGCAGTCAATCTTAGCATCGGAAATAACAGCTATTACCGGAATTATTGCGATGAAAAATACCCACTGCTGGCGGCCATTATCGATAATTTATACAGTAATGATATTCCGGTTGTAGTTTCCACCGGAAATGAAAGAGCTGGTTTACCCTGGTACCGAATCCGGGTGGGAGATCCCACCCGCGGGTTGTCTGCACCTGCGTGCATTCGCAATGCCGTGGCTGTGGGAGCCACCACCAAGGATGATTTCATTGCCCATTATTCCAACCATAATCATATGGTTGATCTGCTTGCCCCTGGCACTGACATTTTCTCGGCAAGCTTTAACTTGTTTTCACCTTTTATTCGTCTCTCTGGAACATCCATGGCTGCTCCTCAGGTGGCCGGTGCCTTTGCTCTGTTAAAGTCGGCCATGCCTTCGGCTTCGGTGGAACAAATGCTCGATGCTTTGAAACAAACAGGAATAAACATCAATAAGGATCAATCCGGGTTGATCCTTGAAAGCAAACCCAGAATTCGCACGGACCTGGCAATAGAGAAAATTCGCAATTTGCAAAAAACGACAGCCGATTGTATTTTCAATGGTCTTGAAAATGATTTTCCCCAGTATCTGGCTCCAGCTCAAATGCCCACACATGATGTTGTTGAGTATATTTACAGGTGTTACGAAATGACCAATACCTGTTTGGGAGTCTATTCAGGACCTGATCCCGAATTTTTTGATCAGGTTTTATATCTCGGACCCTTGACGGATAATAAGGTGGTACCGATCTTCAGCGTTCCGGGAGCTTCCGGTCTTTTTAATTGTCCTCCTACAAATGTTCAGCGATAGTCACTGTCCGGTCTCCCAGCATTTCAGTATAGCTTCCCAGTTCATTATCGTACCAGCCGTACATAACGCCCTGAGTAACGGGGATTCGAATAATCTGATCTTTGAGGCGGTTGATAAGATCGCTTTCTAAATCCGGAACTTTGCTCAGGTCAATAGCTACTTCAGCTGTTCTGGTGTGGGTTTCATGTCCTTCAATGATGGCTGCAGCTCTTGGGGTGCCGATTATATCGCATGAGACATTTTGCTGGTCTGTATAATGAAGGTATCCATTGGGATCTTTTTTGGCGGCTTCACGATAGATATCATTGATGAGATCTTTTCGGATAGGCTCACCGGCAGGTCCTTCCTGGAAGTTCATGACCAAAATAATGAGAGACCCTGTGTTTACAGGCACTCTGACTGATTCGGCAATAAAACCGATGCGTTTCATTTCGGGAATCACCAAAGACAATGCTTTGGCTGCCCCTGTTGAGGTGAGAATAATGTTGTTCAGGATACTGCGATTTTTTCTTAAGTCGGTTTTTCCTGCGCCGGGGAGACGATCCAGCACCTGCTGTGATCCTGTTGATGCATGAACGGTTGCCATGGATGCTGAAAGAATTTTTTGGGATCCAAAATAATCAAGAAGCGGTTTTATCATATGTGCAAGACATGTGGTGGTGCATGATGCATTGGAAATGAGACAATGTTTTCGTGGATCATAATGATTGTCATTAATTCCCATGACGGTGGTGGTGATGTCATCGGTACCTGTGCCCCGGAGATCTTTTCCTTTATCTTTGATTTTAAACGGGGCTGAAACAATGACTTTTTCAGCTCCGCATTCCAGATGACCCCGGACTGATCCTTTGGGGTGATCCGGATCGAGTGTCGGATCAAGAAATTGCCCTGTAGTATCTACCACCATCCTAACATCGTGTGCATCCCAGCCGATTTTGAAAGGGTTCCGTTGTTCTCTCAAAAATGTAACCTTCAGACCGTTGACAACCATGGTGCCATCGTTATCATTGATATTTTCAATGATGTTTTTTGACCTGTACCCGTGAAGATACGCCCCTAATGCGCCATAAGTGGAGTCTCTTTCCAGATAGTGTGCGATGTCCTCCAAAGATGTACCAACCATACGCCCAATGTTGACCACAAGCTCCCTGAAATATTTTCGGCCGACATGATGCCAAACCGTAAGTTTGCCGATTCGACCGAAACCATTGATTCCGAGTGCAAATTTGCCCTGATTTTGACGTTCTATTTCCATGGTGTTCTCCGTATTATCCGGCCATGCTCATGTTGTTTTCTTAACCTTTAAAAGCCCCTGGTATACAGAGCCTTCCTGTCCGTCGATGCTTATGAAATCGCCGGTACGAAACCGCAGTTGATTAAAATAAATTTCACGGTCTTTTTCGTTGCAGACAAGGTTTTCGCATCCAACGACACAGACTTTTCCAAGCCGGTGGGCAACGACGGCCGCATGGGATGTCAGGCCACCTCTTGCAGTCAGAAGCCCGTCAGCGGCATGAATCTCACTTATATCATCGGGGACGGTATCTCCACGCAACAAAATAAGCTTGGTATCGGGCTCCTTGATTCGCCAGGAATCGATTTCATCCAGGCTGAATACCACCCGACCACTCATGGCACCTCCGGCTACACCGATACCGTGTCCCAGAAGAATTGAGTTCCCCGAATATTGCTCCAGATCGAATTTTAAAAATTCTTTTCGCCCTCGAATGGCCATATCTCTTGTTTGAAGAATAAAAAGCTTATCTGCAGTGGGGCCCTCAAAGGTAAATTCCATTTCCTGAGGACTCCAGCCTTTTTTGTATATCAGCATCTTTGCCCATTTTTCCAAAGCATTATAGATTTCAGGAAAATGAGTTTCCAAGGTAATATCCGTGTCTCTCATTTCATCGTCCTGCTGTTTGATAGTAATGGGAAGTGTTTTAACAAGTCCTGAAACAACATCTTCTCCCTGGTTTCCCAATGTGAAATCTCCGTACATGCTCAGGATGTCCCCTGACCATTTTGGATTGTGAGTAAAAAAAACACCTGTACCTGCGTCTCTCGCATAGTTGCCATAGACCATAGCCTGAACCGTTACTGCAGTACCCCAGTCGTCGGAAATTCCCATAATTTTACGGTATGTTTTGGCTTTTGGGGACTCCCAGGATTCAAACACCTTTTTAATTGTCAGCAGTAGCTGGGCCAGGGGATCTTCTATAATTTCAATGCCTTCGGATAAAACTTTTTGTTTATAGGCCAAAGCCACCTGCCTCATCTGGCTGCCGGAAAAATACCGCTTTAAAGGAATATCTAATTTTTGCTTATGCTTGTTGATGATTGCATCGAAATCATTTCGTTTTAATCCAAAAGCCATCCCGTAACACTGAAGAAATCGTCGGTAGTTATCCCAGGCAAACCATTCCTTACCTGTAGCTTCTGCCAATCCACTGGTTATTTCCTCGTTGTTTCCCACATTCAAAAAAGTGTCCATCATCCCCGGCTGCGAAATGGAAGAACCACTGCGGACCGAAAAAAGAAGCGCGTTTTGGGGATAACCGAAACGTCTGCCTGTTTCCTTTTCAATTGCTGAAATTTCATGGATAACCTTTTCCCGGAAATTTCTTTCAGCCGGAAGATAATTGTCTAGTACTTTTTGTATCCTGAATATCTCTGTGGTTATGATAAAACCGGGTGGAATGGGAAAACCCATCAGTTTTAGGTGAACCATGTTTAATCCCTTATTGCCCAGATGTATCATTCCCGAAGCATAGCTTCTTTTATCGCTGATTCTGGCAATAGCATTTTGGGGATCATAGAGCAGCAATAGTTGAAGTTTTTCCCGGTCCAGCTTGTTGGATTGTTTAAAAAGGGTGTTTAAAATCTGTGTTAAAAATACATCAAGTTGCTGAAGCCCTAATGATAAAGAAATACGCTCTCTGAAAAAAATTTCCAGACTGCGGTGCTTCAAATTTTCCCTGTCTTCAGGACCGTTTTTGGGAATAAACTTTGGAAGAATTTGGCTGGAAGGTATCTGGCAGAAAATTCGATTAAAATTGCGATCATGAACGCTGGTGAAATTGTCGTTGATAATGTTTTGAACCGCGCGCATGAGGCCTTTGAAAATATCCAGATATTGTGTCAGGGTAAAGCCTCTAACTTCCAGTGAGCTGCCCAAAAAATCGATTTGACGATTAAATTCAACAGATAAAATGCCGTCGATGTCAAGGGCTATGGCAAAAAGCTTGAGCCGGTCATATATTTCATAAAAGGTGGCTTTGGTAATCAGGCTTAAGTCAATGTTTTCTATCAGTTCCTCGAACAGGACATTTACCAGGGATTCCAGACGAAAGGTAAGGCCCATTGCATCAAATTTCATTTCATGATAGCTGCCGTACATGGAGGGAATATCTACGGTAAAGTGCCGTTTTTTATAGATATCTTCACGGCTTTCATAGAAAGTGGGAGAAAGGATGATTTTTTTAAGCAAAGCCAGATATTGGAGCAGCTGCTCGAGTTTATTTTGAAGTTTATTTTCGGCCAGCGCCTTTTTCAGTTGTTCCAGTTCAGGAAAAGACTCGGTCTTGAGTTGTGCAATATAAGCATCAAGTTGCGTAAAACTGGTATGGTATTTTTGATGGAGAAGTCTGTAGAGAGTGATGGCCAATTGTGCCCTTTCCCGATCAATATCCGAGACCTCTGGTGTTTGACGGCACAATTCATGTAGATATTGTTCCTCTTTACTGATGAAATCATTGGGGATGGATATGCCGGTGCCTTTCAAATGCCTGAAGATTTTTTGAAGACCTTCCAAAAAAGGAGTATTCAGGTCCAATTGGCGATAAATGCTTTGAGGAACATAGGCTTTAAGCGAATCTTTTTCCCGGGTTTCCCAGAACCTGAAAGTGGCTTCCATCAGGGGAATAATCCGGTTGCTGCTTTCCACGTGACTTTGTTTTCGAATAAAGTGCAAAAGGATATCTTTGCGATGCATCAGTTCGTCGATATGGGTGGAAATATCACGAAGTTTACCCTCGGCTCCGATATCGTTGAAATAGGTTGGGAACAATCGGGCCAATTGCTTGCACAGATTATACACCGGTCCAATATCACTGTTCAGAAACTTGGTGATATCCCTTGGAAATAAATCTGTGTCTTTTATTAAAACACCGCTGAGAGATAGGTGGATAATCAACGCAGAAATAAGCCTTTTGGAATATTTGGGGTTGATTTCGATAAGCGCCATCCATGTTCTGATATTTTGAATGTGGGCGTGGTTTGCCCTGATTTGCCAGTCATCTCCCACACCACCAATCATGGGAGCTTGAAAACCCATGTCGATAACTTCATCAATGAAGAAATGGACCAGGTCATGGTCATTGGTTTTAGAAACCCCTTTGCCCATATTTAGGACACAGTTAAGCGCAGTTTCGGGATACTTGCTGGTGCGGTTTTTTAAGATTGAGAACGTTTTTTTTATGAGTTTTCTAAGGTTCCAGTGCTTTTCATTGATGATAAGCCAGCTTAAGGTTCTGTTAATGTCTTTTAAGGCCTCCTCATGGATCATAGAAAGCCCTGCAGTATTCATGATATGAAACAAAAACAGAAGTTTCCATTGTTTATCATCCCCGTTGCCGGCGCCCGCCAAAAGTAATTTCCTGGGTATATCCCGATAGGTATCAACAAACTCTTTATATCCAGGCAGTACCAGAAGTTTCACCAGAACATTTCGGGTACCGAACGGAACAATTCGGGAAATGTTTTCTGCTTTTGTTTTTAAAAGTCTCAGTTTTTTATGGGAAATATCTTCAAAAAACTTATCTAAAAGTTCCGGACCACCCTTGTAATCCAATTCCTCGCTGAACCATGCCTGAGGATCATCTTCATAGAGCCAGTAAGAATAGGTTTGCTGATAATATTTCAAAAGCACCTGATTAATTGAATGGTAATCCGGTGCCGGGTTGATCTTTTCATCGATTTGGAGAATGTTTTTGGCCAGCTGTTTTAATTGATAGTAACTTTTGATGAAAAGAAAAAAATATTCATCCTGATAGCAATTCATAATTTTGAAGGCATCGTTTATGACAGGAATAAAGCGAAAGAGTTCACCCTGAGAATCTTTGATAATTTTTTCGAGAAAAAGTAAAAAATTGTCTATGGCATCAGATCGAACATCTTTTTTCGGGTCATGGTCGATGGCGGTGGTAAAGATTTCTATGAAAGTCTTTGCAGCCTCTGGCCCTTTAGGATGCCGGGTGAGCAGGTGAAAATAATCCAGTGAATAACGACGAGCCTCTTTTACAATAAAGCCCCAGTTCCTGTATGGATGCGAAAGTTCTTCCAAAAAAATGTTCAGTCCGGATAAAAGCCCATAATAGCCGGCCATAACCTCCTGCAAAACGGCATATTTGGGATCAATGGTAACTTCGACCTGGTGATCTCGGATATTGGCTTCAAGAGCAGTGGAATCAATTTTCGTAATACTGTTTTGGATATCTGTCGAACCTGGATTAATCGAAGTCATTTTATATCTCGTTCAAATATTAAAAGGCTTGGGAAATTACTTAGAAATTATCAAAATTGCTGAATTTTTACAAGAGAGTTTCATGCCAAACTTCTAGTGTGACAAAGCCATCAAACGGTAAACAAGCATTCCGGCCAACCATGCAATATCTTCGGCTGACAGGATCTGTCCCACAGTTTCATCGAAAACAATATTGGCTTCAGCGCTGAAGTCCTCATCTCCCTCCCAAATGGTTATTCTGATGGGCACTTTTGGAAAAAGGTAAAATTCAAAGGATGAATCGCCGGTGCTTATCCGTTTGCCTTGCAGTTTTTGGGCAGCTTTTTCAAAACCCTGAATATTTTGGCCGAACACTTTTTTTAGAGGATTTACAGCTCTACCTAAAAAAGCACTGTAGTAAAAAGTGGCCCCGGGTATTTCCCGGTAGGAAACCCATTGCCCTGTTGGTTGGGGAAAAGCCGGTGCTTTCAGGTAATGAAGAATCAATACCTGTTCCTGAATCGGGACTTCCTTGGACTCATTTTCAGTATCTGTAAATGTGAAAGAAGGCGATTCAATTTTGTATTTACGATCTAAAAAAGGAACCATGATTGAATTGCTGTCGCCCGGCTCAAAACCGGCGCGTTGCCGAAGTTCATCTATTTGTGTCTGCCTGAGGGAATCGACGGCAATCTGTTTAGCCTGAAGATAATCATCTATACGGGGCATTGTATTATTCTCCTGTCTGAGGCACTATATAAAAAGAGTGTAACCTGTTTGTGTGAAATCCAATTTTTCTGTAGGTGCGAATTCATTCGCACTTTTAATCCATCACGGATTTAAAGAAAATACCATAGAGTACTCTCAGCAACTTGTTCCCTCTGGAAACGGTCATAGACTCTATAATGGAAAACGAGGTTCAAATTGTGCGAATGAATTCGCACCTACAATTGAGCACACGTCTTTTTTACACAAACAGGTTACACTCATATAAAAAAGCCTCACCCGGAAGGGTAGAGGCTTTTTTATGTTATTATACTTAAGTAAGGATACAAAAAATCCGCTGCTGATAAAAGGCTTCATTTTTTAAAATGAAGCAGCTAATCAGATTTCAAGATATGAATCAGAATAAAGTGTTCTTCCAAGAATAACATCCACGGTTTTCACATAATCCTGCATCTCCTTGGAAAGGGTATCCATGGGAGGTGCTTGGCCATCCTGAGCTTTGAGGACCAGTTCAACGATGTCCGGCCGTTTACCCTTGGCAATTTCAGTCAGTTTTTCGTCCAAAGGATTTGAAATACATGAATACATCCCGACCCTTTCCAGCATGATCATGTAGGTCTGATCCAAAATTGGACGAAGATGCTCGGGTGGTCCATTGGAAATATTCGATAAACCACAGGTGCTTTTGGCTCCCGGTGCAATATCCGGCAGCATCTGCATGAAATCCATGAGGCAGATCAATTGCTGCTGTTGAATATTGACGGGGGTAACAAGGCCGTCCACCCAGATTTTTTCATTGGGAATGCCGGCTTCGTTGGCTGCATAGATCAGTTCGACAGCCAGGGCGGCACGTTCGTTTTCATCTCGGGGAAGGCCTTCCGGACCCCAAAGAAGCGCAATAAAGTCAGCACCCGTATCGGCAGCAATGGGAATCATTTTTTCATAACGTTCCGGCCTGCACATGATCGAATTGATCAAGTGGGGTTGAGGTGCGGGTTTTATTACTTTGAGTGCCGCAGCAATGGCATCGATATTGGACGTATCCAAAGCCAGGGGAACGTCATCTACCACTTCCTGTACAGTCTTTACAACCCAGGGCATGAGTTCGTGGCCATCCTTTTTGGCCGGGCCAAGGTTAATGTCAATGTAGTCCATACCCTGTTTTCTCTGAAAAAGAGCTTCCTCCTGGATCGGTTTTGGATCACGTTCTTTGAACGCAGTGCCGATTTTTTTTGAAATAACATTTAAGCTTTCACCAATCAGTTTCATAGGTCCTCCCTTTTTTCCGGTTTCAGCAACTTGTCGTTACTGGGGAATTCTATCCCCCCTGTCATGAGCGCAAATTTGTTTCACGGGTTATAAAACAATTTTTTCCCGAAAAATCAAATGGAAAATATAAAAAAAAAGGCAGGATTGACAAGAAAAGCCATCCTGCCCTTTTCATAAATTATGCCCGGTCCTTTATAAACGGGGGGATATGGGCAGCTTCTCTTGGGCCTACGATAATTTTCCAATCAGGCAGTTCTTCTTCAACATCACCAGCAATTGCTGCGGCATAACCTGGGATAATCAATTCTTTCTTCTGTACTTTATCGGCAATTCCGCACTTTTTGACAAACATTCCCACATCGTCGCCTGCAAATTTTCCGGCAGCCCATGCGGTCATGACCGAAAGGCCTTCGGAATCCTTAATTAACAGCCAACTGGGTACCCGGCTTCCTTCGACTTCACCGGAGACAATAAAATAAGTGAGAGCAAAGTTTGTGGTGATCAATACGGGAGATTCCGCAGTGGGGTCGCCGATGGGATAAATACCCTCGGTAACGGTCATAGGACGCTGTGGGTCGGTATAAATGTTGAGCCGCTCCAGCAGAAGCGGGAATACAGTCTCGCCGTTAAGATCCGAAAGGATAACAATTCCGGCATACTTGGCAATAAACATACCTGCAATAAGGGCTTCCATATCGGTATTTGAAGCCATTTCACAGGGAAGGGTGATTGTGGGAAAGCCGACAGCACGGTTGCCGTCTTTAAGAGCTGCTCTCCGGATTGCCACCTGGTCTTCGAAGGCCTGCTTGATTTCCCTTGAGCCCGGATCCAGCACCAGATCTTTTAGTCCCATACCGGTTAGTTTTTCTGTCAAAGGTACCAATGCCTCCACCGAATCGGCTTTTACAGCAAGCGGAAGATCAGCTTCTTTTGCCAAAGCACCCATGTCATCGACATTGGCTTCTGTCGCGGCATAAAGCAAAGGGCGTTTAAAACCGCAGGCCTCAACACCGGCTTTCATGACATCGACATTGTCTGTCATTAAAATCAGATTGAATTCAGATGTCTCAGCAATGGTTTTGGCTTTTGCAGCAAAGGCATCCTTATCACCATTGACATCTTTCAACGCTACCACACTTGGTCTTAAGTTGAAACCGACACGTTCATACTGAAGAGCGTTCAAGGCTTTCAGTTTTGCTGCAACATCGGCATCGGAGGTATCTGAGGGACACAGAATACCGATGGCCGTAGGATTGAAAAACGTTTTCTCGTGGCGGAAAAGTACGGTTTCTCCACCGACGGTAAATGCGCGAACCCCTTTGCCGATAGTAACCGGACGAATGGGAGGGGCAGAAGCCTCAGCAAGCTGCTCCCTGGCCTCATCCGAAACGTAAGGGCAGGCGTCCAGTTCGGCCTTACCTGATGCCAAATTCATGGCAAATGCAAGACAGGTGGGGACCCCACATTCCTTGCAATTGGTTTTCGGCAGGAGTTTAAATATTTGAATACCGGTTAATGCCATATTGTTCTCCTTATTTATTATGACCGACAGATTATCATTTAAACTAACTTATAGATAAACCATCAATTTTGAGACAATTAAGATAATTTCTGTGTTTTTAAACACATATTGGTCGATATGGCAAAAATGATTCGATCTTTGCCATATCGATTCCAATTAAAAAGCCCTAGCTGATGATAGATTCCATATTCAGTGCCGGATGACCTTTTTCCTTGAGGAAAGGCATAATTTCTTCCTCGGTGATTCCTATGGTTTCATCGGCAATCATATCCACCAGACCTGGGACACCTTCCTCTTCGGCGCGTTTGGTCAATTTTTCCCTGAGCTCTTCTTTAAGGGCTTTGGGCATCCATACCAAGCGAAGGAGTCCGCCATCACCCTTGACGAATTTACGCTGGGTAATGTTGAACTTGGAATGGCCAACGAATCCGGGTGAAGAAGCGCCACCGCCCATAACACCGGCCAATGTGGTGAATTTCATGCCGCATGGGGTTTCTCCTTTGTAGTCACGGCCGACGGTCATTATGCCGTTGCACTGGGGAAGGAGAGCAGCAATACATTCGCAGCACCCGCAGGTGGTCATGGGATCTTTACACATGGAGTAGAAGTTATAGTGGGAAACCGTTCCGCGAGAGGCCTTATAAATAAAATCATTGACACCTTTCCACTGACCCAGAACCGGATCGAGACACTCGCCTTTTTCGATAGGCTGGTTGGGACCGGTGGGATTGATTTCGAAAGAAGCCTTGCAGTCCATCCAGTTGTAGGCGCCGCAAAGTCCGGTTCTTTCAGGGCTGACGGTGCATACATGGCTGGGGGCAAAGGACTGGCAAAGTGTGCAGGAGTAATATGTCTCCACATCTTCGTCGGTCATCTTTTCCACACGCTCGTCTCTCATCTTGTATTCAGCGCGTGCACGCTCGGTTATTTTGTCAACATCTTCCTTGTTGGTGTAAATAGTAACCTGAACTTTATCCAGAATTGCATTAAAATCCTGGTGGAATTTGGCATGAAGTACCACACCAATGTCTCTCAGGGTGAAACCTTTTTCAACTGCGGCTTTGCTGACACGGATCCAGGCGATATCGCGCTGACCCATATGCATAATACCCTGGATATAGTTGACCAGGTGGTGAATCTGACGTTCGAGAATCGGCTCAAAATCAGGCTGAAATTCCCGGCCGGCAATCTGAACATAGATAGCCAGAGGAAGCACATCACCCTCTTTGATGTCTTTGACATCAGGGCCAACCACTTCGATTTTGCCATCCTCGATATCATTCATGTCAGCCATTTTGGCAAGCTCGGTGTTCTGGGTTTTTCCACCGCCCATCTGGAAATAAAGATCGGCTCCCCGAACACGCTCACCTTCGTAAGCCGGTCCAAAAGAACATGGAATCTCAATTGTTGAAACCTGAGTTTTAAGACCCCGAACCTCAACCGATCTTTGCACCATCTCTTCATGGGGTACATTGGCGACAACGTGTTCATAGGTGCAGATACCGGTAGGCAGAATTTCCGGAATATCAGTGTCGGCCAGTGTCGGGAATCCCCAGTTGACACATCCGGCAGCAGCTGCGGCCCATTCGGCGTTTACATCACCCAAGGCGTTAACAAATGCAAAAACCCTATCCTTGTTGTAGGTCAGCATGCTCTTGTAATCACCCGGTTTAATACCACCGAAAGCCATGGCGGCGCGGTTGGCAAAACCAAGAGCAAAAATTGCCGATGAAATATCAGGACCAAAGGGAACAATACGTGTGTTCCATCCAACCTGAACACCCGCTTCAATAAGCTGTTCTATTACGGTGGTGCCGTTTTGGTTGGCTGCGCAGAAAATGTAAAGAGACCGCCTCTGATATTCTTCCACGATTTCCTTGGCAATTTCCGGATTGGGTGCTGCACCCACGATAGCAGCAAAACCAGGAGCTGAACCATCCACGAACTCCACACCTCTTTTTCGGAAAACGGTGTCATCGGCAGCACCCAGCCAGATTTTTCCGGCATCCAAATCGACATCTTCACTGTGCAAGTAAAAATCAGGATCATTGAGGTAACGAAGGGCTTCTTCGATCTCAAAAGCAAACAGTGCGGCCATACCGGCATCCAGAAGGGGTCCAAGGTAAGGCAGGTGGTGTTTGCCCTTCACATGGGGCGGGAGCAGCTTGCGGGCGAATTCGAGAGGTTTTTTAATATCCTCAAGGGTTTCCACTTTAAGCCCAAGAAGCGAATAGATAACAGGCAGAAAATAAGCTGTGTTGGGAAACCCGACTTTGGTATCGGCATTATAGGTTTCCAAAGCTTTCTGGTATTTTCCTTCCACCTTGGAAACGATATTGTAGCCACCCTGGATGGCGGCAAAAGCAACTAATCTTGACATAACTTCCTCCTTCGTTGAGGATTTATTGGGTAAAAATTTTCATTACTCATTAATATCAGAACAATTAGGCTTCAAGCTTCTGACGATCAGCCATATCCATAAGAACCCTCTCTCTGGCTTTGTCTATGCCGAGTGCTTTACGTTTGGCATCAATGTGCGCGATCATCTTACGTGCATGCTTAATGGGGTCGGGTTCAAAATCCCATCTTCCGCCGTAAACCTTTTCCAGGTCTTCAAAAAGGTATTTCTGGAATACCGGTGCTCCGGATGTTGGAAATACGGTACCGAAAACCGTGTAGACACCGGATGATACGAAATATTGGCCGATGCTGATGGCCTTTTCACTCATCCATTCGGGAGCGCTTCCTGCTGCGGGAAGATCACAGAGGTCTTTTCCGAGTCCGCCAGCCTTGACAACTTCGGTTGCCGCTAACAGAATACGACTGTTATCCACACAGGATCCCAGGTGGAGAACCGGGGGAATACCCACGGTTTCACAGACTTCGGCAAGACCCGGTCCACAAAATACTCCTGCAGTATCCGGTGTCAGCATGCCTTCCATGGCACATGCGATACCGTTGCAGCCCGTGGTCAACACGATGACATCATTTTTGATCAGTTCCTTGACAATCTGAATGTGACCTTCATTATGACGGGTTCTGGCGTTGTTGCATCCGACTACGCCGGCAACTCCGCGAATACGGCCGTTAATGATGTTGTCATTCAGGGTATAGTAGGTGCCCCGAAAAGTTCCACCCAGATGATACTGTACGGACTCGACACCGAAACCGGCGATCTGTACGTTCTTTTGGGGGGGAATCATGACATCGGAACCCCGGTTCTGGAAATTGTCGATGGCAATCTTGAGGATCCGTTCGGCATCCTCGATGGCGTGGTGTTCATCAAATTCAATGTGCTCAACATTGGTTTGTTCTATCCTGGAAATAGGATGGGTGGTGATGACCTTGGTATGGAAACATTTGGCCACGTTGGCCAGGTTCTGGAAGATACATTGGACATCTACAACCATTGCTTCGACAGCACCGGTAATGATGGCAAGTTCCTGCTGCAGAAATGTTCCGCACAAGGGCACGCCATGGCGTTGAAGAATTTCATTGGCTGTACAGCAAATACCGGACAACTGAATTCCTTTAGCGCCCTTGGATTTGGCGTATTCAATAATTTCAGGCTTTTGTGAAGTAGCAACGATCATTTCCGACAATACAGGCTCATGGCCATGAATGACGATATTGACATGATCGTGTTTCAAAACGCCCAGATTGGCTTCTGACTGCAACGGGAAGGGCATTCCAAAAAGAATATCCTGAAGGTCCGTGGCCAGCATAGAGCCGCCCCATCCATCAGCCAAAGCTGCACGGGTACACTGTTTGACAATATTTTTGTAATCCTGGTCCACACCCATGTGGGTCCGGTGCATAATGTCGACGACTTCACGATCGATGTTTCTCGGAAGTACACCGTTTTTCTTCCACTTTTCATAAAGGGGTGCAGGGGCTCTTTTTAAATACAGAAGCTCGCCTTCCGGTTTTCCCCATTCATTAAGGGCCTTTTCAGCAACTTCCAGTGCAATTTCATCAACATTACGGTCAAGCACTTCACCATCTTTTTCCACTGTGACATCTACGCCAAGATGGGGAGCGACGGCCAGAAGTTTTTCAATATCTTTGATCTTGTAAGCTTCGGTTTCTTTCCTGGCAGCGGCCAGAAATACTTCCGCCACAGTACGGCCATGGTCGGAATGAGCAGCTGAACCGGCAGCCACCATGCGTGCAAAGTTACGTGCGGCGATGGTATTGGCGGTGGCACCGCAGAGGCCTTTGCGGGTGTCTTCACCCTCGATCCCGGATTTGGGCATGGGCAGACGGCAGGGGCCCATGGCACATTGTTTACAGCAGGTTCCCTGATTGCCGATATTACAGGGTTTCATGGATTCCGCCCTGTCAAATACGGTTTCAATGCCCAATTTCTGAGCACGGATAATCATTTCTTGCGTAGCGATATCAATAGAAGCGGCGACAGGATCGGCTAATTTGGCTTTCTTTCCTTCAGTCGCAGCCTTTGCGATCTTGGCTTTTTTTTCTTCTGCCATTTAGAGGTTCCTCCTCATATTTGTTTCGTAAAAATATATTTTCGAAAATGTTATTATATTAATTAAGAAAGCTTTTTAACGTTTATGAACCCGATCCAACATTTTGAGCATTTTATCAATGGTCGGGATCTGTTCGGCAGCCGGAGTTTTTGTGACGGTGGTTTTTACTTCTGCGCCTGCGCCGGCTGCACGGGTTTCCCTCTCTTTGGCGCGTTTTGCACGGATCGCTTCTTCATCGGCTTCCCGTTTGGCTGCAGCATCTGCAGTGGCTTTGGCCTTTGCTTCTTCTTCAGCTTTTTTCTTTGCTTCGGCATCCGCTTTGGCTTTTGCTTCGGCATCAGCCTTGGCCTTGGCTTCAGCTTCGGCCTTGGCTTTTGCTTCGACCTCGGCTTTGGCCTTGGCTTCTTCCTCTGCCTTTTTCTTTGCTTCTAAATCGACAACTTCTGCCTTTTCTTCTTTAGCTGGTGCAGCGGCAGCGGGTGCAGGTTTTGCTTCAGCCTTGGGGGCCGGTGCTGCAGGTTTTGCCGCTTCAGGTGCAGCGGCTTTTGGAGCCTCTTTTTTGGCCGGTGCCGCAGCTTTCTTTTCTTCAGTAATCGTTAAATCCGGCTCAGGAGCCAGAGCTGCATAATCGATGTCAGATTCAGGCAGTAATTTTTTGGCAGGAGCAACATCTTTGGCCGAACCACCATCCGCCAGAAGATCAATGAAAGATTTCACCAAACGGACTGACTCGGGATGCCGCATGATCAACAGGTTGGAACCTGCCATCAAATAGGTGACCGCACCGACAGCTTCCATTAAAATGCCGCGCTTTTCCGGGTCTCCCAGTGTCGGGGCATCTTCAAGGCTTTGTTTGGCTTCTTTGCTTTTCCAGACTTCATTTCCGAGATTGTTGATCAACGGAAGCTGAAGTTTGTCATCGCCCTGGGTCAAACCAGCCATTCTGAGACGTTCCATAACCGAAAAGGAATATTCCATACCGTAACCGAGGCCGCCGGTTGTGGGATCGATAATCACCCGGTCCAACTTCATCCCCAGATTCTCCAGAAGAATATTGACCTGCTTGGCCAGGTTGACATCGATGGGAGAAGAGGAAATAAGATAATGTCCGTATCCCATGGCGGCAGCACCGATTCCTTTATGGTTTTTATCTTCAACGGGCCCCAGAATCAATTGCTTGTCCTGGCAAGCTTCTGCCACATACTTCAGAACCTCTTCATCTTTTTTCGTATTGGCACATCCCCAAACTGCAAGGGGGACATCCACTGCGGCCTGAACTTTTTTGATCACTTCGGCAGCTTCCTCCTTGGAAGCATTTTTACCATTGGGATCAATGCTTTTTAACTGAAGCACGATCATGTCCGCACCGTAATCTTCAACACACTTTTTTGCCCATGCGGCCGGATCTGAAATGACATCCTTGAAAGGTGCCACTGCCGATTCCGGCCAGTCTTCAGGTTCCATGTCCCAAACTTCCATTGCCACCCTCGGCTTGTTGGGCATATCCCCTTCAAACTGATAAAAAGGATAACTTGTTTCGCCCCCAACGGTTATGGCCTTGTCACCTGATCCCAAGGTGATCGGCTTTACACCGCCGGCATATGATTCCTTATAAAATTGAAAGCCCAATGTTACCTCCTTTTGAAAACAAGGTATATGTTTTCAGGTTAATTAAAAAAACGCCCTTTGCTCAAAAAAAAAGGCACAATAATGCGCCTTTAAACATTGAATCAGCACCCCTCCTTTCAGTTCATTTGTTTTTTTTTCAATAATTATATTTTTATCTACACCGGTAGATACTTCCGAGCCGAAACTTCTACTGTATGGCTCCTTAGAAAAAAAAGATCCTGGTAAAGAAAGAAGATCATCTTTTTTCGAATACCTTTGACTGATAACACCGTCTATATCTTTTTCCGGAAAACCATAGAAATATCTTCTGCTATTAACACGAATAACCATGCTATCAGAATGTCTCCTTAACCCGGTTGGCAATCGAAAAACAAATGTCTTGAATTCCTATAATGCCGAATGCTATTTTTTACAAGGGAATCTTGATTTTGTCAATAGTTGAGTCATCGAAATTTTATATAAATTATGTTCAGTTATTGAATTAAGTTCCGGGACTTGAGCCGTTGTTTAAGTTTCGGAAACTGGTTGATATCGGTGTGGGGGAGAAACAGGGCGGCTACATAATGATGCATGTACGAACTTGTTTCTGAAAGTTCAAAATTGGTCATTTTACGGGTGACTTCCACCACATTTTTTCTAATGTGGTTGCTCAGGCTGCTCATCTTGGCACCCATTAAAGATCCGTTTCCCACAAAAGTGACTTTTTCGGCGTCCAATTCCGGAAGCAATCCGATAGTAATGGCCTTTTCCAGATCCACATAGCTGCCGAATCCTCCGGATAAGATGATTCGGTCCAAATCGTTTACGGACAAACCCACTTCTGCGAGCAGGGTCATAAAACCACTGTAGATAGCTCCTTTGGCACGGATAAGGTTATCGATATCAATTTCAGTAATGACGATATCCCGATCTATGGATGTCATATCTTTCCAGGCCAGTACATATTCGAAAATACCCCCGTTTTCCCGAATCCGGGGTGTGTGCAAGTCCGGATTGAATTTTCCCTTGCTGTTGATAATACCTAGCTCAAAAAGTGTGGCCACGATGGATATAAGTCCTGAGCCGCTGATACCCTTCGGAGGTATGTTGCCGATGGTTAAATTCATGGGTTCCAGAGTGGAAGGATCGATGGAAAAGTCTTCAATGGCCCCTTTTGCGGCACGCATGCCAAACTTAATACCGCCTCCTTCGAAGGCCGGACCGGCGGAACAGGCAGCACAGGCGAACCAGTCCTTGTTTCCCACCACGATTTCCGCGTTGGTGCCGATGTCCAAAAAGAGAGTCAATTCCGGTGACTGGTACATTCCGGAACCCATTACGCCTGCAACGATGTCACCGCCCACATAGCTGGATACGGCTGGATATACCAGGGCTGTCACGTGCTCTCCCAGGTTCAGGCCTAAAAAATAAGCATCAATGGGAGGATATAGAGTGGCGGCGGGCACATATGGGGAACGTCTGATGTAAGCGGGATTGATTTTCAGCAACAACTGCGTCATGGTGGTGTTTCCGGCAAGGGTTATGGTGGAAACTTCGTCGATGTCAACACCTGACTTTCTGATCAGTTTTCCGATGAGGGAATTGATGGTTTTGATGATCACCTGGTGAAGTTTTTCAAGGCCGCCGGGTTTTTCCGCATATATGATTCGACTGATGACATCTTCGCCATAGCTGATTTGTCCGTTGAACTCCCCAAACTGTGCCAAAGGGGTTCCGGAAATAAGATCCAGCAGCTGAGCATATACCGTGGTGGTGCCCACATCCACGGCGATGGCATAATTACGCATGGAGGTATCCCCATGTTGAATATTAATGATCCTGGTCTTTCTGCCTTCGTGCACGGGTCTTGCAAGTGTGGCGGTTATTTTGAAATTTTCTTTCCGGATAGTCTCGGGTATTTTTCGGATGACCGGAAGCCCCACGAGAAAACGGCGCTCTCCATGTTCCAATTGCAAAAAGCTCACCAATCGGGTTACATCCGGGAGGTGATCATTTTTGTCTGGGGGTGGAAGTTCCAGGTATTTTTTTTCCACCGGTGGCATAAACAGGTTTTGTTTCTTGAGTTCATTGAGGTTCATTTCGGTAATTCGAGCTGTTTTTCTGGCGGTTATGGCCATATCCATGATACTTGAATCAATTGCCGATTCTACTGGTACCCGTACGGTAAGATCTCCAATTGTTTTTGACTGGCATGCCAGTCGATAGCCTTTTTCCCGATCCTCAACACTTAGTTTTTCGGTAATGCCGCCTTCCACATTCCCCTGCTCGATAATAACACGGCATTTACCACAAACGCCTCCACCTCCGCATGAAGCATTGATGTGTGCTCCGGCTTCCAATGCGGCTCTCAAAAGTGTTTCGCCGTGAACTGCTTTAACCTTTTTTTCGTATGGAAGAAACAACACTGAATGGGATTTCATAATACTCACTCCTTTGGTTCGTCAAAACGGCAGCTCAACACCACGGTTCCTTCTTTCAAGGTGGTTTGGACCCTGTAAGGAAGGGATTTAAAGAGCCTGATCATGCCTTCGTTTTTTGGTGACGTATAAGCCATAAAACCGGCTATATCGTTTTCTATGGCGGCTTCAGCCAATTTTTTGATCAAATGGGTCCCCAGTCCCATCCCCTGGAAAGATTTGCTCACGGAAAGAGCAATCTCCGCAATATTGGGGTCTTCATCCAGCTGATATTCTGCAACCCCCACCACCTTACTGAAACCGAATTCTCCCACAGTGGCAATCAGGGTCAGGTTTTTGATATAATCCACCTGAGAGACACTTTCCATTTCATCTGCGACAAAACGGTCTTTTTCGTGAAAAAACCTTGATACGACATCATTTTTGTCCAAAGAATAAAAATGTTCCTGGATTCTTCGTTCATCAACGACTTTGGCAGGTCTGATGGTAATTTCCTGGCCGCTGATTTCAAATGTTTGTTCGATTTTTATGGGGTAAACCGCCTGCAGGGTGTCTTTTACGGTTCGTTCCGGTCCCAGCAATCCCATTTTTTTGGCACTTTCAAAAAGTTCTTCCCGAAAATCCGGATGTGCGATACTGATCAGAGCCACGGCCCGTTCCTGTATATTTTTTCCGAAAAGATTGACCACTCCGTATTCGGTTGCCACAAAATTGATGTCACTTCGGGGGACTACAACGGCGGTATCGCCCAAAACCGGCACGATTCTGCTTTTTTTTCCGTTTGCCGTTGTGGAAGTCACCAGGATAAAAGATTTTCCACCTCTTGAAAGGACTGATCCGCGGACAAAATCGAGCATTCCCGTAATTCCGCTGAAGTAATTGAAGGGAAGGGCATCTGCGGCAACCTGGCCGGTAAGATCGATAGCCATGCCCACATTCATGGAAACCATACGATGGTGTTGAGAGATGATTCCAGGATCATTGACATAATCAGACGGGTAAAATTCGATGGCGGGATTGTCGTCGATAAATTCGTAGAGATGTTTGGAGCCAAGGGCGCTGCTGGCGACCACTTTTCCATCGTTAAAGCCTTTTCGGCGGTTGGTGATGATCCCTTTGGAAATCAGTTTCATGATATCATCGGTAACATACTGAGTGTGAATTCCCAGATCATTTTTACCTGACAATGCCAGCATTACTGCCTGGGAAGTTGTGCCAAGACCGATTTGAATGGTGGAACCATCATCGATGAGCCTTGCAATGTGGCCGGCCATAATATTGGCTGCTTCCACTTCAGGTGGATTTTCCACGGTCAGCAGATCCTCATTCCGTTCAACAAAGACATCCACATCATTGACGTGGATAAAGCTTCTTCCCAATACCCGGGGCATTTTGTTGTTGACCTGTGCGATTACAAGATCAGCGGAATAGGCCGCCGAAAGGGTGACATCGACCGCTACGCCAAGGCTCATCCAACCAAAGTCATCGGGAGGGGATACCTGTATCAGGGCTACATTGATGGGAAGCAACCGGCTTTTAAAAAGACGGGGCACGGCAGACAGATTTATGGGGGCGATGTATTTGATATTTCGGGCAAGCCCGGCAGGTTTTGCGGAACCTGCATAAAAGGAACGGATATTCATGCTCCGGTCCATGCTCTTGTTGGCAATCAGGGTTAAAGGCGAGCTTTCCAAAGACAGAAGACGAACAACTTCCAGATCCGGAAACTTGTGAAATTCATCGGCCAGTACCCTTAACAGGGCCTGAGGTTCACCACAGGAAGCCCCTATAAACACCCTCTGGCCCGCTCGAATCATTCCAATGGCTTCATAGGCGGATTTCTTTTTTTTTACATAGTTGTCAGCCCAATAAATTTCCATCGATATTTTTACCCTTTCTTTATTACTCGATGATTGAGTTTTTTTCGACATTCCTGCGAAAGCAGGGCACGAAGTGAAGCTTTTCAGCGCTATCCAGAGGGTTCCAGCGGCTGAGTGGATAGCGCTAAAACGCATAAGTCTAAAAGTATTGTTATTTTAGTCACGCCCCTTGAAGGCCTCGATTTTTATATATTGCCAAGCTGGGACGATGGTTCTGTCGTGATAACCCATTAACAGACACGGTACAAATTCGGGTTCCCTGAAGGAAAACCCTGTTAAATTCCTTAGGTGCCAACCACCAACCGGGTTCATCATAATCTTCATGAACCACCCTTGGAGGTTTTGGGTTGAATTTGGTCAACAACAGTTCCCTGGAGGGGAAACACGTTATAGCCGGGGGTTTTAACCCCCGGTCAGGCAACATCAATTTCGGAGTCCTGAAGGGACGACATATC
>SKZT01000120.1 GCA_007127235.1 Desulfobacteraceae bacterium
ATTTATACCGGGGAAAAACTCAAAAACGTTTCCAGCTATATTCCTGTGGATAAAACCGTCATCATAACCGATTCCAATGTAGCGGCAATTTACAGGAAAGATTTTCCACCCTGTCCTGTGATTACCATTGGTATGGGAGAAAAAATTAAAACGCTGGAAACAGTCAAATATATTTATGGGGAACTTGTAAAATTGGAGGCTCAACGTTCCTGTTTTCTTCTGGGAATTGGGGGTGGTATTGTTTGCGATATCACAGGATTTGTGGCTTCCACATATCTTCGGGGGGTAAGGTTCGGCTTTGTTTCCACTACCCTTTTGTCCCAGGTAGATGCCAGTGTGGGAGGCAAAAATGGTGTAAATTTCGAGGGATATAAGAATATGGTTGGGGTCTTCAACCAACCGGAATTTGTCATTTGTGACATGGAACTGTTAAAGACGCTTTCTGAAAATGAGCTGGTCAATGGTTTTGGTGAAATTGTCAAGCACGCAGCCATTGGGGACAGCCATATGTTTTCTTATCTTGAAACGCATTATGATAAAGCACTGTCTTTAGATCACCAGGTTATCGAAAAGCTGGTTTATGATTCTGTTGTGATCAAATCAGGGGTGGTTAACCGTGATGAAAAAGAAACCGGCGAGAGAAGGAAATTAAATTTTGGCCACACATTCGGGCACGCAATTGAAAAAACCCAACGCACTGCCCATGGAAAAGCCATAAGTGTCGGTATGGTGGTGGCAACTGCTTTGTCGGTCAACCGGGGATTGATTTCAAAAGAAAAAGCAGACCGCATCAGCTCCCTTCTTGTAAATTTAAAACTTCCTGTCCGATGCGAACTCGACAGAAATAATGTGATGGATGCCCTCAAAAAAGATAAGAAAAGGGAAGGGGACTTGATTCATTTTATTCTTCTTGAAGATATCGGAAAGGCTGTGATAAAAGAAATTTCAATAGATGAGCTTAAAACCGCAGTGGATAATATGTGAGACGTTAAACATGGTAAAAAAAATCATATCAGGAGGACAGACCGGGGTTGATCGTGCAGCGCTGGATTTTGCAATCAAATTTGATATTCCCCATGGCGGATGGATTGTCAAAGGGCGCTTGGCTGAAGATGGTGTTTTGGATGAGCGTTATATGCTTCAGGAGATTCAAGAGTTCAGTTATCCCAAAAGAACATTGAAAAATGTCCTGGATTCTGACGGAACCCTCATTATTTCCCATGGGCCACTGACCGGCGGATCGGATTATACCAGCAAAATGGCTGTTTCCCGCAACCAACCTTGCCTTCACATCGATCTTTCGCAGATGGGACCGTTTCAGGCTGCGGAAAAAATACGTACCTGGATTTTTGAAAACCGGATTGAAGTTTTGAATGTGGGTGGTCCCCGGCACAGCAAGGATCCCAAAATGTATGAACATGTGATGGGTATTCTTGAAACCGCTTTTTTTATCGATATCATCAATACACATATGCCAATGTCAGCCGGTGCGTCCGGCCCGAGCCCGAAAAATGAGTTGGCCTTACAGCTTCCGCAAACCATAGATCAGGCAGCTGATGCCCTGATATTCGATATGTCTTTTGCCGACAGAACCAAGGTTGCCAATCTTTCATCTTTCAGACTCAAAAGCCTGGCTCAATCCATGAGTGAAGATATCATTTCCCGCTTTTTGATCGGAGAAAAGAATTCTCAATTAATGTCGGCCTGTCGGGAAGTTGCCGGAAGTGATGAATATGACGAAAATGCTGCGGTGCAAATCATCCTGAAACGTGTTTGGGAAAAACTGCGTCAAAAAAGAAACGTGCTGAAAGTGGTTAAATCCTAAGGAGTGCAAAAGCTTTGCTTTTGCGTTGGTTGCGGAAATGAAGCTATTTTCAGCTTAATGATTTGGCTTTACATAAAAACCATCTGTTTTTCAGGTGGTCCGGCTGAAAGCCCCGCCTGACCAATTCTGATCAATCGATTTCCATATGCAGCGAAATCCAAGTTCAGCATACCTTTTTAAAACTTCCATGAATTCATCCTGGCGAACACCCGAAAACACTGCATACCCCCCTGTGGCACATAACCTGTCGATCTGGCCGGAAAGATTCATGAGAGTGGGAAATCTTAGATTGGCACATATCAGGTCCACTGGTGGATTCAAATCGGCAAGTTGACCCTCATAGATTGCAAAACGACTGT
Organism: Desulfobacteraceae bacterium; assembly: GCA_007127235.1. Taxonomy (GTDB): domain Bacteria; phylum Desulfobacterota; class Desulfobacteria; order Desulfobacterales; family SKZT01; genus SKZT01. Next base: position 2,185 of record SKZT01000120.1, read on the forward strand.
TCAAATCATTTAAAAACGCATTTTTGCGGGCTTCATCCCTTGCACAGGGGTCGATATCGGTGCCAATCCCATGGGATACTCCAAATTTCAGTGCTGTCAGGGCCAGCACACCAGAGCCGGTTCCAATGTCGAGCACAAGACTGTCTTTTTTGGATAAAAGCGATGTTGTTTTTGACATTAAAAATTCCACGGCACGGATTGCCAGGCGGGTGGTGGGGTGCTGGCCGGTTCCGAATGATACGCCATGATCAAGAAAGACAACCACGTCGTCTTGGGTGGGTTCAAAAAACAGGTGGGCCGGTTTTAAGACAACACGGTTGGATACCCGAACGGGTCTGTTGAAAGATTTTTCCAGATAGGAATTCCCGAAATGATAGGTGTAGACCACTTCACCTTCATCAAGAAGACTTTGCACCGTTTTTCGCACATAATATCGTTTTACTTTAAACAGGCGGATCAAACGGTTTTCCAGGGATACGGGAGAAATTTTTTCAGCCTCTGTTTCGATAATTTTTAAAACAGCCTGTTTTAGTTTTGACATGTCAATTTCCATAAGGGTGAGAGAAGCTCTTTTTGGCTTTTTATGCAAAAGCACAGCTTTTGCACTCCAAGGCCAGCTGTGCTAAGAGTTTTTTTAAAAGAGCTGAAGGCGATTACGGTAGGCTTCGATAACCTTTTCCGGGCTGTTTGTGGCCACGATGTTGTTGATAATCCATGGAGGAGCCCGGTGATAACGAATCATTTCATGAATCTGGCGGGTGATGTTTTTCCAGAAAGTCCCGTCACCTTCCGTGTCAAATAAAATCACCGGAACCGGTTCCAGGATTGACAATTTCATGTTGCACAACGTAATGCCCAGTTCTTCCAGTGATCCCAGGCCGCCAACGTTGAAAATGGGAAATGAGGCAATTTCGAACCATTTTTGACGGCTGTGCCTGCAGGTGTCCTGAAAGACCTGGCAAAAATCGACCTCACGGGTCATAGACTGATCAGTGATATCCAAAAAGTTGGCCCCTGAGAGAATACCGCGCTGCCGGGCAAATTGATTGACCTCTTCCATAACACCACTTCCACCTCCCGTAACAATCCCGATACTTTTTCCCCAAAAATCCACCAAGGCATCCAGTAATTCTCCCAACCTTTGGCTACCTACAGCTGAAAGAGATTTGTTGGAACCATAAAAAGCAAAAAGCATGGATTTGTGAAAATCAGCAAACCGTTGAGGATCGACAAAATAGCCTTTCCCATCGCGAATGGTATGTACCATCAAACAATCATTCAACGATGACGCCCAAAAAACATCGAGCCCGAAAGCATGATATTCAAGCAGTCGTGTGTGGTCCAGCTGGGATAAAAAAGGCCCGTGTTCGCAAGAGGGTTCAATAAAGTAAAGGGCACAGATTTTTCCCTCACAGGCAAGGTTGATAATATCCCGGTGCTCCATCATGCTGGGAAAATATTTTAATACCAGCATCGAGGACGGGTCATGGATTTTTTCCGATATTTTTGAGGTCGCATAAACATGGGGGCACAAGCTTGACGGTGAAAAATCCCGGCGGCCCGCAGTACACGATGCCCCTGGCGTTTCACAGGCATATTGGGGACCGTTTGTGAAAACAGATATATTTTCCATCCCGTTTTTTTGCCCGCAAGGGATAATGGCAACAGGACGATGAACAAAACGGCAGGTGGGATCATCCGGGTGGTGCATCACTTTACCAATTTCGCGGACTTGCTCCAGGGTGTAAGGTTTTCTATCTTTGGAAGGATAAAACCACTGCTTGCTCTTTTTATGATTGGGTGTTCGATACACTTTTGCAGCAACCAATGGGTTGACAATTGGATGGTTGCTGCTGTTGACAATCTCCAGGTAAATGCGGATGCCACGGGTTTTTATGGGATCCAGAATGGTTGCCGACAGATGCTCCCCCAGCTCCGAACCGCTTTGCAAGGCCACATAATGATCGTTGAGATACATGGAGCATGTGGAAATCACACCTTCCCCCGCCGGTATTTTCAAGGCTTGCACATGGTTTCTTATCTGAAACCGGTTAAGAATTTCACGACCTTCCTTACGGATTAGAATTCTACCAAGTGTTTTTAAATCCAGGTCATCTCTTAATGTACAAACCACCCGGTGTGGAGCGATAACAATGCTTCCGTCACTGGAAATGGTCGTGGATGCCGGAAGCTTTAATTCAGCCCTGTCAATTGCCTCCAGCACCTGGTCGGAACTGAGAAGTGCTTCCGGATCACAGAAAACCAACCGGCCTACAGGAAGACCGTCTGTGAAAAAACGTTTCAGCATTTCCATAGGGGGATATCCCTTAATGGCCTGCCAGGCTTTAAGCTTAAGGGTTATGCCTCCTTTTTCCAATGCTTCAGCTGTGGGTTTTTTACTTGTGATCTGCACCCCTAACCGGGCGATCCGGGACCTTTCGCTGAACACAAGATGTTCCGGATAGGCTTTCAGTTTATCGGCAAGCCGTGATGAGAGCTTGAAAAATGCATTAAATGACAGGTATTTGTCATTGGATTCCAGAATTTGGGTAATAGCTCCATCAGAGGTCTGCAAAAGACCCCGGAATAACTGATTGTTTTCCATATCACACGCCACAATTATGAATGCTTGAGTTTTTCAAATTTTTTTATTTTGGGACTTATCCCTGAAGAAAAATTACAATACTTTAAGCATCAGGGGTACAGCCACCATTGATCCTATCATACTGCCCATATTGGTAAATACAACCACCAGCAATATCCTGGTGACATTGTTTTTCCAAAAGCCCCTGATGGTCAGTAAATCATCATGAAGGCTTTCCAGGTCCTTGACCTTGGGCTTGCGGGAAAAAGCCTCCACCAGCCCGGATACCCATCCAGCCGCTATCATGGGATTTAGCGAAGTCAAAGGAGCCGCCAGGACTGAAGACATAATGGTGTAAGGATGTGCCATGGCTAAGGTTGCCCCAAGTCCCGCAAAAATCCCGTTTGCCAATATCCATAAAAACACCATGCTTGTCCCTGTTTCGGTTCCGCCATGGTAAAAACCATATATTAACAAGGCGATAATTGCACACGGGATTATCCACTTAATGACCCCGATAAACTTTCTTTTTGGAGGAATTTTTTCCAACTCTGTAAGATCAGTCTCTTGTTCCCAATTTTTTTTTATCCCCGGCACATGTCCCGCACCCACCACCGCTATGATTTTTTGACCCGGGGCCTGACGGATTTTTTGAGCAAGATACAAATCCCGTTCATCAATCAAAATCCTTTTTAATTCCGGATGAAACTTCCCCACCTCCGCTAAAAGTGATTCCAGGATATCTTCCTGCTTCATCCGCTCAACGTCTTCTTCTTTGATATCCTGCACCTGACCCAGTGAGAGAATGAGATTAAAAATAAGCTTCAATTTGCTCCAAAAACCCATGGCTTGCCAGGTTCGGGATAAGGTTACACCAATATCACGATCGACAAGTGCAATTTTCGCGCCGGCCTCATTCGCCGATTTAATGGCCTGAATCATCTCCTCTCCGGGATTGATGTCAAGTTTTTGAGCAATTCGTCTTTGAAATGAAGTCAAAAGAAGATTGGTCAACAGTAAAAACGCTTTTTTCTCTTTGATGATTTTGACAATATCCGTATCCAGCCATCGATCTTTGCTCATAATGGATTGATAGCGAGATTGGCAAAGCTCAACACAAACCGTATCCGGTTTTTCTTCTTCAATGAGGGAGGCAACTTTCAGGGCGCTTTCTTTTGATACGTGGGCCGTTCCCAAAAGGGTAAATTCTTTGTTGTCAAAGGTGAGATGATAAACCATATTGGGGTTGTTTGTGTTTTCCATTCAGTATATATTCTCCATTAAATTATCAAAAAGACTTCAATTTATACTTTTTATGGACCATTCGCAACACCAAAAAATTGATAAACAACCTTATTACCTGGAAACCGGTAATGAGGTAAGGTTATTTGAGGCCGCCTACCATGGGAAGATGCCTGTTATGCTCAAAGGGCCGACAGGATGCGGAAAGACGCGATTTGTGGAATATATGGCTTATCGGCTCCGTCGCCCGCTGGTCACGGTAGCATGCCACGAAGATCTGTTTGCATCGGACCTTATCGGACGCTATCTTCTCAAAAATGATGAAACCGTTTGGAATGACGGGCCTCTGACGCGGGCGGTTCGGACAGGAGCCATTTGCTATCTGGATGAAATCGTGGAGGCCAGAAAAGATACCACCGTGATTATCCACCCATTGAGTGATACCCGGCGAACCCTGGTGATTGAAAAAAAAGGCGAGGTCATCTCCGCACACCCTGATTTTACAATTGTAATCTCCTACAATCCCGGATACCAGTCCGTGCTGAAAGATCTGAAACAAAGCACACGCCAACGTTTTGTTTCTTTCGAATTCGGCTATCCGGAAAAGCAACAGGAATCGGAAATTGTCGCCCATGAGGGAAATATCGATATGGATACCGCCATTCGTTTGGTTACATTGGGAAACAAAATCAGAAATATTCGGGAGCATGGGCTTACCGAAGGCGCTAGTACCCGGCTTTTAATCTATGCGGCAAAGCTGATCCGCAAAGGTATTGATCCTGTAACTGCTTGCAAGGCCGCAGTCTGCCTTCCCCTGACCGATGACAAAAGACTTCAGGATACCTTGTTTGATCTGGTCCAGGATCTTTTTTAGCAGTGCCTTTCCGAAGTTACCCCCCCTTGCTCATGCCGCGATATTGACACTGACATGCATACCAGCTCTTGTTGCAAGAATGATAAGCATTTCGAGACTAAATTTTTCCCATTTACCTCTCACAAGGTCTGATATCCGAAATAGATTACACTTGTACGCATATTGGACATGATCAGTGCCCAGGACAACACAATGACCACCACACTGCTGCCTATTTGGATTGAGGTAGACGATTTCGACGATTTCCCCGCTACCATCCACTCGATGTTCAAGTTTTTTTTCGCCGAACAGCTTTAAATGCCCGTCATTCCGGGCGCAGCAGAGCGGAGACCCGGAATCCAGGAAGATCGAAGCAACCCCTGGATTCCCGTTTTCACGGGGATGACGAAAAAAACTTGAACATCGAGATCCAGCCATTCAATTGCAACATCAGTTTTATTCATGCTAATTCTTTTTCCCAACGCTAAGCATTACAAATGTTGCGCCAACTTCGAAAGTGACAAATTTCTACAAACCGTGACAAAGGAAATGTCAGGTTGAAGCAGTTGTTAGCTGAGTCTTTTTCAAGAAAGATCTAATCTGGATTTTAAATATTTCCTGGCTGTATTGAATTTTCTTTTCCTTTTCCTTAAACTTCTTGTCAAACTCTATGACTTTCTCATGTTTAAAATTAAATACATCACTTTGTTTTGCCTTCCATTTTGTACATCCGAAGAATCCAGCCTGAAGCTCTAAAACAAGCAACCCTAAAGGATATTCTCCTTCCATATTGCTTACTTGGTAACCTACACCTTCGGTGACGATTTCTGGTTAGGTCTCATCGTCCAGGCTCTCCAATAACTCACGGGGATCCACTTCACCGGTTTGGCATGCGTGCAGAAAAGCATCCACCTCATTTACAACCTCGCGAAATTCCGATACGGTCTCTGGTTTGTTACTTATTATCAGAGCCGCGCTGGCCTTTAGGGAAACTCTCATTTGCTCGATCATATCCGGATTATCAGCAGCCATTCTGGCATATTCCTTGATCATTTTCTTGTATTCTTGGAGGTATCTGGCGTCATGTTCTTCTGGTGGCATTGTGTGTCCCCTATTAGTTAGGACTCTTGTTCTCGTATCTCTACACCGAACGCATTGCTCACTGGTGAGTGCCGCTTTTTGGCCCGAATCCAGTGAAGCAAAATGTTAGCAGATTCTCTTCATCTGCATTCCCGGTGCATCCTCAGGCCGGGCTTCGAAGCCATTCTTAAAATAGAAGTTGGTTCATCCTGATGCTTCAAACAGCCAGACTCTTTGAATATTGTGCTCCGTACATTTTTCCCTGAGCATCTTGAGAATCGAGCCTCCAATGCCACGATTCTGGTATTCTGGAAGGACGATCATATCGCACACAAACTCATAGAGGGCCCCATCAGATATCAAACGCCCAACGCCAATAAGCCTGTTGTCATCACATACTGAAACCCACTGCCGGGAATTGTCGATTGCCAATCGAAGCGCTTCTTTCGACAATGCCATGACCGATGTCCGCCCGACGGTTTCGAGCAGTTGCCAATATTGATTGGGCGTTGGTTTCATCCCTTTGTATTCAAACACTAACATGTCTCCTGTTAACGTTCAGCGGTTTGCCTGGAGCAAAGCGGAGGCCAATCTCCCTGCAGGTGTGTTTATGTTATTTGTCCACCTGGACGATGCGGAAGTCCGAGACACTCTTGTAGCCCTCGTGCCGCAAAGACAAGGCAAACTCCTGGGGACTTCCTCCGACATCTATTCGAGCCTGCCTTGCAGCAGGAAGGTGCCCCTCGGCAGTGGAAGTGGCAGCTTCATGATCTTCGAATACCGCTTCTGGCTTTACCAGACAGAGATGTTTGACCCATGAATTTGGCCCGACCTCCTTGTACCCGAGAATGGACGGCACGTAACCACGCCCCGAACCACCATAGCTTCCAGCTTCGTACCGAAAACGCCCTGGCGGAAGCTGGCTTGTCTTCATTTCGGCTTCCTTCTTCTCACAACACCTTTTGTATTTCTTCCCACTGCCGCAAGGACACGGAGAATTCCGACCGATTTTACCCATGACTCCTCCTCCATGGTTGAAAATGGGTTCGCCAACGTTATATGGGCCTTGCTCTTTCCTACCTACCTACCTACCTACCTACCTACCTAC